>NZ_AMXD01000317.1 GCF_000310185.1 Thauera aminoaromatica S2 | reverse complement strand
GGAGCGACGCGAGTCGCGACCGGGCGATTCCGCAGGCAATGCGCGGCGGCAAGGGCGGCATGGTCGATATCGCGACTTGCGTCGCTCCCACGGGAAACGCCGTGGGCGATCTGGCGCCGGCGCACGACCAGCGCGATGGTTTTCGTGGGAGCGACGCGAGTCGCGACCGGGCGATTCCGCAGGCAATGCGCGGCGGCAAGGGCGGCATGG
>NZ_AMXD01000316.1 GCF_000310185.1 Thauera aminoaromatica S2 | reverse complement strand
CGCGTGGATTGAAACGGTGATGCCGGCGGTGCGGCCGTAGGTTCGCCAGCGTCGCGCCCCCCGTGGGCGCGTGGATTGAAACGGCCACGGTGTCGCAGTCCCAGGCTGACACATACGTCGCGCCCCCCGTGGGCGCGTGGATTGAAACGGTGATGCCGGCGGTGCGGCCGTAGGTTCGCCAGCGTCGCGCCCCCCGTGGGCGCGTGGATTGAAAC
>NZ_AMXD01000315.1 GCF_000310185.1 Thauera aminoaromatica S2 | reverse complement strand
GGGGGGCGGGGATTTCTTTGGTTGGCGTCGTGCGAGGGCGACGCAGGTCGAGTGTGCTTGGCGTGGATGGCCTGTGGTTTTGCGCGGCGTGGTGCTTGGGGCTGGTGTGCTGGTGCGGGTGTTCCTGGATTGGTCGGAGAGGTTTTTTGTTGTTTTTTCTTGACGTCAGGATTTGGTTGTCTATAATGCGCACCTCTTCCAGCGCAGCGGTGCTTGAGTTCAGGCGC
>NZ_AMXD01000314.1 GCF_000310185.1 Thauera aminoaromatica S2 | reverse complement strand
TCATTGTGATACCTATGCGACCAAAGTCGCCGACCACAACAACCAAGCACCCACACTTATCGGTTGTCCAAGTTTTTAAAGAATCGCTGCGTTGCCGCAGCGAAGAAGCGAGATTATGTAGAACCTACATCGCCCTGTCAAGCATCTCGCGAATCTTTTTTTGCGCCGCCCCGCCAAAAACACGGAACAACAAGACCCGCAACACCCGACTGCCTCTCCCTTCCCGCCCCGCTGCGCCTGAACTCAAGCACCGCTGCGCTGGAAGAGGTGCGCATTATAGACAACCAAATCCTGACGTCAAGAAAAAACAACAAA
>NZ_AMXD01000313.1 GCF_000310185.1 Thauera aminoaromatica S2 | reverse complement strand
GCCGCCGCGCGCCTGGCAGCGGCGGCGGGACGCCCGCCGCTGCAAATGGAGGCGGCGACCTGGACACGCCAGCCCGCCCTCGCCGCCGCCTGCCGCTATGCAGGCTGGCTGCCGGTGCTGACCCTCGAGCTCGGGCCCGGCGAACGCCACGTCCTTCCCGAGCATCCCGCGCTCGCCGTCCCCATGTTGCTGGTCGGCGGCCGCGACGGCGCGATCGAGGCGTCCGCACTGATCGAGATCGACCTTCCCCCGCTCAGCGCCCAGGAACGCCGCGAGGCCTGGCGCGAAGCCCTCGCCAGCGAGGACGGGGACGGCAGCCCCTGCCTCGACGAGGACCGCCTGTGCAGCTTCGCCGAGCATGCGCTCCTTGACGGCCCGAGCGTGCGCACCCTCGCCGGGCGCATGCGCCTCGACGCCAGGGTGCGCGGCGAGGCGCCCGGCCTCGGCCACCTGCGCCGGGCGCGCGCCGGCTTCGGCA
>NZ_AMXD01000312.1 GCF_000310185.1 Thauera aminoaromatica S2 | reverse complement strand
CGGGCGAGCGCGGCCAGGCGCCGCTGCCCACCCCGAACCGGGCGCTCGCCGGCGCGCACGCCCAGGTCGACCAGTGCGCCACCTGCCACGCGCGCCGCACCCGGCTGGTCGAGGACGCCGTGGCCGGCGCGCCCCTGTTCGACCAGTTCATCCCCGACAACCTGCGCCCCGGCCTCTACCACGCCGACGGCCAGCAGCTCGACGAGGTCTTCGAGTACGGCTCCTACCGCCAGAGCCGCATGTACCAGGCGGGCGTGGCCTGCACCGACTGCCACGACCCTCACCGCGGTCGCCTGCGCGCGGAAGGCAACGCGCTGTGCACCGCCTGCCACAATCCCGCGCCCGACCGCGGCCGCTTCCCCGGCCTGCAGGCGAAGGACTACGACGCGCCCTCGCATCACTTCCACCGCGGCGGCGCCGGCAGCCAGTGCGTCGACTGCCACATGCCGAGCCGCAACTACATGGTCGTGCATCCGCGCCGCGACCAC
>NZ_AMXD01000311.1 GCF_000310185.1 Thauera aminoaromatica S2 | reverse complement strand
CGGTCGCGGGCGCGGCCGCCGCCGCAGTGAGCCCCGGCCGCGTCGCGCTGGTCGCCACGCTGGGGGCGAGCGGGCTGGGCATGGCGCTGTTCTTCCTCGCCGCGCGCGCGCGCGCCCGACGTGGCGATCACGCAGCTGATGGTCGAGACCCTGACGGTGATCTTCCTCGCCCTGGTGCTGCGCCGCCTGCCGCCGACCCGCCTGGTGGGTTCGCGCAAGCCGGCGGCGAAGCGCTTCCACGCCGTGGTGGCGATCGTGATCGGCGCGGTGGTGGCGGCGATGATGCTGACCACGGTGAGCCAGCCGCTGCCCGGCGACATCGCGCGCTGGTACCTGGACAACAGCCTGCCGGGCGGCCACGGCGCCAACGTGGTGAATGTGATCCTGGTGGACTTCCGCGCGCTCGACACGCTCGGCGAGATCCTCGTGGTGGGCCTCGCCGGGCTGGCGGCGGCCGGGCTGCTCGCCGGCGGCGACCGGCCCGGTGCGCCGACGCGCGGC
>NZ_AMXD01000310.1 GCF_000310185.1 Thauera aminoaromatica S2 | reverse complement strand
GCAGGTACGCGATGTGCGTGGTGCTGCGCCAGGCGCCGCGTGTTGCGTGAAGGCGTTGCCCGCCCTCGGTTGCGCGGGCGAGGTCCGCGCGGCGCGGCTTGTGATGTGAATGCCAGTGGCGGGCGCAGCGGGTCTTGACCAGGCCCGTCCGAACGGGTGCTGGCGGAAGGCTGCGGGCGTGGAAGCGATGCCCGATCATGAGGTCACCCCACGGAGTGGTGGCGCGCGGATCGTCGCACCCCGAGCAAAGGTTTCGATCACGCGCATCACCGATCCACAGCAGCGACACACGAAGCCGGTGGTGGGCGTGGTCGACAGCGCGGTGGCTTCCGGCGCCGAGGCGATGGTGCATGGCTCGTCTGGAGGCGTTGCGCCAAGCAGTTCCCGCGCACGTGCCAGGTGCTGCCGCCGTCCCGCGTTGGCGAGCAGTCCGTAGTGCCGGATGCGGTGGAAGCCGCACGGCAGCACGTGCAGCAGGAAACGGCGCATGAACTCCCCGGCGGTGAGCGTCATCGTCTTGTGGCGGGTGCGCCCCTCGGCGCGATAGTCCTTCCAGCGGAAGGAGACGC
>NZ_AMXD01000309.1 GCF_000310185.1 Thauera aminoaromatica S2 | reverse complement strand
CTCGCCCCCGGCCAGCGCGTGCTCGACCTCGCCAGCGGCCCCGGCCTGCTCGCCGGCCAGGCCGCGCTGCGCGTCGCCCCCGGCGGCAGCGTGCTCGCCACCGACATCGCCGAGGGCATGCTCGCCGAAGGCGCGCGTCGCTGCGGCGAACACGCCGACGCTCCGTGCTTCGCCGCCGCCGACGCCGAACAGCTGTGCCTCGCCGACGCCAGCATGGACCGCGTGCTCGCCGGGCTGGCGCTGTTCATCTTCCCGCACCCCGAGCGCGCGCTCGCCGAAATGCACCGCGTGCTCATGCCCGGCGGACGGGTGGCACTGTCGGTGTGGGGCGTGCGCGAGTCCGTGCCGCTGATCCACCGCGCTCAGGACACCATCGCCCGCCTGCTGCCGCCGCCCAAGGTGTCGCGCCCCTCGGTGTTCCGCTACGGCGAGGCGGAAGTGCTGTCCGCCACGCTCGCGGCGGCCGGCTTCGACGACATCGACATCCGCCCCTGCACCTTCTCCTGCCACTTCGCCGACGCCGAAGCCTACTGGCAGGCCTTCCTCGACCTCGCCGGCGGTGCCGCGGAGGCGCTCGG
>NZ_AMXD01000308.1 GCF_000310185.1 Thauera aminoaromatica S2 | reverse complement strand
GATTCGGGCGCAACGTCGCTCCCCGGCGCGGTCGCGCCCCCCGCGGGGGAGTCGCTCGCCGCCCCGGTCGCGGAAGGCAGGGGCGGGCGGAGGATCGTCTTCGGCACGCGCGCGCCGGCCTTCGAGCTGGAACTGGCCGAAGAGGGCATGCGCTACCGCATCGCCGGCCGCATCGACGGTCGTGTGGAGCGTCGGCCGGGCGCGGAGGCCGCACGATGACTCCGGCGCCGAATCGCAATCGGGCTCGCCCTCGCAACGCCGGACGCACGCGCGGCTTCACGCTGCTCGAGACCCTGGTCGCGCTCGCGATCGTGGCAATCGCACTGGTGTCGGCATTGCGCGCGATGGGCGCGACCGCGCAGTCCACCGCAGCCCTGCGCGAGCACACCCTGGCGAGCTGGGTCGCGCAGAACCGCCTGGCAATGCACCGTGCCACTGCGGCCTGGCCGGAGATCGGCGAGTACAGCGGCGAAGCCGAGCAGGCGCGCATGAGGATGCGCTGGGAGGAGAAAGTGAGCGGCACGCCCAACGCACTTTTTCGGCGTATCGACGTGCGCGTGCTCGACGCGAGCGGCGGGCGCACCCCC
>NZ_AMXD01000307.1 GCF_000310185.1 Thauera aminoaromatica S2 | reverse complement strand
GCAATGACGAGAATGGCCATGTTCAGATCACCTTCGCAACGTTCTTGAGTTTGTCGATCAGCTGGGCCACGTCGGCCACGCGCTCGCCGGCGCTGCGCTTGGGCGGCTCGGCGACCTTCAGCGTGGCCAGACGCGGCGCGACATCCACGCCCAGGTCGGCCGGCTTCACGGTGTCGAGCGGCTTCTTCTTGGCCTTCATGATGTTGGGCAGCGTCGCGTAGCGCGGCTCGTTCAGGCGCAGGTCGGTGGTCATCACCGCCGGCAGCTTCACCGACAGGGTCTCGAGGCCGCCGTCGATCTCGCGCGTCACCGCGGCTTTCCCGTCGGCCAGCGTCACCTTGGACGCGAAGGTCGCCTGCGGCCAGCCCGCCAGCGCCGCCAGCATCTGGCCGGTCTGGTTGGCGTCGTCGTCGATCGCCTGCTTGCCGCAGATCACCAGCTGCGGCTGCTCCTTGTCGCACACCGCCTTCAGGAGCTTGGCCACCGCCAGCGGCTGCAGCTCGACATCGGTCTCGACCAGGATGCCGCGGTCGGCACCGATCGCCATCGCCGCGCGCAGGGTCTCCTGGCAGGCGCCCACGCCGCAGGACACCGCCACCACCTCGGTGGCCACGCCCGCTTCCTTCAGCCGCACCGCCTCCTCGAC
>NZ_AMXD01000306.1 GCF_000310185.1 Thauera aminoaromatica S2 | reverse complement strand
TTCGCCGGCGAGCGCCACGGTGGGGCAGGCCAGCGCGGCGTTGTGTTCCTCCCGGGCGAACTCGCGTGCCTCGGCGAAGGAGTCGGCCGGGTGTGCGGACTTGCCCCGCTGTGCCTCGAAGCCGTAGCGGTAGGCCCAGTAAGTCGGCAGCCTGGTCTTGGCCGGTGCGGCCGGGCGCCCGGCGAAGCAGATCTGTGGCCATTCGGCGCCCCCGGCGTCCGGGCGGGTGTTGGCGACGAGGAGCGCGGCGCACGCGCGGCTGCGCATGCGCGTCTCGACCAGGCCGCAGCGCTCGGCAACCTCGTCGAAGATCTCCTGCACCAGGCTGGATTCCGCGAGCCAGTCGGCCTCCCGTCGGGCGCACAACGCGTCCGCATGGTGCAGGAAGCTGCCTGCCAGCGCGGTGAGCTTCGGATGCTCCTCGCTCATGAGTGTCGTCGAGCAGCGGTCGCGTCCGGGCAGGGCGGCCCAGTCCTCGGTGATCTTCAGGATCGCGGCGCGTTCGGTCTTGCGTTCCTCGGCCA
Organism: Thauera aminoaromatica S2; assembly: GCF_000310185.1. Classification (GTDB taxonomy): domain Bacteria; phylum Pseudomonadota; class Gammaproteobacteria; order Burkholderiales; family Rhodocyclaceae; genus Thauera; species Thauera aminoaromatica. The sequence goes on along the minus strand of NZ_AMXD01000306.1, from coordinate 152 downwards.
GGGCGCCGATCGCGCCGTCGATCGCCTGCCATGAGGACACCAGCACGGTGGCCACCGCGCCGATGCCGATCGAGGCGCTCACCGCGCTGTTGCGGATGCGCTCGGGCAGCCGGCTGGCCGCGGCCTCGGCGGCGGCCGCGGCGGCCGCGCCC
>NZ_AMXD01000305.1 GCF_000310185.1 Thauera aminoaromatica S2 | reverse complement strand
GAGCACCGCCGGCGGCGCGCCCTGCCCCTCTCCGGCGCTCGCGACCAGGCGCAGCGTGGCGGGGTCGAGCTCGCCCGCGGCGGGGTGGTAGCGCACCGAGGGCAGCAGCGTGCGCGCGGCGAGCTCGCCGCGGCCGACGAGCTGCTCGATCTCCAGCACCTGGATGCGGTCCTCGCCCTCTGCGGCGAAGGCGACCACGGTGTTGCTGGTGCCGAGGTCGATGCCGACGGTGTAGCGCGTCGCCACGCGAGCGACCTCAGGCCTCGGCGGTGCCGCGCACGTCGAACTGCACCTTCCAGCGTGCGCTGCCGTCCACCGGCAGGGCCTCGAGCTCGAGCGTGCCGGTCTCGGTGACGCGGGCGTGCAGCTTCACGCGCACGACCTCGCCGGGGCGGCGGCCTTCGGTGGGAAGGGTGGCCTCGATCTCCTCGAGCTCCTGCAGCTCGTCGGGCTGCCAGAAGTCGAGCAGGGTGCCGACCTCGTCCTGGCGGCGCACCGAGGAGCCGAAGAAGCGGAAGCGCACCGGCTCGCCGACGACCAGGCCGAACTCCTGCGCGGGCAGGGCGGCCTCGCTGCCCTCCTCCATGCCGAAGGGCGCGACGCACAGCGCCTCGAGCGGCGGCTCCATGCCCGGGATGGCGGGCATCGAGGACTCGATGCCGACGTAGTAGGCGCACGCGGTGCCGCCGCGGATGCGCACCCCGCGTCCGCGGCGCACGTAGCCGTAGTAGGCCGCGCCGCGCGCCACCGCGAGGTCGAGGTCGGCGCCGCCGAGGAGCCGCGCCGGCGCGGCGCCGTCGGC
>NZ_AMXD01000304.1 GCF_000310185.1 Thauera aminoaromatica S2 | reverse complement strand
CGCCGCCGAACCGCCCGATCGCGACTCGCGTCGCTCCCACAGAAACCAGCGCGCACCCGCAGCCGCACCGTAGGAGCGACGCAAGTCGCGATCGCTGCGTGCGGGACGGCGAGGACGCGCGGCGGGGGGGTCGCCGTCCCGCGTCGCTCCTGCGGAAACGTCGCACCGCGGGGCGGGGGCTCAGCTGGCGCGGGTGTATTGCTCGATGGCGGGGCCGATGGCCTGGAGCGCGAGGATGCGGGTGGCCGCACCGAGGCGGATGGCTTCCTTGGGCATGCCGAAGACCACGGAGCTGGCCTCGTCCTGGGCGATGGTCTGGGCGCCGGCGTCGAACATCTCGCGCAGGCCGCGGGCGCCGTCGTCGCCCATGCCGGTCATGATCACGCCAAGCGCGTTGCGCCCGGCGCAGCGGGCGACCGAGCGGAAGAGCACGTCGACCGAGGGGCGGTGGCGGTTCACCGGCGGGCCGTCGCGCACCTCGACGAGGTATTGCGCGCCGCTGCGCCGCACCGTCATGTGGCGCCCGCCGGGTGCGATGAGCACCCGTCCGGGGAGGACGCGCTGTCCGTCCCGGGCCTCGAGCACCTCGAGGGCGCACACCTGGTCGAGGCGCTGGGCGAACATCGCGGTGAACTTCTCCGGCATGTGCTGCACCACGACGATGCCGGGCACGGTGCGCGGCAGGCCGCGCAGCACCGCCTCGAGGGCCTGGGTGCCGCCGGTGGAGGTGCCGAGCGCGATGATGCGGTCGGTGGTCTCGGCCATGGCCTCGGCGCGCGCGGGCGCCACGGCGGCGGGCACGATCGCGGTCGCCGCGGCCGGGCG
>NZ_AMXD01000303.1 GCF_000310185.1 Thauera aminoaromatica S2 | reverse complement strand
GGCTCGCGCGCTGCGGCCGAACCGCCGGTTTCGGCCGGCGGCGTCACGGGCACCGCGGCAACGTTCGTGCCTGCCATGCGTTGGGCGTTGCGCTGGGCGGACACCTCGCCGGTGCCGTGGAACAGATTGGGCTTGTTGAACATGTTCTCTCCTGGAGTCCGGCGCAGCGACGGCGCTGCGCTCTCCAGCCCCTTCAGCAACCGCCATGCCAAAGGACCTTTTCCTTTTGCCTGCGGGCACTTGGCGCACCGACCCGGGCGGTACGTGGGCGCACGCGCGGGGAAACCGTCGCCCGTCCCCGACACCGCATCCCGAGATCGGGCGCAAGCCTCCGGGGAACAAGGCCTCCCCGCTGTCGCTCGGCGGCGACACCGATACCCGCCGCTTACTTCGTCTTGCACTTGCGCGACGCTGCGACCGCGCGCGCCGTCCTAGACTCGGCGACCCCGGCGCAGCACTCCGCTGCGATGCTCAACCCCCTCCCTGCATGCATCACCTCTCCTTTCGCAGCATCCTGCTCGCGAGCTTCCTGCTGATCACCGCCAGCCTGGCCGCCGCCGTCGCGGGCGGCTGGCGCGGCATGGAAACGGTCGTGCGCGCGATCCAGGAGGACAAGCAGCGCGCGCTCGCCCTCAGCGCCGCGGCGCGTCAGCTCCGCGAACGCAGCGTGAACCTCGAACGCAGCGCGCGCCAGTACGAGGTGCTGGGCGAGCCGGCACTCGCCCGGCGCTTCGAGGCCACCCTCGCCGAGGCACTGCCCGCGCTCGCGCTGCTGGAATCGGCCGGCCCCGCACTCGCCAGCGCAGGCGCGGCCTGGCGCGCCTGCGCTGT
>NZ_AMXD01000302.1 GCF_000310185.1 Thauera aminoaromatica S2 | reverse complement strand
CGGTAGCCCTGGTGCGGCGTGGTGCGCTGCTGTGGCTGGGGCTGACCGCGGTCCTCGGCGTCGCGACGACGCTGGCGGGAGGCGGCGGTGCTTGAGCACGGCGGCCGCCTGCGCCGCGCCGCCGAGCACTACGGTATCGCGCTTGCCGACTGGATGGACCTGTCCACCGGGATCAGCCCGTGGGCCTATCCGGTGCCGCCGGTGCCGGAGACGGCCTGGCAGCGCCTGCCCGAGGACGACGACGGCCTGGACGAAGCCGCCGCGCGCTATTACGGCAGCGCCGAATTGCTCGCGGTGGCGGGTTCTCAGCCGGCGATCCAGGCCCTGCCGGCGGTCCTGCCCGGCGCACGCGTCCGCCTGCTGGCGCCAGGCTACGCCGAGCACGCCCACGCCTGGCGCGAGCGCCGGCCACGGTCGATCGACGCGGAGGAGGTCGAGGGTGCGATCGACGACAGCGACGTGGTGGTGCTGGTGCAGCCCAACAACCCGACCGGCGTGCATTTCGACCGCGATCGCCTGCTCGACTGGCATGCCCGGCTCGCCCGCCGCGGCGGCTGGCTGGTGGTGGACGAGGCTTTCGCCGACACCACGCCTGCGCACAGCCTGGTGCCGCTCGCCGGTCGCCCCGGCCTGGTGGTGCTGCGCTCGCTGGGCAAGTTTTTCGGTCTGGCCGGGGCGCGCGTGGGCTTCGTGTTCGCACCCACCGAGGTCCGCACGGCGCTCGCCGAACGCCTCGGGCCGTGGACGCTGGCCGGTCCGGCACGCTGGGCGGCGCACCACGCGCTCGCCGACACCGCCTGGCAGGCCGCGCAGCGCGCCCGGCTGGACGCCG
>NZ_AMXD01000301.1 GCF_000310185.1 Thauera aminoaromatica S2 | reverse complement strand
CGCAACGTCTTCCTGGTGCTGCTGGCCACGCTGTTCCTGATCGGTGGTGGCGTGTATGCGGTCAAGCACACGCCGCTCGACGCGCTGCCCGACCTGTCCGACGTGCAGGTGATCGTCTACACCGACTATCCCGGCCAGGCGCCGCAGGTGGTCGAGGACCAGGTCACCTATCCGCTCACCACCTCCATGCTGGCGGTGCCGCGCGCCAAGGTGGTGCGCGGCTTCTCGATGTTCGGCGCGTCCTACGTGTATGTGATCTTCGAGGACGGCACCGACATCTACTGGGCGCGCTCGCGCGTGCTCGAGTACCTGAGCACCGCTGCCGGCCGCCTGCCGCAGGGCGTGGCGCCGCAGATCGGCCCGGACGCGACCGGCGTGGGCTGGGTGTACCAGTACGCGGTGCTCGGCAAGGACATGAGCCTGGCCGACACGCGCAGCCTGCAGGACTGGTACGTGCGCTACCAGCTCACCAAGGCGCAGGGCGTGTCGGAGGTCGCCAGCATCGGCGGCTTCGTGCGCGAGTACCAGGTCACGGTCGATCCGCTGCGCCTGGCGGGCTACGGCATCACGCTCGATGCGGTCACGCAGGCGATCCGCGCCTCCAACCGCGACGTCGGCGGCCGCGTGGTGGAGCTCGCCGAGAAGGAATACATGGTGCGCGGGCGTGGTTACCTGCGCAGCGTGGACGACATCGCCGGCATCGTGCTCAAGGCCGAGCGCGGCACCCCGGTGCGGGTGGGCGACGTCGCCCGCGTCGAGCTGGTGCCGGCCGAGCGGCGCGGCATCGCCGAGCTCAACGGCGAGGGCGAGGTGGCCTCGGGCATCGTGATGGCGCGCTTCGGCCAGAACGC
>NZ_AMXD01000300.1 GCF_000310185.1 Thauera aminoaromatica S2 | reverse complement strand
ATGGTGCTCGGTCTGATCCAGGTCGAGAGCGCCTTCCGCAAGTACGCGATCTCCTCGGCGGGCGCGCGCGGCTACATGCAGGGGATGCCGTTCTGGATCAAGGTCATCGGCCGCGAGGACGACAACCTCTTCCACATGCGCACCAACCTGCGCTACGGCTGCACCATCCTGCGCCACTACCTCGACATCGAGAAAGGCAACCTCTTCCGTGCGCTGGGACGCTACAACGGCAGCCTGGGCAAGCCGGACTACCCCAACCTGGTCCGCGCCGCCTGGGAAAGGCACTGGACCTGGACGCCGCAGCAGCTTGCCTCCGCGGGCGCTTCCCAGCCGCAAAGCGGCGCCACGACGGCGCGCTGACCCCACCAGGGCATCGCGCTCACGAGGGGCACTACCGCCCCTCCACGCAGCACCGCACGGCTCGCGCCATGCGCGGACACGTCCGCTGCCATGCCGGGACCTGCCCCCTGCCGACCCGCTCAGCCCGCCACCGCGGCGAGCGCCCTCGGCTTGTCGTCGATCGCACGCAGCTCCTTGCCCGCGGCGCCCAGCGACTGCACGTCGCCAGACAGCTCGCCCCCCTCCTCGATGAGGATCTTGCCGTAGCGGATCTTGCCGCTCACCCGCCCGCCGGCGTGGATCAGCAGCTGTTTGCGGGCGGTGAGCTCACCCTCGAAATGGCCGTGGATCTCGGCGATGTCGATGCCGACCGTGCCCTTGAAGGCGCCCTTTTCGGCGATGCGCAACACGCGGCTGTCCATCGTCGCCTCGACCCGCCCCTCCACGACCAGGGTATCGCAGTCGAGGATCTCGGCGCCCTTGAGCTTCACCTCGGGACCGACGATCAGACGGCTCTCACCCACGGCCCCCGCAGCCGCCGCCGCCGCATCCGCGCGCTCGACCGCCTGCGGCTCGCGCGCTGCGGCCGAACCGCCGGTTT
>NZ_AMXD01000299.1 GCF_000310185.1 Thauera aminoaromatica S2 | reverse complement strand
TGGATCGCGACTTGCGTCGCTCCTACAAAACATCGCGGCGTCTGCGGGCTGCCGTAGGAGCGACGCAAGTCGCGATCCAGCCGCAAATTCAAGCCCCGACCCGATCCACCCAGTTCTCCAGCCGCAGTCCCTCGACGCGTTCGAACTCGCGCACGTTGTTGCTCACCAACACCAGCCCCTCACTGCGCGCGTGGCCTGCGATATGCAGGTCATTCACCCCGATCGGCGTGCCCTTGCGCTCCAGGTCGGCGCGGATGTCGCCGTAATGCGCGGCCGCCTTGTCGTGGTACGCCAGCACCACCAGACGCGACGCAAAATCCTCCACCTGCACCAGGTTGTGCGCCTTGCGCGCGCTCTTCTCGGCGCCGTGGATCAGCTCGGCCAGCGTCACCGCGCTGATGCACATCTGCCCCGCATGCTCGTTGAACACGCCCAGCATCTGCGGCGGGCGGCGCTTGATCACATAGATCGCGATGTTCGTGTCGAGCATGTACTTCAGCATCAGAACGCCTCGCGCTCGTCCTGCTGCTGGCTGGCGCGCTCGGGCAGAAAGTCCTCGCTCACCCCCTCCGCCGCCAGGAAGAAGCTGTCCCAGGTCCTGTCGACCGGCGCCAGAATCCGCTCCACCCCACGCACCCGCACCGCCACCTTGCGCACCTCGGGCGGAAACCGCGTCTCCGCAGGCAGACGCACCGCCTGCGTGCGGTTGTTCTCGAAAATCGAACCTGTCGCAATGCCCATCGCCTGTCTCCGTCGTCCGCGCAGCGCGCTATACACACAAGGTATATAGCACCATTTCCCGGCGCCGTAATCGCGACTTGCGTCGCTCCTACAAAACCTTGCGGCGCGTGCGATTTGCCACTGTGGGAGCGACGCAAGTCGCGATTGGGGCCGTCCCCAACCGCCGTCGCCCATTCCCACCGCCCAGATCGCGACTTGCGTCGCTCCTACAAAACATTGCGGCGCGTGCGACTTGCCACTGTGGGAGCGACGCAAGTCGCGATTACGGCCGTCCCCAACCGCCGCCGCCCATTCCC
>NZ_AMXD01000298.1 GCF_000310185.1 Thauera aminoaromatica S2 | reverse complement strand
GGCGGGCGCTGTTGCGGGTGCGGACGCCGCGGAACCGACGGGATCGAGCGCGGATGCAGTGGTCGGGCCCGCGCCGGTCAGCGTGGTGGATGCGGCCCCTGTTCCGGAGGCGGAGGATCTCGCCGAATCCGTCCCGCCAAGCGTCGGGGCGACTTCCGGAGTGTCTGCGGACGAGGCGGAGAAGGCTGCAGCCGAGTCGGTCGCCGCACCTGCCGGAGCCGAGGAACCCGGAAGTGCTGGCGCCGATGCGGATGCCGCGGAGCGCGTCCGTCGTGCCGAGGGGGCGGCCGCCGAGACCGTCGGCGAGTCGGGCGCCGAGTCCCGCGGCGAGACGCGCTGAGCGGGGCGTGCGCGGGCGGACGGAGCGGGCGAACTTGCCCGCTGCCGGTGCGGTCACAAGCCCCATGTCCGCCCGTGCGCTCCACCGTCTCTTCCTGATCGCCTGCAGCGCGTTGCTGCTCGTCGGTTGCGGCCTGCGTTTCGCGTACTCGCAGCTCGACTGGCTGCTGCCTTGGTATCTGCGCGACTACGTCACGCTCGACGCCGGCCAGCGTGGCGAATTCGACCGCCGTCTGGCCGGCCTGCTCGACTGGCACTGCCGCAGCCACCTCCCCGAGTACGTCGCCCTACTGCGTGCGGCGAACGCGACGCTGGCGGCCGAGCGCGTCGAGCCTGCGCAGCTCGAACGCTTCCTCGAGCGCGGAGAGGCGCTCTGGCGCGAGATCGTCGGGGAACTCGAGCCCGAGCTGCGCAGGCTGGCGGCCGGCCTGGGCGACGAGCAGGTGGAGGAGCTCGCCGCCGCCTTCGTCCGCCGTGGCGAGGAGGCGCGCGCGGAGTTCCTCTCCGGCGACGAGTCCGCGCAGCATGCCGCCCGCGTCGAGCGCATGGAGGAGCGCCTGCGGCGCTGGTTCGGCCGCATGACGCCGGCCCAGCGCGAGCGCATCGCGGCGTGGAGCCGGGCGCTGCAGCCCACGACCGAGGCCTGGCTGGAGGATCGCGCGCGCTGGCAGGCCGAGCTGCTCGACGCCTTGCGCGTGCGCGCGGACGCCGGCGCCTTCGCCCCCC
>NZ_AMXD01000297.1 GCF_000310185.1 Thauera aminoaromatica S2 | reverse complement strand
CGCTGCGGTGCAGGAGGCCGCCCAGGCGCGGCGGGCGCTCCGCGCTCACGCTGCGTCCTCCACCGCTGCGTCGGCAAGCCCATGGAGTGCGAGCAGGCGCAGGCAGCGTGCGTGATGGGCGCTGCCGTTCGCCGCAGGCACGCGCACGCCGGGCAGCGCGAGCGCGTAGCGCAGGCCTTCGCGCTCGGCGGCGAGCACCCAGGCGGTGAGCCGCGACAGCCGGCGTTCGTCGTCGAGTCCGGCTGGAAGACGCTCCCAGTCGAGCAGGAGCGCGCGCTCCTGTCCGGCGGCGAACTCCTTGGTCAGCATCGGACCTCCGCGCGCGAGCACCTTCCACGCCACATGGCGCGGCGAGTCGGCGCTGCGATGCGCGCGCAGGCCGGCGAAGTCGTCGTCGCCCTCGCGTGCGCGCCGGCCGCCGTCGGCATCGCCGCCTGCATCGAGGGGCAGGGGCGGCGGATCGGACTCCGGCGTGGGCAGCACCAGGCACTCGGCCTCGGGGACGAACACGCTCCAGGCGCGGATGAGGCCGAGCGGCCAGTGCGTCTCGAGCACGCTGCGCCCGAGCGCGAGCCGGCCGCGCCGGAGCGCGGGGCAGGCCAGCGTGACGGCGCTTTCCTGTGCGGGGGGGAGCGCGAATGCGCTCCATTGCCCGTGCGCGGCGAGGCGCAAGGCAGGACGTCGTCGCGGGGCGGGGTTATCGACCAGGAGGGAGAACACGGCAGTCTCGCCCGCGAACACCGGTGCGCAGCGCCCCGGGCGGATCGACAGGCCATGGAGGTTGCGGAAGGCGTGCACCATGCTCGCTGCGGCGCTGCCGCCGAGGGTGAACACGAGCGCGTAACCGAGGCTCAGGTTGTAGTTGATCGCCGCGATCAGCATCACCAGCAGCGCGAAGGCGAAGCCGATGCCCGCGGCGCTCGGCAGCACGTAGATGCGGCGTTGGCCGAGGCGGATCGGCGCGGGCTCCGGGGCGCCGATGCGGAACAGCCAGCGGTCGGCGGCGTGGCGCAGCGGCGTGGCGAGCGATGCGGCGGGGCGCGCCATCAGCCCACGGCGACGGCCTGCAGCAGCCGCAGCAGCGTCGCCTGCGGCGCCG
>NZ_AMXD01000296.1 GCF_000310185.1 Thauera aminoaromatica S2 | reverse complement strand
CCGGCCTCGGCCACCTGCGCCGGGCGCGCGCCGGCTTCGGCAGCGAGCGCCTGCGCCAGCTCGCGCAGCCGGTGGCACGCGAAGTGCCCCACGATGCGCTGGTGCTGCCCGACGACCTGCTCGAGCGTTTCGCGGCCCTGGTCGCGCGCTGCCGCCAGCGCGAAACGCTCTCGGACGGCCTCGGCAGCAGTCTTGCCGAGCCGGCACGCGGCGTGCGGGCGCTGTTCTGCGGCGAGAGCGGAGCCGGCAAGACGCTCGCCGCAAGCCGGCTGGCGACCATCCTCGGCGCACCGCTCTTCCGCGTGGACCTGTCCGCGGTGATGAACAAGTACATCGGAGAGTCCGAGAAGAACCTCGGACGCCTGCTGGACGAAGCCGCGGCTCTGGACGTGATCCTGCTGATCGATGAAGCGGACGCCCTCTTCGGCCGCCGCAGCGAGGGCAAGGAGACCGGCGAGCGTTACGCCAACATGCTCACCAACTTCCTCCTCACGCGCATTGAACAGCACCCAGGCATCGTCGTGCTGACGAGCAACAATCGCGGCCGCATCGACAGCGCCTTCACCCGTCGCTTCGACGTGATCATCGATTTTCCTCCGCCGGGCGCGAACGAACGCCTGCGCCTCTGGGAGTCGCATCTCGGAGGACGCGCCCCCGACGCCGCGCTTTGCCGCCAGCTTGCCAGCTATTGCACGCTCCCCGGCGGCTACATCCGCAACGCCGTGCTGCAGGCGGCCGCGCTCGATCCGGTCGGGGACGCGGGCGCCGGCGCCCCGGCCCGCCCGATCGCCGCGGAACGGCTGGTGGCGGCGCTGCTCGAGGAGTACCGCAAGATCGGCCGCACACCTCCACCCCAGCTCCTGAACGCACGGAGTGCGCCATGAACCACCCCGCCGCCACCGCGCAACGCCTCGCGCCGGCAGACAAGACGGCTCCTGCCCACAAGTCGCCGGACAACCCCCCCGCGTCCGCGGCCACCGCTCCTGCCAGCCGACAGGACCACGCCGGCGAGGCCGTGACCGGGCGGACCCCGCAAGCCCGGCCCGGCGGCAGCGCCGCCGGCAAACGCCCGGGTGCGCCCGGCTACCTGCAGGCCCGGCTCGCCGTC
>NZ_AMXD01000295.1 GCF_000310185.1 Thauera aminoaromatica S2 | reverse complement strand
ATTACTCGATGATCTTGGCGACGACGCCGGCGCCGACGGTACGGCCACCTTCGCGGATCGCGAAGCGCAGGCCTTCTTCCATGGCGATCGGGGCGATCAGCTTGACGGTGATCGACACGTTGTCGCCCGGCATGACCATCTCGGTGCCTTCGGGCAGCGAGATCGAACCGGTCACGTCGGTGGTGCGGAAGTAGAACTGCGGACGGTAGTTGTTGAAGAACGGGGTGTGACGACCACCCTCTTCCTTCGACAGCACGTAGATCTCGCCGGTGAAGTGGGTGTGCGGGGTGATCGAACCCGGCTTGCACAGCACCTGACCGCGCTCGACGTCTTCACGCTTGGTGCCGCGCAGCAGCACGCCGACGTTGTCGCCGGCCTGGCCCTGGTCGAGCAGCTTGCGGAACATCTCCACGCCGGTGCAGGTGGTCTTGACCGTCGGCTTGATGCCGACGATCTCGATTTCCTCGCCGACCTTCACGATGCCGCGCTCGACACGACCGGTCACCACGGTGCCGCGACCCGAAATCGAGAACACGTCTTCGATCGGCAGCAGGAAAGGCTTGTCGATCGCACGCTCGGGCGTCGGGATGTAGCTATCCAGCGCGTCAGCCAGGCGGAAGATCGCCGGTTCGCCGATGTCCGACTGGTCGCCCTCGAGCGCCTTCAGCGCCGAACCCTTGACGATGGGGATGTCGTCGCCGGGGAAGTCGTACTTCGACAGCAGCTCGCGCACTTCCATCTCGACGAGCTCCAGCAGCTCTTCGTCGTCGACCATGTCGCACTTGTTCAGGAAGACGATGATGTACGGCACGCCGACCTGACGGGCCAGCAGGATGTGCTCGCGCGTCTGCGGCATCGGGCCGTCGGCGGCCGAGCACACCAGGATCGCGCCGTCCATCTGCGCGGCACCGGTGATCATGTTCTTGACGTAGTCGGCGTGGCCCGGGCAATCGACGTGCGCGTAGTGACGGCTCGCGGTCTCGTACTCGACGTGCGCGGTGTTGATGGTGATGCCGCGCGCCTTCTCTTCGGGCGCCGCGTCGATCTGGTCGTAGGCCTTCGCCTCGCCGCCGAACTTCTTCGACAGGATGGTGGTGATCGCAGCGGTCAGCGTGGTCTTGCCATGGTCGACGTGGCCGATGGTGCCGACGTTGACGTG
>NZ_AMXD01000294.1 GCF_000310185.1 Thauera aminoaromatica S2 | reverse complement strand
CGCGCCGCTCGCCGCCGCGGCCGCGGACGTGGAGCGCGCCGCCCGCGCGCTGCTGCGCTGGAACGATCCGCGCCACCACTACCTGCACTGCCTGTGCGACGCGCCTTGAAAGCGCGCGTTCGCGTACCCACATCACACCGCAAGGAGGATGACTTGAAACTCACCAGCCAGAGCTTCACCGACGGCGCCCGCATCCCGGGCGAATTCGCCTTCTGCATCCCGGCCGACGAAGGGCACGTCTGCCTGGGCGGCAACCGCAACCCGCAGCTGTCGTGGGCCGACGTGCCCGCGGGGACGAAGTCATTCGTGCTCGTCTGCCACGACCCCGACGTGCCGAGCCAGGGCGACGACGTCAACCAGGAAGGCCGCACCGTGCCGGCCAGCCTGCCGCGGGTGGACTTCTTCCACTGGGTGGTGGTCGACCTGCCCGCCGAGCTGCGCGCGATCGACGCCGGCCACTTCTCCGCCGAGGTCACGCCGGGCGGCAAGCCCGGGCCGGAGGCCGCGCTCGGCGCCCGCCACGGCGTCAACGATTACACCGCCTGGTTCGCCGGCGATGAAGCCATGAAGGGCGACTATCACGGCTACGACGGTCCCTGCCCGCCGTGGAACGACGAGATCGTGCACCACTACGTGTTCACGCTGTACGCGCTCGACGTGGCGCGCTGCGCGGTCGAGGGCCGCTTCACCGGCCCGGACGTGCGCGCGGCGATCGCCGGCCACGTGCTCGCCGAGGCCAAGCTCACCGGCACCTATTCGCTCAACCCTGCGCTCGCCGCGGCGTAAGGGAAATAGGGGACAGACCCCGGAAATTGGGGTCTGTCCCCTATTTTCGCGCTGACCCGGAGTCGTCTGGATGTTTGAATTCCTGCAGGGGATCGCCTTTGGGCTGCTGGTCTCCTTCGTGCCCTGGTTCATGGCCGGGATGTACGACCCGCGCCTGGTGGTGCCGGAGGAGCTCGCCTCGCGCTGGCAGGTCATCCTGCGCTACGCGGTGGCCATGCCCTCGATCGCGACCGTGCTGCTGCTGACCTCGCTGTGGGGTGGCTTCGGCGCCAGCCTGGGCGGCTGGCTCGCCGGCCTCGCCGCGGCTCCGGCCGCGCTCTTCCTGGAGCGGCGCTGGCGGCGCTGGCGGCAGGCGCGTGCCGGCAAGGAGCGCGC
>NZ_AMXD01000293.1 GCF_000310185.1 Thauera aminoaromatica S2 | reverse complement strand
GAGCCCCGCCGCAGCGAGGCTGGCGGGCGACCGCCCGAGGGTTTCCGGGGGTTTCGCCGCGACGACGACGGCGAGGCGCGACGCAGCTTCCGGCGCGAAGCCAGGGACGGCGGCAACGCCCCCGAGGCACGCGGACGCGAGCCGGCGGGCAACTGAGCGGCCACGCGCGCGAGCTCTGCGGGCAGCGGCAAGGTTGCTCGCCTGACGCAGTGCAGCGAGAATCACGGTTTTGGCGCCGGCACCCCGGCGCCCTCTCCGTGGCGGGCCCACCCGGCCCGTCCCCGACCACCCTCCCGGGCAAGACCAAGATGAAACTCTCCTCGCTGCTGATGCTCTCCCTCACCGCCGGCGCACTCCTCGCCGGCTGCGGCAAGAACGAAACCGCGCCGGCCGCCCAATCCGCCGCAGCCCCCGCCGCCCCGGCGAAGATCGTCATCGGCCTCGACGACAACTTCCCGCCCATGGGCTTCCGCAACGAGAAGAACGAACTGGTCGGCTTCGACATCGACCTCGCCAAGGAAGCGGCCAAGCGCCTCGGCATCGCCGTCGAGTTCAAGCCGATCGACTGGAGCGCCAAGGAAGCCGAGCTCAACGGCAAGCGCGTCGATGCGCTGTGGAACGGCCTCACCATCACCGAGGAGCGCAGGAAGAACATCGGCTTCACCAGCGCCTACATGGAGAACCACCAGATCATCGTGGTGCCCGCCGCGTCGGCGATCAAGACCAAGGCCGAGCTCGCCGGCAAGGTGATCGGCATCCAGGACGGCAGCAGCGCGGTCGACGCGGTGCAGAAGGACCCGGTGGCCGCCTCCTTCAAGGAGCTGAAGAAGTTCGGCGACAACGTCACCGCGCTGATGGACCTCACCACCGGCCGCCTCGACGCGGTGGTGCTCGACGAGGTCGTGGGCCGCTACTACACCGCCAAGAAGCCGAACGACTACGTGGTGCTCGACGACCACTTCGGCACCGAGGAATACGGCGTCGGCACCCGCAAGGACGACACCGCGCTGCTGGCCAAGCTGCAGAAGGCGATGGACGAGATGAAGGCCGACGGCAGCGCCGCCCGCATCTCCACCGAGTGGTTCGGCAAGAACATCATCAAGTAAGCCGGCTGCGGAGATCGCGGCTTGCGCCGCTCCTACGTCGGCCCCGTGTAGGAGCGGCGCAAGCC
>NZ_AMXD01000292.1 GCF_000310185.1 Thauera aminoaromatica S2 | reverse complement strand
GGCTTGCCATGGTGGGAGATGAGGCAATCGGCCTCATTTTCGACAGGAGCAAGCCATGGACACCCCGACTCGTCCCGTCAGCCCCTTGCGCCAGCGCATGCTCGACGACATGCGGATGCGCAAGCTCACCCCCAAGACGCAGAGTGCGTACATCCGTGCGGTGTGCCGGTTCACGCGCTATCTGGGGCGCGCGCCCGATAGCGCCACGGTGGAGGACCTGCGCAACTACCAGTTGCACCTGGTCGATACCGGCACCTCGCCGATGTCGCTCAACGCCGCCATCAGCGGGCTGAAGTTCTTCTTCGATATCACGCTTCAACGCGGCGAGTTGATGGCACGAATGCAGCCGGTCCGGCTGCCGCAGCGCTTGCCGGTGGTGCTCAGCCGCGAGGAGGTCGCGCGCCTGATCGCCGCCTGCAACAATCTCAAGCACCAGACGGCGCTGTCGCTCGCCTACGCGACCGGACTGCGAGCGAGCGAAGTGGTCTCGCTCAAGGTCAGCGACGTCGACAGCGGGCGCATGACCCTGCGGGTCGAGCAAGGCAAAGGCCGCAAGGATCGCTACGCGATGCTCTCGCCCCTGCTGCTGGAGCGGTTGCGCGTGTGGTGGCGGGTCGCCCGGGCGCAGGGCAAAATGCTCGATGGCGGCTGGTTGTTCCCGGGCCTCAACCCGATCGAGTCACTGAGCCCGCGCCAACTCAATCGCGCTGTTCAGGCCGCCGCCCTGGCGGCCGGCATCGACAAGCGGGTGTCGATGCACACGCTTCGCCACTGCTTCGCGACCCACCTGCTCGAGCAGAAGGTCGACATCCGCATCATCCAGGCGCTGCTCGGCCACAAGAAACTCGACACCACGGTGATCTACACCCAGGTCGCCACCGACCTGCTGCGCGAAGTCGTCAGTCCGCTGGAGACCTTGCAGTCGGCGTAGGCGCATCGTGGTCCGCTCCGCACTGGAGGTCGCGGACATCTTCCGCGCCTTCGGGCCGGCGTGGCGTCTCGCCCAGCACGATCACTTGAGCCTCGGGCAGTTGAAGGTCATGTCGGCCATCGAACAGTGCCGCACTGCGGCGCTGGGTGGGCATGTGCTGCGCTGTGAGGCCTGCGAGCAGATCGACATCAGCTACAACTCGTGCCGCAACCGGCACTGCCCGAAGTGTCAGGCGCGGGC
>NZ_AMXD01000291.1 GCF_000310185.1 Thauera aminoaromatica S2 | reverse complement strand
CCGCGCGCGGCGGCTGGCGGCGCGCGGCCGGCAGGCTGTCCGATGCGCTGCTGCTGGTCTGGTGCGTGCTCGCGGTCGGGGTGCTGGTGCTGCGCCATCTCGTGCTGCCGGCAGTGGGCGAACTGCGCGTGCCGATCGCCGAGTTGCTCGGCGAGCGCCTTGGCGTGGCGGTGGCGATCGAGCGCATCGAGGGCGGCTGGGCGGGCTGGCGACCGCGCCTGCGCCTGGCCGGGGTGAGCCTGTCCGACGCGCAGGGCCGCCCCGCGCTGACCCTGCCCGAGATCGACGCCACCCTGGCGTGGTCCTCGCTGGCGATGCTCGAGCCGCATTTCCACCGCCTCGAGATCCGCGCGCCGGACCTGTTGGTACGCCGCGATCCGGAGGGAGCGCTGCACGTCGCAGGCATCGCGCTTGCACACGGGGACGAGGGCGGCGACGGCGGCCTCGGCTGGCTGCTCGCGCAGCGCCAGATCCTCATCCACGGCGCGCGTCTTGCCTGGGCGGACGAAGCGCGCGGTGCGCCGGTGCTCGAGCTCGAAGAGGTGGAATTCCGCCTCGATCGACGCACGCGTCCGGCGCGCTTCGCGCTCGAGGCACGGCTGCCGGCCGCCCTCGGCGAGCGTGCGAGCCTGCGCGGCGAGCTGCGCCGCATCGACCCGCTGCGCCCGCAGCGTTTCGCCGGTCGGTTGTACGTCGAACTCGGGCGCACGGCGCTGGGCAACTGGCGGCCCTGGGTCGACCTGCCTTTCGGCCTGGAAGGCGAGGGTGCGCTGCAAGCCTGGCTCGACGCGGACGGCCGTGGCGGTCATGCGCTGACCGCCGACCTCGCGCTGGACGGGGTGCGGGCCGTGCTCGGCGAGGATCTGCCGGTTCTCGAGCTCGCCCGTCTCGACGGTCGTGTCGAGCTGGCCCGCGGCGAGGATGGATTCCGCTTCGCCGGCCGCGGGCTCGGGTTCGAAACCGCCCAGGGCCTCGTGCTGCCCCCCACCGATGTCGAGCTGGGGCTGGATCCGGCGCTCGATGGCAAGGCGCGCGATCGTGGCACCGGCGAGGAGCAGGCCGGGCGCGGGCCCGCGGCGGCCGGGGGGCGCCTCGTCGCAGACCGGCTCGAACTGGCCACGCTCGTCGCGCTCGCCGCCCACCTGCCGCTCGATGCCGGGCTGCGCTCGCGCCTGGCG
>NZ_AMXD01000290.1 GCF_000310185.1 Thauera aminoaromatica S2 | reverse complement strand
AATCCGCCGGCAGCGCCTGCCGCCCCGCGCGCTGGCCCACGCGCAGCGCGGCCACGCGCAGGCCGCCGGCAAAGGCACGCGGGGCGAACTCCGGCGGTGCCTCCAGTCGCTTCCAGCCGCCGTCGGGCTGGCGCTCACTGAAGCGATAGCCGTCGGGGAGGAAATCCACCGCGAGCGCGCGGCCGCGCAGCTCGGCGCGATAGGCGGCGCCTTCGAGCGCGCGGCGCAGGCGTTCGACCTCGTGCTCGCCGTCGTCGGCCTGGGCGCGGTCGAGCGCGAGCGCGATGCCACCGCCGGCGATGCCGACGATCACCAGCACGACCAGCAGTTCGACGAGGGTGAAGCCGCGCTGCATGGGCTCGCGTTGCCGAAGGGCGGGGCGCTCAGGGCTGCCAGGAGCCGACGTCGGCGTCGAAGCCTTCGCCGCCCGGGCGGCCGTCGGCGCCGTAGCTGAACACATCGACCTCGCCGTGCACGCCCGGCGCCAGGTACTGGTAGGGCTGGCCCCAGGGGTCGGCGGGCAGGCGCTCCACGTAGGCCTTCCAGTTCTCGGGCGCGGGCGCCGCGGTCGGGCGCGCGACCAGCGCGCCCAGGCCCTGCTCGGTGCTCGGGTAGCGTCGGTTGTCGAGCTTGTAGAGCTTGAGCGCCTGCATCAGCGAGGCGATGTCCTGGCGCGCCGCGACCACGCGCGCCTCGTCGGGCCGGCTCATGATGCGCGGCACGACCAGGGCGGCGAGCACGCCGAGGATCACGATCACGACCATCACCTCGATCAGCGTGAAGCCGCGGGCGCGGCGGCGGCCGGGATGGGTGTGGATGGCGGGGCCGGCAGGGCGGACGAAGCGTTGCAGCATGGACTTACCTCATCAGGGTGTTGATTTCGATGATCGGCTGCATGACCGCGAGCACGATCAGCAGCACCACCGCCCCCATCACCAGCAGCAGCAGCGGCTCGAGCAGGCTGGTGAGGGTGGCGGTGCGGGTTTCGAGTTCCTGCTGCTGCAGGCGCGCGGCACGCTCGAGCAGCTGGTCGATGCGGCCGGTGGCTTCGCCGTTGGCCACCATGTGGATCAGCATCGGCGGAAACGCGCGCCCGGCGGCGAGCGCGCGCGCCAGCGGCCGCCCTTCGCGCACCTGCTCGGCGGCTTCGCGCACCGCGGCGCGGATCGGCAGGCGCTGCACCACGCGG
>NZ_AMXD01000289.1 GCF_000310185.1 Thauera aminoaromatica S2 | reverse complement strand
CGTGCTGCGCGCGGCGGCCGCGGCCCAGACCGCCGCCCGCCCGGCGCCGAGCGGTCCGGCGGTGTTCTCCGGTCGTGCCGCGCGCTCCGACGCCGACGAATTCGGCAGCGCGCGCGTGCGCGAACTGCAGGAGACCAACATCCGCCTGATGGCCGAGCTCACCGGCATCCGCGGCATGATCGAACGTCAGCTCGCCGGCTTCGCCTGGGGCGAGACGCGCCGCCAGGCGCCGGCGCGCGCGGCCATGCTCGGAGAGCTGCTCGAGGCCGGGTTCTCCGCGGCGATCGCGCGCAAGCTCGTCGAGGCCGTGCACGAGGACGCCGACCGCATCGAGGCGCGCGAGGCCGTGGGTGCCGCCCTCGATCGCCTGATGCGGGCCTGCGCCTCGGACGAGGATCTGCTCGACCGTGGCGGCGTGTATGCCCTGGTCGGCCCCACCGGCGTCGGCAAGACCACCACCACCGCCAAGCTCGCCGCCCGCTGCGTGGTGCGCCACGGCGCCGGCCGGCTCGCGCTGATCACCACCGACGGCTACCGCATCGGCGCCCAGGAGCAGCTGCGCATCTACGGCCGTATCCTCGGCGTGCCGGTGTTCTCGGTGCGCGACGCGGCCGACCTGCGCCAGACCCTGGCCGGCCTGCGCAACAAGCACATGGTGCTCATCGACACCATGGGCATGAGCCAGCGCGACCGCATGGTGGCCGAGCAGGCGGCCATGCTCTCCGGCGCCGGCGACGTGCGCCGGCTGCTGCTGCTCAACGCCACCGCGCGCGGCGACACCCTGGACGACGTGGTGCGCGCCTATGCCGGCGGCGACCTCGCCGGCTGCATCTTCACCAAGGTGGACGAGGCCGCCTCGCTCGCGCCGGCGCTCGATGTCGCGGTGCGCCACGAGCTCGACATCCGCTACCTCACCAACGGCCAGCGCGTACCCGAGGACCTGCACCTGCCCAACCGTGCCTACCTCTTGCATCGCGCGCTGCGCGAGCACGGCAGCGCCTCGCCCTGGCACCTGCAGGGCGACGAGGCCGGCATGCTGCTCGCGGCGGGAGGGGCCTGAGCATGCTCGACGGACGCGAAGACCAGGCCGCCGGCCTGCGCAGGCTGTTCCGCCGCGCGCCGCCCCAGGTGGTGGCGCTGTATGCGGGCGGTCGCCGCGCCGCCGACAACGCCGCGCTCGCCGCCCACCGCATCGCCGG
>NZ_AMXD01000288.1 GCF_000310185.1 Thauera aminoaromatica S2 | reverse complement strand
CCGGGTAGCGGCGCGAGCCGTCGCGCGCGAGCGGCTGGTCGGCGAGTTCGCGTCGGGTGCAGGCGCAGGGATAGGCGAGGCCGGCGGCGCACAGGCGCGCGAGCGCGGCCGCGTAGGCGTCGCCGCGTTCGCTCTGGCGCACGACCGCGCCGTCCCATTCGAAGCCGAAGCGTTCCAGCGTGGCGAGGATGCCCTCGGCAGCGCCGGGGACCGTGCGCGGGGTATCGACATCCTCGATCCGCAGCAGCCAGCGTCCGCCGTGGGCGCGCGCATCCAGGATGCTGCCGACCGCGGCGACCAGCGAGCCGAAGTGCAGCGCGCCGCTGGGCGAGGGGGCGAAGCGGCCGACGTAGCGACCGACGCAGGGGGCGGCGGGGTGGCCTGTACCGGGGCAGGGGGAAGGGAGGGGCTGCTGCATGGCGAGGATCGTATCGACCGGGCGGGCGCTTGTGCAACGCGCGGCGGCCAGATTCGCGGGACCGACATTCGAGGCCGCCGACCCGTTCGGCGGCGTCTCGCGCCAAGGGTGGCTGCGGCGCGGTATCCGGAGCCTAAGCCCCGGCTGCGGTGGATTGCGTCAGGGGGGCGGAGTGGTCGTCCCGCCATCGAGTGCATCGAACGCCGCGAAGCGCGCAGGATGCAGGCCGGCGGCGGCGAGGTCGGCGAGGTACTCGGTGGAGGCGAGGTAGGCGAGCTCGGCCTCGCGCGGGGTGGTGAGCGGATCGCAGGCGCGCAGCGCGGCGTCCACCCGGCCGGGGTGTACGTGCACCAGCGGGCGCGGGCCGGTGGCGGCGAGGAAGCGGCGCATCTTCGGCGCGAACGGGCGCTCCGTGGAAAAATCATGCAGGCCGCTGAAGCCCGCGTTGCAGGGCAGGCCGGCCTCGCGCAGGCGGCGGTGGAGCCCGCGCCCGAGGGCGGAGATGAACCAGGCCTTGTCCACCGCCTCGCGGCGTCGCAGGCAGCGCAGCGGCGGCTCGACGCAGTCGCGCACCCACACGCGGCCGCGCGGGTGGCGGCGCAGCAGCTCGGCGATCAGCGCTTCGCGCACGCCAGGCAGCACATGCACGTGCTGGTGGCCGTCCACATGGTCGGGTGCGTCGCCCCAGGCGTCCTCGAAGGCGTCGAACTGGGCGCGGATCTCGTCCGCCACGGCGTCCGCCGGCAGGCGGCGGGCGAGGGCGGCGGCGAGCAGGCGGCCGAGCGGCGGCAGGCGCTCGCCCCA
>NZ_AMXD01000287.1 GCF_000310185.1 Thauera aminoaromatica S2 | reverse complement strand
GCGCCCGCGCGCGGAGAGCGCGAGGCGCGCGCCCCTGCGGGCGAGCGCGAGCGCGAGCGCCTCGCCGATGCCCGAGGACGCACCGACGATCCACACCCGCCGCCCCGCCCATTCGCGGATCGGCGTGTTGAGCGGCGCGAACCCGCCGCGGCGGGCAGCCGGTGCGGTCACGGGCGCGGCCTCTTGTGGAAGGACAGCGTGACCTCGCCGAGGCGGAAGCCCCACTTGCTCATCAGCGAGCGGTTGAGCATGACCTGCTCGTCCATCAGGAACATCCAGTCGTCGAAGTCGACGTTGTACACCTTGCCATCCACCGGCAGCGCCAGCACGTAGCGCCAGCGCAGCGCGTTGCCGGCCGCCTCGCCGGCGGCCTCGCCGACCACGTCGTCGGCACGGCCGCTGTAGCGCCCGGGACCGAGGCGCGTGATCGTCCACACGCGGCGCTGGGTCGTGCCGTCGGAGTAGGTGAACTGTTCGTCGAGCGTGCCGGTGTCACCCTGCCAGCTCGCCTCGATGAGCACGTGGAAGCGCTTGACCACCTTGCCCGAGCGGTCCTGGAACATGCCCCAGGCGTCGATCGTGCCGTCGAAGTAGTCGCGCAGCTCGAGCACGGGCGTTTCGGCACGGTATTCGTCGATCTTCACGCTGCTGCACCCCCAAAGCCCCATCAGGGCGACGCACATCAGGAAAAAGCGTTTCACGATTCCTCTCCTCCGACCAGATTCCGGCTTGCTGCGTCGTCGCAGCGTCGGTGCTGCGATCGCGACTTGCGTCGCTCCTACGGGCCGCCTCACCCGCTGCCGTCCCCCCCCCAGCGCCGGTCGCCGCGTTATCGCGACTTGCGTCGCTCCTACGGGCCGCCTCACCCGTTGCCGTTCCCGCCGCGGCGGCGGTCGCCGCGTTATCGCGACTCGCGTCGCTCCTACGGGCCGCCTCACCCGCCGTCGTTTCCAGTGCGGCGCCGGTCGACGCTTGTGGGAGCGACGCAAGTCGCGATCCCGGGCGGGTCGTGTCCCGTGCCGGGATCGAGCACGGCTCGCCCGTGCCAGAGCAGGGCGATGGCGGCGAGCTTGAGAGCGACCGGTGCGAAGCCGTACACCGCCCCGAGCGCGGCGACCGCAGTGGGCTCGCGCGCGCCCGGGGCGTAGCCGAGCAGCGCGAGCAGGGGCAGCGCCAGGCCGGCGGCGAGCGCCAGGTTGGCCTTGGTGACGAAGCTCCACCAGCCGAAGCAGGCACCCGCCTCGAGCGCGCGCGAGCGGGCCGGCGCACGCCCGT
>NZ_AMXD01000286.1 GCF_000310185.1 Thauera aminoaromatica S2 | reverse complement strand
GGGCGCCTCGAAAAACCTCCGTCCCGCCCGCCCTTGCTAAAATTACGACGTCCTGAACCCAGCAACCTGCACCGATGAAACCGCGTAGCGCTATCAAGACTGACCTGTTCGCTGACGAACACCACCGCAAGAAGCTCGACTCGCTGGGCGACCCGCTGGTCGAGATCGAGTCGCACATCGACTTTGCGGCGTTGGCGGCCGAGGTGGATGAGGTTGCGCCGCGCCCGGTGAGCGCGCAGGGCGGGCGCCCGCCGTACCCGACCGAGACCATGGTACGGATCCTGGTGCTCAAGCGCCTGTACAACCTGTCCGACGAGCAGATGGAGTACCAGTTGCTCGACCGGATGAGCTACAAGCGCTTCTGCGGACTGGCGAACGCGACCAATGTCCCGGACCGCACTACCGTATGGACCTTCGAGAACCGGATCGGTGAAGCCGGTGCCAAGGCGCTCTTTGACGGCGTCTCGGCGCAGCTGCTCAGGAAGGGTTTCATCGCGCGCGGCGGTCAAATCATCGACGCCACCTTGGTCCCCGCCCCCAAGCAGCACAACAGCCGAGGCGAGAAGGAACTGATCGAGCAAGGTGCGATGCCCGCCGATTGGAAGCCTGCGAAGCGGCGGCAGAGGGACATCGACGCCACCTGGACCAAGAAGCACGGCAAGAGCCACTTCGGCTACAAGCTCTCGATCAACGTCGACAAGAAATACAAGATCATTCGCCGAATCGAGACCGACACGGCGAGTACGCACGACAGCCAGCACTTCGACAACGTCTTCGATGCGGGCAACACGAGTCGGGACGTCTATGCCGACCGGGGCTACCCGTCCGAGGCGCGTGAAGCCTGGCTCAAAGAGAAGGGCTTCCGGAATCAGATCCAGAGGAAGGGCAAGCGTAACAAGCCGCTGTCCGAGTGCCAGCAGCGGCGTAACCAGCGCATCGCCAAAACGCGCGCCCGAGTCGAGCATGTGTTTGCCGCCATCGAGCAGATGGGTGGCAAGTTGCTGCGCACCATCGGCCAGGCGCGGGCGAGCTTCGCGATGACGATGATGGCCGCCTGCTACAACCTGAAGCGGCTGACGTATTTCCAGAAGGCCGGAATCCAGGCCTTCTGACACCCGAAGTGGGCCAAATCGCCGATGCCTGGGGCGATTCGAGGCAAAAACGGGGCAACCCCGCCGAGAAAGACGGTGGGTTGCCAGAGAAATTGGACCGAACTCGGTCGCGGTCATCATTGCGCGGCGGGATTCACTGAAAACCTCGGGTTATTCGAGGTGCCC
>NZ_AMXD01000285.1 GCF_000310185.1 Thauera aminoaromatica S2 | reverse complement strand
CAGGCGGCGAGCGCGAGGCGCACGACCAGCCCGCGCATCACGCCCGCCCTCCGCCCTCGGGCGCAGGCACCAGCAGCGCCTCGCCGTCCTGGGCCGGCGCGTCGCGCAGGCTCACGCGGCCGGCGACGAGTTCGAGCCGATCCTCGACGAACCAGCGTACCGCCTGCGGGTAGATGAGGTGTTCCTGCGCCAGCACGCGCGCGGCCAGCTTGTCCTCGTCGTCGCCCGTCAGCACCGGCACCGCGGCCTGGATCACGATCGGCCCGTCGTCGAGCTCGGCGGTGACGAAATGCACGCTCGCGCCATGCACCTTCACCCCGGTCTCGAGCGCGCGGCGGTGGGTGTGCAGCCCCGGGAAGGCCGGCAGCAGCGAGGGGTGGATGTTGAGCAGGCGGCCTTCGTAGCGGCGCACGAAGCCGTCGCCGAGCACGCGCATGAACCCGGCGAGCACGACCAGGTCGGGCGCATGGGCGTCGATGCACTCGGCGAGCGCCTGGTCGAAGCCGGCGCGGTCGGGGTGGGACTTGTGGTCGACGACCGCGGTGGCGATGCCGTGCGCGCGTGCGAACTCGAGCCCGCCGGCGCCCGGCCGGTTGCTGATCACCGCGGCGATACGCGCGCCCGGGATGCCCGCACGCACGATGGCTTCCATATTGCTGCCGCGGCCGGAAATGAGGATGACGATGGACTTCATGGGATGCTGGAACGATGAAAAGATCCTGGCGGAGGACAGGGCTTGGGCGCGCGGACCGGCGGGCGCCCGCCCCGGAGCATGGCCGCGATGATACCCGACCCGCGCCACGCTCCCGGCACGGGCAAGGAAAATCGCCGGTTTTCTGCACGAGCGGCGGAAGGCTGTGCCGCCCCCGCACCCCCGTATAATCCCGCTTTTGCGTCGCCGCCCCCCCATGCCCCACATCCACCGCCTCTCCGACCTGCTGGTCAACCAGATCGCCGCCGGCGAGGTGGTCGAGCGCCCGGCCTCGGTGCTCAAGGAAGTACTCGAGAACGCGGTCGATGCTGGCGCGCGCGCGATCGAGGTGCAGCTCGAGCAGGGCGGCGTGCGGCGCATCCGCGTCGCCGACGACGGCTGCGGCATCGCGCGCGACGAGCTCGCGCTCGCGCTCGAGCGCCACGCCACCAGCAAGATCGCCACCCTCGACGACCTCGAGCGCGTGGGCACGATGGGGTTTCGCGGCGAGGCGCTGGCGGCCATCGCCGCGGTGGCGCGCACCGGCATCACCAGCCGCGCCGAGGGCGCGAGCCATGGCTGAAGCTTGATCC
>NZ_AMXD01000284.1 GCF_000310185.1 Thauera aminoaromatica S2 | reverse complement strand
CAGGGCCTCCGCACTCGCCTAGCATATCGCCCGGATCCCCAGCATGCGCTCCCGCACCCCGTCATCCCACGCCGCCCCCTTGCGCTTGAGCCGAAGGCTGCTCTTGCGCGTGTCGGTCTTGTCGGCACGGATGATGTTGAGCGCGATCTTGCGCAGCAGCGAAAGGTTCTGCGGCGCGTTGTCCTTGGCCACCGTGCTGGCGTCCTCGCTGAAGCTGACATCGAGGATCCAATGAAGCCGGTTCTCCACACCCCAATGCGCACGTATCGCTGCGGCCAGTTGCTCGGCGCTCAGTGCGCGCGAACTGATGTAGTAACGCCGCTCGAGATCGGATTGCTTGTCGCCGACCACCCGCATCGAGTCGATGCGCCCGATCGTCACGCACTTGGGCCAGTCGGCCAGATCGACGATGCCCTTGGCCGAGAGCACCGAGGCGATCTGCCCGACGGTGCGGCCGTGGCCGCGCTCGACCAGCGAACTGCGGTCGACCGACTCGACGCCGTGCTGATCGATGAAGGCGGTCTCGATCGCTTCGAGCAGCTTGGGCTGGTTGCCCTTGACCATCAGCAGGTAGTCGCCTTTCTTCGCAACGATCTGTTTGGCAATGCTTTTCTGGCAGCCCATGGCGTCGATCGTGACCAGCAGCCCCTTGATCGAGAGCGCCTCCAGCAACTCCGGAATCGCGGTGATCTCGTTGCTCTTGGCGGCGACCTTCTCCTGGCCGAGCACCAGTCCCAACTCGGTGGCGAAGGCGCTGACCATGTGGATCGCGCTCTCGCCGCCGCTGCCCGAGCCGCGCACGGTCTTGCCGTCAATTGCGATCGTGCCGGCGAGGCCCGCATCGTCGCTGAGCGCACCGACCACGCCGCCCACCCAGCGCCGGAACATGTTCTCGAACTGCTTCGGATCGAGCGCACGCAGGATCCGCAGGAACGTCTCTTCGGACGGGATGCCGTTCTTGAGCACGAGGAAGCGGCGCAGCCACGCCTCCTTGGTGCGCGCCCAGAAGGTGATGTCCTCGACCGTGTCGCAGTCCGAGAGCACAGCGGCGATCAGGATCACCAGGATCTCCCGGAAGTCGTGCAAGGTGCCGTTGCTCGGCTTGCGCGGATCATCGATTTCGTCCAGATAGCTCATCAGGGAACCCCTTTGCGTCGCACTCACGCTCTTCGCCCAAAAGGCGAGAGTAGACGTGATTTTCGAAGGGTCCACAAGATGGCTGCATAAGGTGTTGAATGTGAACGAAGATTTTCAGGTGGCTATGCGATCAGGAAAAATGCATTCCGAGTGCGGAGACCCTGGGG
>NZ_AMXD01000283.1 GCF_000310185.1 Thauera aminoaromatica S2 | reverse complement strand
CGGCGATCACGCGCCGCGTCGTCGATGGGGTGCCCGACCGTGCGCGTCGTCGGCGTGCCCCGGGGGGGAGGCGGGGCGGGGGAAGCTGCGGGAGTCGGTAGGCTGGACATCGCTGTGGTGGTCCTGGAGTCGCTGCGGCCGAGGCCGCCCGTGGCCACCCACGCAGGATTCGTGCCGAGGATGACGAGGGGGTGCGGACCGCGGCGGGACCTGCTTGCATGCAGATGCCGGCGCATAGTTGTTGCGTCCCTGAGCAAGCTTGCTCCCAAACGGAACAGTCGCCGCTGCGCCAGCGCTGCTGCGCCGCGGGCAGTCGCGTGCAGGGGGGCGCGATGTCGATCGCTGGCACGGAACCTGCTGGGGAATCGGCACAAAAGGCCTGCGCCCGTTCCCGGGCCATGCAAGACAACGGAGGAGACCCCATGCTGCAGCTGTTCGCCCGCCTGATCGGCATCGTCCTGCTGGCGCTCGCCGCGGGCAGCGCCGCGCTCGCCGCCGACCGCCCGGTCGTCCGCGTCGGCGTGCTGCAGTTCGGCACGGTGAGCTGGGAGCTCGAGACCATGCAGCGCCACGGCCTGCTCGAGCGCGAGGGGGTGGACATCCGCATCGTCCCGCTCGCGCTCAAGGACGCCGCCAACGTCGCCCTCCAGGGCGGCGAGGTCGATGTCATCGTCAATGACTGGCTGTGGGTGGCGCGCATGCGCTCGGAGGGGGCGGACTTCGTCTTCGTGCCCTTCTCGCAGGCGGTCGGCGGCATCCATGCGCGCCCGGACGCGGGCATCGCCGGTTTCGCCGACCTGCGTGGCCAGCGCCTCGGCGTCGCGGGCGGCGCGCTCGACAAGAGCTGGCTGCTGCTGCGCGCGTATGCCCGCCGGACCGTGGGCGAGGACGCCGCGAGCTTCCTGCGCCCGCAGTTCGCCGCGCCGCCGCTGCTCAACGAGCTGGTGACGCGCGGCGAGCTGCCGGCGGCGATGAACTTCTGGCACTACGGGGCGCGCCTCGCCGCCGCCGGTATGCCCGAGGTGCTGGGCATGAAGGAGATCCTCGCCACGCTCGGCATCGGCGACGAGATGCCGCTGGTGGGCTGGGTGTTCGGCGAGCGCTGGGCGGGGGCGAATCCGGCCGCGATCCGGGGCTTCCTGCGCGCCTCCGCGGCGGCCAAGGCGCTGCTGCGCGAGTCCGACGCGGCCTGGGAGGCGTTGCGCCCGTCGATGCGCGTCGAGGATGAGGCGACCTTCGTCGCGCTGCGCGATGGATTCCGCGCCGGCATTCCGCAGGCTGCCGACGAGGAGGGCGAGCGCGCCGCCGCGCGCGCCTTCGCGATCCTCGCCGCCGAGGGCGGCGAGGCGCTGGTCGGGCGCGCCCGCGAGCTCGCGC
>NZ_AMXD01000282.1 GCF_000310185.1 Thauera aminoaromatica S2 | reverse complement strand
CGCGCCCTGCGCACCCACCGGGGGGTGCGCAGGGCGCGGGCGTTTTTCGTGCGCCCGCTTCTCGGCGCGCCGCAGCCAGGGGTGGGAGAGCGCGTGGTAGAGCGGTACCGGCGCCACCGAGCGCGCCACGCCGTGGGCCACCACCGCGGTGGCCATCAGCGGCAGCAGCATCTGGTGGTTGGCGGTCATCTCCATGACGATCACGAAGGAGGTGATCGGCGTCTGCGTCATCGCCGCGAGGAAGGCCACCATGCCCAGCACCAGGATCGCCGCGTCCTGCTCGCCCGGCAGCAGCAGGGCGAGGTCGGCGCCCAGGCCGGCGCCCACCGCGAGCGCGGGGGCGAAGATGCCGCCGGGGATCTTGGACGCGAAGACCAGCCAGATCACCGCCAGCTTCATCAGCGTGAAGGCCGCCGGCAAGGCCGCGCTGCCCTCGAGCGCGGCCTTGGATTCCGCATAGCCCGTGCCGTAGGTGACGCCGCCGCTGGCCAGTCCGATCAACGCGGTGAGCAGGCCGCACATCGCCGCGAAGGCGACCGGCTGGCCCTCGGCGATCCTGCCGAGGCGGCCGGGCAGGCCGCGTGCGGACGCCACCAGCACGCGCGTGAAGATGCCGCCGAGCAGGCCGCCGGCCACCCCGCAGGCGAGCACCGGCCAGATCCCGTCGGGCCAGCCCAGGCTCGCCAGGGTGCGGCCGAAGTAGGTGTAGTTGCCCAGCACGGCGAGCGACATCAGGCCGGCGAAGATCACCGCGGTGAGCGTGGTGCTGTTGGCCTGGAAGGCACGGTAGCGGCACATCTCCTCGATCGCGAACATGATGCCGCCGAGCGGGGTGTTGAAGGCCGCGGCGATGCCGGCGCCGCTGCCGGCGACGATGAGGTCGCGGCTGGAGGCGATGCGGCGGTGGCGCTTGCGGCTGGCGAGCAGGTGCAGCACCGAGGCGCCGATCTGCACCGAAGGGCCCTCGCGACCCACCGAGGCGCCGCTGAGCAGCCCGCCCAGGGTCAGGAAGACCTTGGCCAGCGCGATGCGCAGCGACAGCAGCTGGCGGCGCACGCGGCCGTCATCCGACATCGACGCCGCGATCGCCTGCGGGATGCCGCTGCCCTCGGTACCGGGGAAGAAGCGGCGCGAGATCCACGCCAGCGCGGCGAAGCCGGCGGGCGCGATCAGCAGGGTGAGCCAGGGGCGCTCGCGGATCAGCCCGGCGTGGGCGGCGATCGCCAGCTCGGCGCCGATCGCGAAGGCGATCGCGACCAGTCCGGCGAGCAAGGCCGCGCCCACCAGCAGCAGGCGCACCCGCCAGCGCCGCAGCGACAGCCAGGGCAGGGCATAGCGGCGCCCGCCGCGCAGCAGGCGGGCGAATGGGCGCCCGCGTGC
>NZ_AMXD01000281.1 GCF_000310185.1 Thauera aminoaromatica S2 | reverse complement strand
GCGGAGGGTGCAGGTGCGGAGGCCGGCGGGGAGGCAGGCGCCGTGTTCGCGGCTTGCGCCGCTCCTGCAGCGGCACTGGCGGCTTCGAGCCGGATCAGCACCGCGCCCTCGCCGACCTTGTCGCCCAGGTTGACCAGCACTTCCCTGACCACGCCCGCGGCGGAGGACGGCACGTCCATCGTGGCCTTGTCGGATTCCAGCGTGCAGATCGCATCGTCCACCGCGATGCTGTCGCCGACCTTCACGAACAGCTCGATCACCGGCACCGCATCGAAATCGCCGATGTCGGGCACCTTCACTTCAATCATTTGACTCATCTTCATCACCTCGTGAGGAGTTTCCGGAAGAGGAAGGCGTCGAGGGGAGGAGCTTTTCGCCCCCCGACCCCTCACGCCTCACTCCTCACCGTGTCAGAGCATCACCCGGCGGAAGTCCGCCAGCAGTTGCGCGAGGTACACGTTGAAGCGGGTGGCCAGCGCACCGTCGATGACGCGGTGGTCCGCGGTCAGCGACATCGGCAGCGTCAGGCGCGGCACGAAAGCCTTGCCGTCCCACACCGGCTTCATCACCGACTTGTTCACCCCGAGGATGGCCACTTCGGGCGCATTGACGATGGGTGCGAAGTAGGTACCGCCGATGCCGCCGAGCGAGCTGATCGTGAAGCACGCGCCCGACATGTCGGCCGGGCCGAGCTTGCCGTCACGCGCCTTCTTGGCGAGCGCGCCGGTCTCGGCGGCGATGTCGAACACGCTCTTCTTGTCGGCATCCTTCACCACCGGCACGACCAGGCCGTTGGGGGTGTCGGCCGCGAAGGCGATGTTGAAGTACTTCTTGTAGACCAGGTTGTCGCCATCGAGCGAGGTGTTGAACTCGGGGAACTCCTGCAGCGCGCGTACCGAGGCCTTGATGATGAAGGCGAGCATGGTGAGCTTCTTGCCCGACTTCTCGTACTCCTTGTTCATCTGCACCCGGAAGGCTTCCAGGTCGGTGATGTCGGCGTCCTCGTGGTAGGTCACCGCCGGGATCATCACCCAGTTGCGGGCGAGGTTCTGGCCGGAGATCTTCTTGATGCGCGAGAGCGGCTTGACCTCGATCTCGCCGAACTTGGCGAAGTCGACCTTGGGCCACGGCAGCAGATCCAGCCCGCCACCCAGGCTCGCGCCCGCCGCGGCGGCGGCCGGGGTCTTGCCCGGGACCACGCCGCTCGTCATCGCCGCCTTTATGAAGCCGGCGACGTCTTCCTTGAGGATACGACCCTTGGGACCGGTGGCCTTGACCTGGCCGAGATCGACGCCGAGCTCGCGCGCAAACGCGCGTACCGAGGGGCTGGCATGCACCTTGCCACCGAGCGTGACCGCAGACGGGGCGGCGGGCGAGGCGACCGGCATCGAGGTCGGGGCGCTCGCGCTCGGGCCGCCGTCGGCGAGCGGGGCGGCGCCGGGTGCG
>NZ_AMXD01000280.1 GCF_000310185.1 Thauera aminoaromatica S2 | reverse complement strand
GGCTCTATGCCGTTTCCAGTGGGAATTGACTTCTCAACAAACATGATGATCGGTGGTACAACCGCCCGACACTGACGCTGACCTCGCACCGCATGAACACCCAGATTGAAGCCCTCTTCACCACCGCGCTCGGCCTGCAGCCGCCCTGGCACGTCGCCAAGGTCGAGCTCAACACAGCCAAGCGCCGGATCGACTTCGAGGTCGAGCACACCGGCGGTCGTGCGACGTGTCCGGCGTGTGGGGTCGAGCACCAGCTGATCCACGACCGCGTGCGGCGCAGCTGGCGTCACCTGGACTTCTTTCAGTTCGAAGCGTGGCTGCATGCCGAGATCCCGCGCGTGCAGTGCAAGGGCTGCGGCAAGACCACGCAGTTGCCGGTGCCGTGGGCGCGTGAGGGGAGCGGCTTTACCCTGCTGTTCGAGGCGCTGAGCCTGTCGCTGTGCCGGGAGATGCCGGTGCGTCAGGCAGCCAACCAGTTGCGGGTCGCTCCGAAGCGCCTGTGGCGTCGAGTGCGCCATTACGTCGAGGTGGCCCGTGCCAAGGACGACATGTCGGGCGTGCGCTACGTCGGGATCGACGAGACCAGCGTCAAGCGCGGGCACGAGTACATCACCGTGGTGCATGACCTCGAGGCCAAGCGCTTGCTGTTCGCCACACCAGGGCGAGATCACGCGACGTTGCAGGCCTTTGCCCAGGACATGCGTGCGCACGGTGGCGATCCGCTGGCCATCGAGCATGCCTGTATCGACATGAGCGCGGCCTACGCCAAGGGGATCGGCCAGTCGCTGCCCAATGCCCGGATCAGCTACGACCGTTTTCATGTCGTGGCGCTGGCCAACGCGGCGATGGACGAGGTGCGTCGCGAAGAGATGCGCAGCTCGGCGGCAGCGGTGCGCGAAGCGGTCGGCGCGCAGAGCAAGAAGACGCTGCGACAGCTGCTGTGGGGCATGCGCAAGAACCCGGTGGGCTGGACCCATGCCCAGTTCGAGGCGATGCACTGGCTGCAACGCTCGAATCTGAAGAGCGCGCGCGCCTGGCGCCTGAAGCAGGCACTGCGGCTGGTCTATCGCGATGCAGCCGCGAGCAACAACGAAGAGATCGCGCAAGGGGCCATGAGCAAATGGCTGAGCTGGGCGCGCCGCAGCCGCCTGGAGCCCTTCAAGCGGCTGGCGCTCACCCTGAAGGAGCACCTCGGCGGCGTCGTGCGCGGCATGCTCGACGGACGCAGCAACGCCTACGTCGAAGCGATGAACGGCCTGCTCCAGCAGACCAAGACTGCCGCTCGCGGCTTCCGCAACATCGAGAACTTCATTGCTATGGCCTACCTGCGCATGTCCAAGCTCAAGCATCTACCGCAGAACCCCCTGGTGCCGGCCGTCGCCCGCGACTACGGGCGCTACCGTCATGTTTGTTGAGAAGTCAATTCCCACTGGAAACGGCATAGAGCCC
>NZ_AMXD01000279.1 GCF_000310185.1 Thauera aminoaromatica S2 | reverse complement strand
TGCGGCGCTTATATGGACGCCTCCCGGTTTGGCAAGCGAAGTTTGCATCTGGCGATCAAGGATCTGGCTGCAGTCTTATATCCGGCCTGTAGTGCAGACCCGATGTCTGCTGGCCCTGATGGAATTCGCTGGGGAAGGCCTCATCTCCTACGCGTCCTCGAAGGACAAGCGCCGTGCCAGGCTTGTTTCCCCACGGTCCGACCTATTTCGCCATCATGCTCGCTTCAACCTGCGCAACCTTGGACGATCAACGCTAAGTTCCTGTATTGAATTTCGACTTTACTCAAGCGCACCCGAGCGCCTGCCCGCGCGGCTCGTAATGCCGCCCGTGGGCGAGCAACGCCCAGATGGTGCGCGCCATCTTGTTGGCCAAGGCGACGACGACGGCGTTGAGAGGGCGTCGTGCCAGTAGCGCCTCGACCCACGGATCACGCGCCTTGGCGTGGGTGATGACCGCGCGTGCGCCGTGAATCAGCAGCCTGCGTAGATATCCGTCGCCGCGCTTGCTGATGCCCAGCAACTTCACCCTGCCGCCGGTGCCGCTTTGCCGGGGCACCAAGCCCAGGAAAGCGGCAAACTCACGCCCACTGCTGAAGACCTTTGCATCGCCCACCGCGGCCACTGCAGCGGTGGCCGTGAGCAGGCCCACGCCGGGCATCTGCATCAGCCGTTTGGCCGCCTCGTCCTCCTTGCGCCACGCGGCCAGCTTGCGTTCGATCTCCTCGATCTGGGCGCTCAGGGCCTCGATACTCGCGCACTGCTCGCGCAGCACCTCGAGCGCCATCGCCGGCAGCGTGTCCTCGAGCCGAGCTAACGCCTGTGTCACCTGTGGCATCGCCTTGTGCCGCCCTGCGGGCAAGATCACCCCGAACTCGTAGAGCAGACCTCGCAGCTGGTTGATCTGCATCGTGCGCATCTTCACCCGTTGCTCGCGCACCCGGTGCAGCATCAGTACCGCCTGTTGATGCACGCTCTTGACCGCCACGAACCGGCGCTCCGGGCGCTGGGCGGCTTCCCAGATCGCCTGCGCGTCGGCCGCGTCGGTCTTGTTGCTGCGAACGAACGGGCGCACGAACTGGGGCGCGATCAAGCGCGCCTCGTGTCCCAGTTCGATCAGCTTGCGCGCCCAGTAGTGCGCACTGCCGCACGCTTCCATCGCCACCACCGAGGCGCTGCGCTGGGCGAAGAACTTGATCGTCTGATCGCGCTTGAGCGAACGCCGTTTGACCTCACCGGTCTCCGGCTCTACCCAGTGCAGTTGAAACACGTTCTTTGCCAGGTCCAGACCGAATGTCGTAATCTTCATTTCGAGCCCTCCTTACCGTTTGTGGTCGTTTCGACACCACCACTTTGGCACATCGATGCCGTCAGGTAACTGGAGGGCTCTTCTCATTGAAGGGCTCCACCTGTCAGCACCCGAGGCGGGAGGGAGGCGTCCATTACATCTCCTACAGG
>NZ_AMXD01000278.1 GCF_000310185.1 Thauera aminoaromatica S2 | reverse complement strand
CTCAACAACAAACCGTGTGATCGGTGGTACAACGCCCCGATCTTGACCGCACCCGCACCCGCACCCGCACCCGCACCCGCACCCGCACCCGCACAGACCATGAGCTCTCCGATCGAAGCCCTCTTCACCACCGCGCTCGGCCTGCAGCCGCCCTGGTACGTCGCCAAGGTGGACCTCGACACCGCGAAGCGGCGGATCGACTTCGAAGTCGAGCACGCCGGCAAGCGCGTGCCCTGTCCGGCCTGTGGGGCGGCGCATCAGCCGGTCCACGATCGAGTGCGGCGCAGCTGGCGTCACCTGGACTTCTTTCAGTTCGAGGCGTGGCTCCATGCCGACATCCCGCGCGTGCAGTGCTCGGGCTGCGGCAAGACCACGCAGCTGCCGGTGCCGTGGGCTCGCGAGGGCAGCGGTTTCACGCTGCTGTTCGAGGCGCTGGGCCTGTCCCTGTGCAGCGAGTTGCCCGTGCGCCAGGCCGCCGCCCAGATGCGCGTCGCGCCCAAGCGGCTGTGGGGGCGGATCCGCCATTACGTTCACGGTGCACGCGCTCGGGATGACATGTCGGGCGTGCGCTACGTCGGCATCGACGAGACCAGCGTCAAGCGCGGGCACGCGTACATCACCGTGGTGCATGACCTGGAGGCCAAGCGCCTGCTGTTCGCCACGCCCGGGCGAGACCACGCGACCCTGCAGGCCTTTGCCCAGGACCTGCGCGCGCACGGTGGCGAGCCGGAGCGGATCGAGCACGCCTGCATCGACATGAGCGCGGCCTACGCCAAGGGGATTGCCCAGGCGCTGCCCACGGCGCAGGTCAGCTACGACCGTTTCCACGTCGTGGCCCTGGCCAATACGGCGATGGACGAGGTTCGCCGCGAGGAGATGCGCAGCGCCGCAGCCGCGGTCCGCGCGGCGGCCGGTACGGGAAACAAGAAGACGCTGCGCCAGCTGTTGTGGGCGATGCGCAAGAACCCGCCGCAATGGACGCCGGCACAGTGCGACGCGATGAACTGGCTGCAGCGCTCGGGCCTCAAGAGTGCGCGGGCGTGGCGGATGAAGCAGGGCCTGCGGCTCGTCTACCGCGAGGCGGCGGCGAGCAACTGCGAAGAGGTCGCCCGCGGGGCCTTGATGAAGTGGATCAGTTGGGCCCGACGCTCTCGCCTGGAACCCTTCAAGCGGCTCGGCGCCACGGTCAAGGCGCATCTGGGCGGCGTGCTCCGCGGCATGCTCGACGGGCGCAGCAACGCCTACGTCGAGGCGATGAACGGGCAGCTTCAGCAGACGAAGACCGCCGCCCGAGGCTTCCGCAACCTCGACAATTTCATCGCCGTCGCCTACCTGCGCATGTCCAAGCTCGAGCATCTACCGAAGAACCCCATGGTGCCGGCGATCCCCCGCGAATACGGGCGCTACCGTCATGTTTGTTGTTGAGTCAATTTCCACTGGAAAGGGCATAGAGCC
>NZ_AMXD01000277.1 GCF_000310185.1 Thauera aminoaromatica S2 | reverse complement strand
CGCCTCGAGGCGGGCGTAGCCGGCCTGGTTGGCGGCGACCTCGGCCTGCGCGCGCGCCTGGCGAAGGCGCGCCTCGGCGGCCTGCAGCGCGGTGCGACGGGCGTCGAGCAGCGAGGACGAGACGAAGTTGCGCGCCTGCAGCTCGCGTGCGCGGGCGAATTCCGTGCGCGCAAGCGCGAGGTCGGACTCGGCGGCCGCGGCCGCGGCCTGCGCCGAAGCCAGCGCCAGGCGCACGTCCTGCGCGTCGAGCAGCGCCAGCGGCGTGCCGGCGGCAACCTCGGCGCCGACATCGACGAGGCGCTCGACCAGCTTGCCGCCGATGCGAAATCCCAGGTCGGACTCGACGCGCGCCCTCACCTCGCCGGCATAGACCTGCACGGACGGGGGTGCATTGGCGGCAGCGAAGCTGCGAACGAGGACCGCGGGCGGCGGCGGGGTATGGGGTGCGGGCGCGGAACAGGCGGCCAGCACGAACAGGCCGGCCAGCAGCGTCGGGAGGGTGCGGAAACGCATGGAAATCTCGTGGCGATCGGGAGCGCCCCTGCCGACAACCCGCGGACGCGAGGCGAGGCCGCTAGTGTAGCGCCTCGCCCGTGTGGCCATGATCGCCGACGCCCCGCCGGCGCGCGGACCTTGCCCATCGCGGGTCGTTCCCGCCACCCGATCCGGCCTCCGGGGATCCTGAAGTGCGCAAATGGGGCTCTTCGCGGTCGGACGACGCTCAGCGCGACTCGAGCAGCGGCCGGCCGTTGGTCGGCTGGATCGGCCGGCCGTTGCGCGGGTACAGGCGGGCGAAGACGTCGAGCTGGTCCGCGGAGATCGTCACCGGCTGCTTCATCACCACCCACAGCACGTCCTCGGTACACGGCGGCATCGGCAACGAGCCGGTGTAGAGGTAGTGGCCCGGGTCGGCCGGCACCAGCGCCGGCAGGTCGAGCACGGCGTCGGGAACGAACTCGCGCCCGCGATCGAGCGGCAGGTTGTTCCACAAGGTCTGCAGCGCCGGGCTGGCGTCGCCGCCCGCCGACAGCAGCAGCGAGACGATCGCCATGCGGCCGTCATCGGCGCGATGCTGCAGGTAGATCGCCATGTCGTGCGCCATGCCGCCGACGCGATCATGCGAGGGGCGGTGCAGGGTGAGGCGCTCAAGCGCGTAACGCACCCCACGCACGGTGATGCCCATGCCCTCGCCAACCTCGACCTGCAAGGTGTTGCCGGTATCGCGGATGCGGAAGCCGGTGCGACGGTAGTCGAAGCGCACCGGCGCGAGATCGACCGCGATGCCGTCGCGCAGGTCGATCGGAGACTGCCGCGTGCCCTCCTCGCAGAGCCGCCACTCGGGGCGCATGCGGCCCCAGTGCTGCGGACCGCGCTCGCCCTCGTAGCTCCACTCCGGCACCCCCGGGCCGAGGCGGGTGAGCTCGATGCCGGCCGCGCGCAAGGCCTCCTCGCGGGCCGACGCGGCGCGCTCGGGCGGCGCGGGAGTCGCGTCCAGCGATGCCGGCTGCGCTGCGGCGACGCG
>NZ_AMXD01000276.1 GCF_000310185.1 Thauera aminoaromatica S2 | reverse complement strand
CCTGCTCGCCCGGCACCACCGGCTGGCCGGGCGTGGCGCTCAACGTGGGCGTGGGCACCGCGCCGTCGGCCGGCGCCGCGCTTCCGGCGGCGGCCTGCTGCTGGGCCACGGGAGGCTGGTTCTGCTTGATCCAGCCGTCCCACAGCATGACGAGCGAGAAGGAGAAAATCAGAAAGAGGATGAGGCGGCGTTGATCCATCGGAATCGTTCTGTCTCAGGTCAGGGAACGGGATCATACCCGCCCGGATTGAAGGGATGACAGCGCCCCACCCGTTTCGCGGCCATCCAGCCGCCACGCAACGCGCCGTGGCGCTGCACGGCCTCGATCGCGTACTCGGAGCAGGTCGGGTGAAAGCGGCAATTGCGGCCGAGCATCGGGCTGATCGCGTAGCGGTAGAAACGCAGCAGGGCGATCAGCACGGTCTTCATTGCCGGGGCAGCCTTTGCAGAAGGGAGAGCAGGTCGAGGTTGATCTCGGCGCGCGTGGCCTTGGCCACCGGCGCGTTCAGGCGCACGACCAAGTCCATCGCCGGAAGCTCGATGCGCTGGCGCCGGAAGATCTCGCGCGCGATGCGCTTGACCAGGTTGCGCACGTTGGCGCGCTTGGCCAGCTTCTTCGCCACCACCACGCCGAGGCGGGCGGTGTCCAGACCATTGGGCCGGTAGTGCAGCATGTAGAACCGGCCGCGCAGCGCCCGCCGAAAAGCAAAAACGGATGAATACTCATCCGTTTTGTGCAATCTGTGAGCGCTGCGGAAACCCTGGTCAGCGCCCGTGGGCGAAACCACCTCAGACGGCGAGGCGGTGACGACCCTTGGCACGGCGTGCGCGGATGACCGCACGGCCGCCACGGGTCTTCATGCGGACCAGGAAACCATGGGTGCGCTTGCGGCGGACAACGGAGGGCTGATAAGTGCGTTTCATGATCGGACTGCCAGTGTTAGGTCAAACGCGAGAGTTAAATGGATAATGCCATGTTTGTCAATAAGAATTTTTGCCCGAGCCTGTGGATAAGTCTGCCTCCGCAGTTTAGAATGCTCCCTTCGACGCCACGCTCCCATGCGCTGCTGCGCGGGGCGAGGCGCGCACAGTGCGCCGCTCGAGTGCACCGTCGGTACAACTCCCCGACTCGTACAGCAACCCGGCCGCGCCCCCAGGCGCCGCGCATCAGGAATCCCGCTGCAGCCTGACCCGCCGCACGCTTTCCCGCCATCCTGCCCGACGACATCCAAGCCCCCGCCGTGACTCAAGATTTCTGGACCTTCTGCCTGTCGCGCCTTGAACAGGAGCTGCCCCAGCAGCAGTTCAACACCTGGATCAAGACCCTGCGGGCCGAACCCGGCGAGGGTGGCTGGGCGCTCATCGCGCCCAACCGCTTCGTGCTGCAATGGGTGCGCGAGCGCTACCTGCGCCGCGTCGAGGAACTCGGCGAAGAGTTCGCCGGCGCCCCGCTCGCCATCGAGTTGCAGCTGCCACCGGCCGGCGCCGCACGCCCGGCGCGCGCCGCAGCCACGGCGGATGTCGCTCCGGCGCGCGCGAGC
>NZ_AMXD01000275.1 GCF_000310185.1 Thauera aminoaromatica S2 | reverse complement strand
GCTCGCCGCCCTGCTCGCCGTGTTCGTGCTGGCGCAGATGGCGCGCGCCTACGCCGCCGACGCCGCGGCGCGCCGCCTCGCCTCGGAGGCCGAGCGCCGCCAGGCCGAGGACGAGCGCAACCTCACCCAGCAGGCCATCCTGCGCCTGATGAACGAGATGGGCGACCTCGCCGACGGCGACCTCACGGTGCGCGCCACGGTCACCGAGGACATCACCGGCGCGATCGCCGACTCGGTGAACTACACCATCGAGGAGCTCTCGGTGCTGGTACGCCGAATCAACGACGCCGCCACGCGGGTGACCTCGGCCACCGAGTCGGCGCGCCGTACCTCGACCGAGCTGCTCGCCGCCACCGACCGCCAGTCGCAGGAGATCGAGGAAGCCGGCGCCACCGCCGAGCGCATGGCGCAGTCGATGACCGACTCCTCCGCGCGCGCGCTGCAGTCCGCCCAAGTGGCGCGGCGCTCGCTGGAGTCCGCGCGCAAGGGCGCGGACGCGGTGCAGAACAGCATCCGCGGCATGAACGACATCCGCAGCCAGATCCAGGAGACCGCCAAGCGCATCAAGCGCCTCGGCGAATCCTCGCAGGAGATCGGCGAGATCGTCGAGCTCATCTCCGACATCACCGAGCAGACCAACGTGCTCGCGCTCAACGCCGCCATCCAGGCCGCCACCGCCGGCGAGGCCGGGCGCGGCTTCACCGTCGTCGCCGAGGAAGTGCAGCGCCTCGCCGAACGCTCGGCCGAGGCGACCAAGCAGATCGCCGCGATCGTCAAGACCATCCAGACCGACACCCAGGACGCGGTGGGTGCGATGGAGAGCGCCACCCGCAACGTGGTCGAGGGCGCGCAGCTCTCCGACGCCGCCGGCCAGGCGCTCGCCGAGATCGACCAGGTCTCCACCGAAACCGCCAGCCTGATCGAGCGCATCTCGGCCGACGTGCAGGAACAGGCCGCGACCGCCGGCCGCGTCGCCGCGGCGATGAAGGACATCCTCGCCGTCACCGAACAGACCTCGCTCGGCACCCGCCAGACCGCCGTGTCGATCGACCAGCTCGCCGAGCTGGCGGTGGAGCTGAAGGGCTCGGTCTCGGGCTTCAAGGTCTGACCACGCTGGCTGTCGCCCGGAAGAACAGCATGACACACGCCACCGAGCCGGACCTGGGACCGCTGACCTGGGTGAAGGGCGAGATCGACGCCGCGCTGGGGCGCGCGCGCGAAATCCTCGAGCGCGGCTGCGCAGGCAGCGAAGCCGCCGGCCTGCAGTTCGCGCAATCGCACCTGCACCAGGTGCGCGGCGCCCTCGACATCGTCGGCCTCGACGGCCTGACGCTGTTCACCGACGCCCTCGAGCAGCTGCTCGGGGCGATGGCGCGCGGCGAGGTCCCGGCCGACGCCGCGCGCCACGCGCTCGCCCTGCGCGCGCTGGCGATGGTGGGCAACTACCTCGAGGAGCTCGCCGACGGCGCGCCCGACCAGCCGCTGCGGCTGGCCGCGCGCTACCTCGAGCTCGCCGCCGCGCGCGGCCAGCACGACGCCAGCG
>NZ_AMXD01000274.1 GCF_000310185.1 Thauera aminoaromatica S2 | reverse complement strand
AGGCGCGCAGCGCCGGCAGCAGGCTGGCGACCAGGCTGGCGGCGAGCACCGCGCCGAGCAGGCGCCATTCGCCCGCCGCGGGCCAGCCCAGGCTCGGCTGCAGACCATGCTGCGCGGCGAGCCAGGGGGCGAGCGCGGCGCCCGCACCATACAGCAGCCCGAGGCCGAGCGCGATGCCCGCAGTGGCGAGCAGCAGGCTCTCAAGCGCGAGCAGCGCGAAGACCTCGCGCGGGCTGGCACCCAGCGCACGCAGGATGGCGAGCTCGCGGCGGCGCTCGCCCAGGCTTGCCAGCACCACCGCCACCATGCCCGTCAGGCCGACCACGACCACCAGGGCCGAGACCGCGAGCAGCGCGCGCTCGGCGATGCCGACGAGGTCCCACAGCTGCTGCAGGGTCGCACCGGGCAGGATGGCGGTGAGCGGTTCGCCGGCGTAGGCGTTGATCTGGCGCTGCACGCGGAACACCGCGCTGCGGCTGTGCAGCCCGACGAGCGC
The DNA here is from genome assembly GCF_000310185.1 of Thauera aminoaromatica S2. Lineage (GTDB taxonomy): Bacteria > Pseudomonadota > Gammaproteobacteria > Burkholderiales > Rhodocyclaceae > Thauera > Thauera aminoaromatica. The sequence continues at coordinate 1,078 of NZ_AMXD01000274.1, read as the reverse complement.
GGCCGTGACGGATTTGGGGCGCAGGTCGAACTTGCGCACCTGCTCGGGCGTGATCTTCAGGCCCGGGATGGGCGCGCCGCCATGCCAATCGACATGAATCGCCTCCAGGCCCTCCAGGCTCACCAGCACGGCGCGGTCGAGCGGCGTGGCGCTGGGCGCGAGGATGCCGACCACGGTGAAGGGCTTGTCGGCGTGCTCGGCGAAGCGCGCTCCGCCCTCCCCCGCGCCGCCGCCGTGGCTGAGCACGATGCGCTCGCCGAGGCGGTAACCATGGCGGGCGGCGACCTCGGCGCCGATCACGGTCTGGAAGAGGTCCTCGACGCGCGCGGTTGCGCCGGCGAACGGGCCGCCGGCCGCGAAGACCAGACTGCGCCCCTCGCCATGGCGGTATTGCGCGAAGAAGTCCGTGGTGGTGCCGACCACGCGGTGACCGCGGTGCGAGTCGCCGAGCGCGAGCGGTACCAGCCACTTCACCTGGGGCAGCGCGGCGACGTGCTCGATGCTGGCCCACGACAGGTTGGCGGTGGCGTCGCCGATGTGGAAGACCGAGTACAGCAGCAGCTGCACCGGGCCGCTGCGCGCGCCCACCACCAGGTCGGTGGCGGAAATCGTCTGCGCGAAGCCCGCGCGCGCATCGTTGCGCAGGCGCTCGACCCCGAGCAGCAGCGCCACTGCCAGCGCCACCGCGACCACGGTGAGCGCGGCCGACAGCCTGCGGTTGGCGATGCTGCGCAGCGACAGCATGAAGACGGGGCTCATCGCGCGTCCTCCGCAGCGAGGCCGGCGCGGACGAGCGCACCGAGGTCGAGCACGCGGTCGAAGTGCGCTGCCAGGCGCTGGTCGTGGCTGACGAAGAGCAGCGCGGCGCCGACCGCGGCGCATTCGTCGAGCAGCAGGTCGATGAAGGTCTGCTGACGATCGGCGTCGAGCGCGGAGGTGGGCTCGTCCGCCACCACCAGGCCGGGACGGCCGATCAGCGCGCGCGCCGCGGCCACGCGCTGCTGCTGGCCGACCGAGAGCTGCGTGGCCGGGCGCTCGAGCAGCTCGACGCCGAGGTCGAGCCGCGCCGCCAGGCGCG
>NZ_AMXD01000273.1 GCF_000310185.1 Thauera aminoaromatica S2 | reverse complement strand
CGCCTTCGCCAGCCGCAGCGCGAGGTCGCCCGCCCGCGCCGGGCCCGGGTCGGCGCCGAGGTGGGCCGCGCCGTGGGCGAGACGCGGATAGTCGCGCACCTGGCCGCCGTCGGCGGTCTCCATCGTCTCGCGCTGGTACAGCGTCCACGCGAAGGGCGCGGAATAGGTCTTCTCGGTGCGCAGGCGCAGCGGCGCGAGCAGGGCGTCGAGCGCCGACAGCACCTCGGTGGAAACGACCGGAGCCGCCGGTGCCGCTCCGCTTGCCGGCCCGCCCCCATCCGCCCCCGCCACGCGCTCCAGCGCCGGCAGCAGCGGCCGGTAGTGCAGGCTGTCGACCAGGCCCACGACGAGGAAGGCCAGCAACACGGTGGCCGCCGCCATCCCGGTCGGTCGCCTCCCCACCTTGCGCCAGGCCGCGCGCAGCGGCGCCTGCGCACGCGCGCGCATGCCCGCCAGCAGCGCCAGCGCGACGAGCAGGAAGAGCAACGCGTCGGTCCACAGCAGCACCGGCTGGAAGCCCAAGATCACGCTCGATGCGCTCATTGCAGCCTCACCCGCGGATCGGCCAGGGTGTAGGACAGGTCGGTGAGGATCAAGCCGACGATGTACAGCACCGAGCCGATGAACACCATCGCCCGCACCACCGCGAAGTCCTGCGCGTTGATCGCGTCGATCGTGTAGCTGCCCAGGCCGGGAATCGCGAAAAAGGACTCCACCAGCAGGCTGCCCATGAAGAGCAGCGGGATCACCACCACCACCCCGGTCAGGATCGGGATCAGCGCATTGCGCAGCACATGGCGGAACAGCACCGCGAGCTCCGACAGCCCCTTCGCGCGCGCGGTGCGCACGTAGTCCTTCGAGATCTCCTCGAGGAAGATCGTGCGGTACCACCGCGCCGAAGAGCCGATGCCGGCCACCACGCTGATCAGCACCGGCAAGACCAGGAAGCGCGCTGCATCCAGCCCGGGCGCGTAGCCCGAGATCGGCACCAATGCCCACAGCTTGGACACCAGCCACTGGCCGCCGATGATGTAGAACAGGCTGGAGATCGACATCATCGCCACGCACAGCACCACGCCCCAGAAATCCAGCCAGGTGGCGCGGAAGAACACCAGCAGCAGCGCGAAGCTGATCGACACCACGAGGCTGAGCACGAAGGTCGGCAGCGCGATCGCCAGCGAGGGCCCCATGCGCTCGCGGATCTCCTGGCCGATGTCGCGGCCGTCGTCGGCGCGGCCGAACTCGAGCGCGAACATGCGCAGCGACTTGTCGAAGAAGAGGGTCTCGGTGAGGCGCGCGCTGCCGCTCGCGGCGTCGTTGATGAACATCGGCTTGTCGTAGCCGCGCTCGACCTTCCAGCGCTCGATGGCCTCGGGCGTGGCGCGCTTGACGCCGATGTGCATGCGCGCCATGTCGTCGGGCGAGTTCACCACGAAGAAGAGCACGAAGGTGAGCAGGTTCACCCCGATCAGGATCGGCACCGCGTAGAGCAGGCGGCGCAGCAGGTAGGCCGGCATCAGCGCCCTCCTCGCGCGCCGGACCCGGCCGCGCCCGGCGCCGCGGTCGCGGTCTCGCGCCGGCGCCAGTGGATC
>NZ_AMXD01000272.1 GCF_000310185.1 Thauera aminoaromatica S2 | reverse complement strand
TTCTGAGCATCCCATCCGCGCGTCCCGCACGCCCGGCGTTCCGGAAGAAACGACTATGGCTTACAAGGAGAACGGCAGCGCCGCGATGACCGACACGTCATTGGTGCGAGCTCGCGGCGTTAGAGGACGCTGTGGAGCGAGCCCGACTCTGAGCATGGTCCGGGAATCGTCGGCGACAGTGGTGAGCACAGCGATGTGCATCCCGTTTGAGAGATCGAGTCGAAATCGACGCTTCCCTTGGCGCTGCCGTTCTTGGACGAGGATGGAGCAGATGATGGCGATGCGCAAGCGGACAGACACGGTGTTCCCGAACGCGGCGGGGATCGATGTGGGTGCTTCGAGCCACTGGGTGGCGGTGCCGCCCGACGCGGCAGAGGAGTCGGTGCGCGAGTTCGGCGTCATGACGGACGATCTGCGCGCCTTGGCCGACTGGTTGCTGGCGTGCAAGGTGGAGATCGTCGCCTTGGAGTCGACCGGCGTGTACTGGATCCCGCTGTTCGAGATCCTGGAGCAGCGCGGACTGCAGGTCTGGCTGGTCGATGCGCGACAGATGAAGTACGTGCCCGGCCGCAAGAGTGATGTGCAGGATTGTCAGTGGCTGCAGCGTTTGATGAGCTACGGGCTGCTGCGCGCAGCATGGCGACCTGCCGGAGAGGTCTGTGAGCTACGGGCGATTGCCCGGCTGCGCGAGACCTTGCTCGCCGAGCAGGCCAGTTGGGTGCAGCGCATGCAAAAAGCCTTGGTGCAGATGAATATTCAACTCACCGAGGTGCTCACCGACGTGATGGGGATGAGCGGTCAGGCGATCATCCGTGACATCGTCGCCGGCGAGCGCAACCCTGAAGTGCTGGCGCGTCACCGTCACCGGCGGGTCAAGGCCAGCACCGAGGAGGTCATCCGTGCGCTGACCGGGAACTGGCGCCAGGAGCATCTGTTCGTGCTGGGTCAGGCACTGTCGATGTACGACGACATCGCCCGTCACCTGCGCGAATGCGACGCCCAGATGCAGGTGCTGCTCGGGCAGCGGGCGCAGTGCGCGATCAACGTTGGCGCGGTGCCTCGAGCCGGCAGCAAGGCGCGCGCTGCCTTCGATGTCCGGCAGATGCTCGCCAATTGGGCAGGGGTCGATCTGACGCGGATCAACGGGCTCGAGGTGAGCTCGGTGATGAAGATCCTGACCGAGATCGGACCCGACCTCTCCCGCTTTGCCAACGTGAAGCACTTCTGCTCGTGGCTGGGGCTGTGCCCAGGGACCAAGGTCAGCGGTGGCAAGGTGCTCTCGGCCGGTACCAAGCGTTCGGCCAACCGCGTGCGCCAGGCCCTGAAGATGGCCGCGATGACGCTATCGCACAGCAACTCCGCCCTCGGAGCGTTCTATCGGCGCCTTTGCAGCCGGATGGACAAACCCAAGGCGAACACCGCAACGGCGCATAAGCTCGCGCGCATGGTGTATTTCATGCTCACCCGCGGCGAGGCCTTCGTCGACCAGGGGCAGCAGCGATACGAAGAACTGCAACGCGAGCGCAGCATCGCTGCACTCAAACGCCGAGCCACCGCGCTCGGGTTCCAGATCAACCCCATCGGGGCAGCCGCATGAAAACCGCCCCGGCTAGTTTTGTTTCTTGAGAGAA
>NZ_AMXD01000271.1 GCF_000310185.1 Thauera aminoaromatica S2 | reverse complement strand
CCATCGCCGGCCACGGCAGCCTCCTCCGCGCCCGCGGCGGGAAGGGGCGCGGCGCGCTCCAGCACGGCGCGCCAGGCGTCGAGGTCGAGGCGATCGAGCACCGCGGCGACACGCACGCCCGCCTCGGAACCCGGCGGCGCGTCTGCGCTCGCACGCCCGAGCGCAACGCCGCCGCGCACCACCCCGCCGGCGGAGCGCAGCAGCTCCGCGCGCAGGCGGTCGTCGATCGCGAGGGTGATGCGCGCATCCTGGCTGCCGGCCGGACGCTCGAAAGCCAGCCTCGCCGGCCAGCCCTCGGCGGCCGATTTGCCGAACGGCGGCGGCAGGCTGCAGGCGAAACCGGCAAGGTCGGAGGCGATCTCGACCCGCGTGCCGCGCCGGCCGACGCGGATGTCCGCGGACCACTCCGCGGTGCCGGCGAGTTCGTCGAGCAGCGGGACCTCCCAGGCCGCCGCCAGCGCCGCGGCGTCCGCCCGCCCGGCGGCGCGGAAGCGCACCGTGCCGTCCTCGCCGGTCTGCGCGGAGAGGCGCAATGGATTGCCGAACAGGCGCGCCTGCGCCTCCGGGATGCTCAGGGTGTCCGCGGTGAAGCGCAGCCGCCCGCGCGCCGCCTCGAGCGGCGGCAAGGCCTCCAGCAGCGCGATGCGGTTGTCGGCGAAGCGGTATTCGCCCTGCACGCGGGAGTCGATCGTCGCGCGCAGCGGCATCACCAGCTCGAGTTCCAGTTCGCCCCGCCCCTCGGCCACCATGCCGTCGGTGAAGCCGTCGATGCGGCGCGACACCGGGCTCGCCGAGACGAAGCGCAGGAACTCGGCGGTCGGACCGCGCGCACGACCGGTGATGGTCATGATCTCGCTCGGAAGTTGGTCGAGGTCGGGCACCTCCGCCACCACGTCCACCAGATCCACCCCGAAGATGCGCCCGCGCGGCACGAGGATGCGCAGACCCGGGCCCTCGAAGCGCACCTCGCCGTCGATGCCCTCGATGCCCGGCCAGCCGGGGGCGTAGTCGAGCGCGGCGTCGGCAACCTGAACGCTCACCAGGAAGCGGCCCTGGCCGGCACGGAAGGGGAAGTCGTCGAGCGCGCCCCGCAATTCCAGCCGCGCCTCGGGCACCTTCGCGGAGCGGATCCCGCGGCGCAGCCAGTCGCGCGTGTCGTCGTTGACCGCCCTGGGCACGTAGCGCCACACCGCGGTCGACTCGGCGCGGGTCAGGCGCGCCTGCAGATCGATCTCGCCCGCCCCCGTCGTCGCCGGCCAGTAACGGCCCGCGGCGGTGCCGGCCGCGTCGGCGTTCTCGAACGCGGCCTCGTCGAGCACGATCGCCAGCCGGCCCTCCGCGCGCTGCCAGCCGCCCTGCGCCTGCAGGCGCGAGAAGTCCAGCGGACCGGGATCGAAGACCGCCGGCAGGTCGATCCGCATGTCCGCCGCGGCAAGCCGGAAGCGCCCGCGCTGCCGGTCGCCGTCCACACTGCCGGAGAGCCCGGTGACGCCGGGCAGACCGTCTTGCGCCGCCAGCCCGAGCCCGGCGAAGCTTGCCGTCAGCGCCCAGTGCTCGGGCGCGGCGGGCTCCCCCTTCCAGGCGAGGCGCAGGCCCTCGACCCGACCGCGCGGCGCAAGCGCCGCCAGGCGCGAGCGCAGCCCGGCATCGAGCGGCAGGTGGGCGGCGAGCGCGACGAGCGTGGCCAGTTC
>NZ_AMXD01000270.1 GCF_000310185.1 Thauera aminoaromatica S2 | reverse complement strand
CCTGAATCCGTGTTCGTTTAGCCGGAAATCCAGCCTAACGCATTGATGTAATTGTACAATTACGCATCCGACTCATTCACCCAACCGACCATGCCGCGCTTCGAAGTCAAGCAATCCGCCAAGCTCAACCTGACCTCGTACTCGGGCCTGGCGCTGATCGGGCAGTGCTGCCAGGCGGCACAGGTTCAGGCGGTGATCGACCCGAGGCTGCCAGTGTCGCAGGGCATGCTGAGCTCGGATCTGGTCAAGTCGGTGGTCGGGCTGCTGAGCCTGGGCAAGAGCGACTTCGAGGCGATCGAGCCGTTTCGCGGCGACCGCTTCTTCAAGGAAGCGCTCGGGCTCGCCAAGGTGCCCGGCAGCGTGTGGATGCGCCAACGGCTCGATGCCCGCGCGGCCGAGCTGCGCGAGCTGACCGACGAGCTGAGCCTGCGCCTGCTCGAGCGCACCGAGGCGCCGATCACGGCGCACAAGGGCTACGTCTGCGCCGACCTGGACACCTTCGTGATGGACAACTCCGACACCAAGAAGGAAGCGGTCAGCCGCACCTACCAGGGTGTCGACGGCTACACGCCGATCGCGCTGTACCTGGGCAACGAGGGCTGGAACCTCGGCCTGGAACTGCGCGCGGGTTCGCACCACTCGGCGCTGGAGACGGAGTATTTCTTCGAGCGCGCGCTCCCGCGCCTGCGCCGGGTGTGCGCCGCCGATGCGAAGCTGCTGTGGCGCGCCGATAGCGGCTTCGATAGCGCGCGGCTGCTGTTCGCGCTGGCCGACGAGCGCGATCGCTGGGCCGAACTCGGGCGTTCGTTCGATTACCTCACCAAGTGGAACCCGCGCCGCCAGGACAAGACCGCCTGGGTGGATCGGGCCGAGGCCGCCGGTGCGTTCGAAGAAGCGCGCGTGGGCAAGCGGGTGGGGCTGCTGGACCTGAAGATCGATCGTGCCTGGAAGAAGGCCAAGCGCACGCTGCGCCTGGTGGTGCGGGTGACCGAGCGCACCATCGACAAGAAGGGCCAGCACCTGCTGGCGCCCGAGATCGAGATCGAAGGCTGGTGGACCAGCCTCGATGGGGCGATGGCCGAGGTGATCGAGCTCTACAAGCACCACGGCACGCACGAGCAGTTCCACTCCGAGATCAAGACCGACCTGGACCTCGAGCGCCTGCCCTCGGGTAAGTTCGACACCAACGACGCGGTCGTGCATCTGGCCGCATTCGCCTACAACTGCCTGCGCCTGATCGGCCAGCTCGGGCTGGCCGGCGAGCTCTCGCCGATCCGCCACCCGGCCAAGCGCCGGCGCATCAAGACGGTGCTGCAGGAGGTGATGTACCGCGCGGCGAAGTTCGTCGAACACGCCCGGCGCCTGGTGCTGGACTTCGGGCGCGGCGTGGCCGCGCATGTGAAGGTGTTCACCACGGTGCAGGCGCGACTGTGCGCGGTGGCTTCGCCGTGATGCAAATCCGGCGGCCGAATTCTCCGAATCGAGGCCATTTCGCTGCGGCGGAAGGGCGACGGCCGCGCGGGAGAAGGGAAATGACATAGCGCACCCGCCGGAAGCCCGGCTCGCCGGCGCTCCGGGCCATGAAAGGACGGCGCTCGGGGCTGCGGTGAGCTGAGATTGGGAGTCAGGCAGCAGAAGAATCATGCGCTGGGGCTCGCGGAGCGGGTATGCGCTGTAGAGAACACGGATTCAGG
>NZ_AMXD01000269.1 GCF_000310185.1 Thauera aminoaromatica S2 | reverse complement strand
AGGCTGCGGTCGAGGGCGAAGCCCGGCGCGGCGGGGGCCTGCCCGGGGGGGGCGTCCCGGGCGCTGACGTCCTGGCCGGGGGTGGGGGTGTCCATGCGCTCGCCGCTCAAATTGCGCGCAGGCCGAGGCGCGCGAACAGGCGGTCGTCGCGGTCGGCGTCGGGGTTGTCGGTGGTGAGCAGGCGCTCGCCGTAGAACATCGAGTTGGCGCCCGCCAGGAAGCACAGCGCCTGCAGCTCGTCGCTCATCTCGCCGCGGCCGGCGGACAGGCGCACGTAGCTGCTCGGCATGGTGATGCGCGCGGCGGCGATCGTGCGCACGAATTCGAAGGGGTCGAGCGCCCCGGCGCCCGCGAGCGGCGTGCCCGGGACCTGGACCAGGTTGTTGATCGGCACCGACTCGGGCGGCGCCGGCAGGTTGGCGAGCTGGGCGATCAGCGCGGCGCGCTGGCGGCGGTTCTCGCCCATGCCGACGATGCCGCCGCTGCATACGTTGATGCCGGCGCCGCGCACCTTGTCGAGGGTGTCGAGGCGGTCCTGCAGGGTGTGGGTGGTGATCACCCGGCCGTAGAAGTCGGGTGCGGTGTCGAGGTTGTGGTTGTAGTAGTCGAGGCCGGCGTCGGCGAGCTGCTCGGCCTGGCCTTCCTTCAGCATGCCCAGGGTCACGCAGGTCTGCAGGCCGAGCGCCTTCACCTCGCGCACCATCTCGAGCACCGGGGCGAGGTCCTGGTCCTTCGGCCCGCGCCAGGCGGCACCCATGCAGAAGCGGCTGGCGCCGCGCGCCTTGGCCGCGCGCGCGTTGGCGAGCACCTCGTCGACCGGGAGCAGGCGCTGGCGGGCGAGACCGCTGTCGTGGCGGGCGGACTGCGAGCAGTAGCCGCAGTCTTCCGAGCAGCCGCCGGTCTTGATCGAGAGCAGGGTGGAGCGTTGCACTTCCTGCGGGTCGAAGTGGCTGCGATGCACCTGCTGGGCGCGGAAGACGAGCTCGAGCAGGGGCAGCTCGAAGAGCGCCTCGACCTCGGCGGTCGCCCACTGGTGGCGGGACGGGGGCGCTGCGGGGCGTTCGATCGTCGCGGAAGTCGTTGTCATGTAATGCTTTCCAGGCTGTAATTACGAATTACGAGGCCCGCATGTTCTTCCATCGGTGGAAATCTTGTCAAATTCACTGCATCCCCTCCGCGTCCTGTTCAGCCATGCGATGGACGTGCTCGCGCCGCAGGACTGCTTCGTCTGCGGTGCGACGAGCGGCGGCGAGGCCGTCTGTGCCGCCTGTGCCGACGAGCTGCCGCGGCGTCCTTCCACCGCGTGCCCGCAATGCGGCCTGCCCGGCCTGGATGGTGGCCGTTGCGGCGCCTGCCGGCGCAGCGCGCCGGCCTTCGATGCGACGCGGGCGGTGTTCGATTTCGCCTTCCCGGTCGACGCGATGATCCATGCCCTCAAGTACCGCCACCAGCTCGCGGTGGGCCGTTACCTTGGCGATGCGTTGGCCCGATGCGGCGCCGATTTCGCTGCGGAAGACGGCGCGGGGGCCGATCTCGTGCTGCCGATGCCGCTGCATCCGCGCAGGCTCGCCGAGCGCGGCTTCAACCAGGCGGTGGAGCTGGCGCGCGGATTCGCGCGTGCGCGCGACCTGCCGCTCGGGCTCGCCGTCGTGCGCAAGCTGCGCGACCTGCCGGCGCAGGCCGGGCTCGACCGCGAGGC
>NZ_AMXD01000268.1 GCF_000310185.1 Thauera aminoaromatica S2 | reverse complement strand
ATCCTCCTGGGTGTCGGCGAAGGCGTGTTCGCCACGCGCGGCGGCGATGCGCGTGGCGGCCTCGCGGCCGAGGCCGCGGATCATGCGCAGGCCGAGGCGCACCGCGGGCTGCGCGCTGTCGGCGGCCTCCAGCATGCAGTCCCACGCGCTGGCGCCGACGTCCGCCGCGCGCACCTCCACCCCATGGCGGCGGGCGTCCTGGATCAGCTGCGCGGGCGCGTAGAAGCCCATCGGCTGGCTGTTCAGCAGCGCGGCGAGGAAGGCCGCGGGCGCGAAGCACTTGAGCCAGGCCGAGGCATACACCAGCAGCGCGAAGCTGGCGGCGTGGGATTCGGGAAAGCCGTAGCTGCCGAAGCCCTCGATCTGCTGGCACAGGCGCTGGGCGAAGTCGGGGTCGTAGCCGTTGTTCGCCAGCCCGTCGAGCAGCTTCTGGCGGTAGCGCTCGAGCTCGCCCTTGCGCCGCCAGGCACCCATCGCGCGGCGCAGCTGGTCGGCCTCGCCGCCGGTAAAGTCGGCCGCGACCACCGCGAGCTGCATCACCTGCTCCTGGAAGATCGGCACGCCCAGCGTGCGCGCCAGCACACCGCGGATCTCTTCGCGCAGGCCGTCCAACGGATCCTCGCCGCGCGCCGCACGCTCGCGCGCCTGCAGGTAGGGATGGACCATGCCGCCCTGGATCGGGCCGGGGCGCACGATCGCGACTTCCACCACCAGGTCGTAGAAGCGTTGCGGCCTCAGGCGCGGCAGCATGGTCATCTGCGCGCGCGACTCGACCTGGAACACGCCGACCGAATCGGCGCGCGACAGCATTTCGTAGACCTCCTTTCGTTCGCGCGGGATGGTCGCCAGCGTCAGCGCCTCGCCGCGCCATGCCGACACCAGGGCGAGGCCGCGACGCAGCGCCGACAGCATGCCGAGCGCGAGCACGTCGATCTTCATCAGGCCGACCGCGTCGAGGTCGTCCTTGTCCCACTGGATCACGGTGCGATCGGACATGGCGGCGTTCTCCACCGGCACCAGCTCGTCGAGCCGGCCGCGCGCGATGACGAAGCCGCCGACGTGCTGGGAGAGGTGGCGCGGAAAGCCGATGAGTTCCTCGGTGAGTGCGACCAGCCTTTGCGTGACCGGGCTGGCGGGGTCGAGCCCGGCCTCCGCGAGGCGCTCGGGCAGGATGTGGCGGCCGTCGAACCAGTGGTGCTCGCGGGTGAGGCGCTCGATCTGCGTCTCGTCGAGGCCGAGCGCGCGGCCGACGTCGCGCAGCGCGCTGCGTGCGCGGTAGCGGATCACGGTGGCGGCGAGCGCGGCGCGTTCGCGGCCGTACTTGCGGTAGAGGTACTGGATGACCTCCTCGCGGCGCTCGTGCTCGAAGTCGACGTCGATGTCGGGCGGCTCGTCGCGCTCTCGCGAGATGAAGCGCTCGACCAGCATGATGCCCAGCTGCGGATCGACCTCGGTGATGCCCAGTGCCCAGCACACCACCGAGTTGGCCGCCGAGCCGCGGCCCTGGCACAGGATGCCGCGCTCGCGGGCGAAGCGCACGATGTCGTGCACGGTGAGGAAGTAGGGCTCGTAGCCGAGCTCGGCGATGAGCGCGAGCTCGTGCTCGATCTGCGCGCGCACCGTGGGCGGGGCGGGGTCTTCGGCCGGCGGCGGTGCGGCCGCGATCGTGGCAGGCGCGGCTGCGCGGCGCTCCTTGCCGGCCTTGCCGTAGCGCCAGGCCAGCCC
>NZ_AMXD01000267.1 GCF_000310185.1 Thauera aminoaromatica S2 | reverse complement strand
CACGCCTGCGCCGGGCGCAGCCGCGGCGGCCCCGGGCACGCCCCCCGTCACGAGCGGCGCGCACGGCTTCGCCGCCCCCCCCACCGACACCGCCAAGGGAGCGAACGCATGATCCCCACCCTCGAGATCGAACGCGAGCGCACCCGCCTCGACGCCGAGCGCGAGAACGAGCGCGAGCACTGGGACGGCTCGGCCGCGGACGGGCGGGTGTTCCGGCCCGGCGAGCTCGACCTGTCGCACAAGGTCATCCTCTACCTCGACGACATCACCGTGAGCTTCGACGGCTTCCGCGCGCTCAACAAGCTCAGCCTGACCATCGACGCCGGCGAGCTGCGCTGCATCATCGGCCCCAACGGCGCCGGCAAGACCACCATGATGGACGTGATCACCGGCAAGACGCGGCCCGACTCGGGCACCGCCTTCTTCGGCCAGACCATCGACCTCACCCGCCTGACCGAACCCGAGATCGCCCACGCCGGCATCGGCCGCAAGTTCCAGAAGCCGACCATCTTCGAGCAGCACACGGCCTTCGAGAACCTCGAGCTGGCCATGAAGGCCGACAAGCGCGTGCGCCGCACCCTGTTCGCCAGCCTCATCGACGACGAGCGCGACCGCGTCGCCGCGGTGCTGCGCCAGATCCGCCTCGACCAGGCCGCCGACCGCCCCGCCGGGCTGCTCTCGCACGGCCAGAAGCAGTGGCTGGAGATCGGCATGCTGCTGATGCAGGAGCCACGCCTGCTGCTGCTCGACGAGCCGGTCGCCGGCATGACCGACGACGAGACCGAGCGCACCGCCGAGCTGTTCACGAGCCTCGCCGGCAAGCACTCGCTGGTGGTGGTCGAGCACGACATGGCCTTCGTCGAGGCGCTCGGCGGCAAGGTCACGGTGCTGTGCGAGGGTTCGGTGCTGGCCGAGGGGGATCTCGCCACGGTGCAGGCGGATCCGCGCGTGATCGAGGTCTACCTGGGGCGCTGAACGAACATGCTGAAAGTCGACAACCTGAACCAGTACTACGGCGGCAGCCACATCCTGCGCGGCCTGTCCTTCGACGTGCCCGTCGGCAAGGTGACGACGCTGCTCGGGCGCAACGGCGTGGGCAAGACCACGCTGCTGAAGACCCTGATGGGCCTGGTGCCCGCCGCCAGCGGCAGCATTTCCTTCCACGACCAGGACATCACCCGCGCGCCGTCCTGGAAGCGCGTCGCCGCCGGCATCGGCTTCGTCCCGCAGGGGCGCGAGATCTTCCCGCGCCTCACCGTCGAGGAGAACCTGCTCATGGGCCTCGCCACCCGGCCACGCGGCAGCGCCATCCCGCCGCGCATCTTCGACATGTTCCCGGTGCTGAGGCAGATGATGGGCCGGCGCGGCGGCGACCTCTCCGGCGGCCAGCAGCAACAGCTCGCGATCGGCCGCGCACTCGCCTTCGGCCCCCGGCTGCTGATCCTCGACGAGCCCACCGAGGGCATCCAGCCCTCCATCATCAAGGACATCGAGCGCGCCATCCGCAGCCTCGCCGAGACCGGCGAGATGGCCATCCTGCTCGTCGAGCAGTACTACGACTTCGCGCGCGCGCTCGCCGACCAGTACCTGGTAATGGAGCGCGGCGAGATCGTCATGCGCGGCGCAGGGGCGGACATGGACCGCGACGGGGTGCGCGAGGCGCTCGCGGTGTGAGGGTCGCCGCGTCGCGGGGCGCGGCGGGTCCGGCGGGTCTGCGCGGTCGCGCTGCGCAGCCGCACCGC
>NZ_AMXD01000266.1 GCF_000310185.1 Thauera aminoaromatica S2 | reverse complement strand
CGGCGACAGGGGCGGGTTCGCCGCGCCGGCCAGCCCCGCCCGGCGCGGCGGCGCATGGCACGCTGCCCGCCAGCGATCCGCTCGTCGTGCTGGAGGCCCTGCTCACCTTGTGGCGCTGTACCCCCGCAGCGCTGGCGGGACCGCAGGGGGGCGAGGTCCTGCGCGGCGCGGCCGCAGCCCTGGCGGAACTCGGCGGCGGGCAGGATGCGGAGTCGGCGACGGCACGGGCATCCGGACCTGGTCGCGCGCGCACTGCAGGCGGGGACCTACCCGACGCCAGACGGCGGCGCGACGCCGGTGCAGGTTCGATACCCGCCGGCTCCCCCGCCTCCCGAGGGTTCGCACCCCCCGCTTCCATCCGCGTCGGAGCCTCTCCCCGCGCCATCGCTGCGGTAAACGCGCGCCCCGCCGCTCCGCCCCGGGCAGGAGCCCCGAGCGAAGTCACCGACCCGTTCGCGGTGACGGTGACGGCGACGCAGGCCGAGGTCGACTTCCACACCGGCCGCGGCGGGCTTTTTTTCCTGCTCAACGTGCTGAACCATCCGGGATTGCGCGCCTGGCGGGGCACCCTGCACGAACCCCACGCCGGCTGGCGCGAACTCGTCCGTCTCGCGCTCCGGCTCGAGCTCGCTCCCGACGCCCCGCTCACCGGCTTCCTGGCCGAGGCCTGCGCACTGGAGGGCGAGCAAGACCCCGTCGCCAAGCTTGCGGGCCTTGCGAAGCTGCCCGCGCGCGCCGATCCCGTCGCGGTCGACCGGGCCGTGCTGCGTCACGTCGGTGACGCGGCCCTGCGCGCGCTGCGCGCCGAGCGCCCCGCTCGCGTGCGCGCAAGTCCGAGCCATGTCGACGTCCACCTGCGCCTCGCCGAGGTCGACCTGGAGCTGCGTCGGGGCGGCCTCGACCTCGACCCTGGCTGGCTGCCCTGGCTAGGGCGGGTGGTGCGCTTTCATTACGACCGCAGCGATGCCGCCGATCGCGGAGGATCCTCACCATGAACGCCCCCGCCAGCCTGCGCCCGGAATCCGCCCCGGCGAGCGAGGGCGCGCGCCTGTCACGCGCCTTCGTCCATGCCGGCATCGCCGAGTTCGCCCGCCTCAGCGTCGGCGCCCCGTCCGCGGTCTTCGAGGCGCTTGCGGCGAGCCAGGGGGGCGAAGACCTCGCCACCCTGCTCGGTACCCCGCCTCAGGACTGGCGAGCCGCCTGCATCGCACTCGCGCAAGCCGCGCCGGAGCTGCACGGCCCCCTCGGGCGCCTGCTTGCCGACCTGAAGCTGCAGCTGCACGAGTGGTTCGCCATGGCGCTGTGCGGCGAGAACGAGTCGAGCTACCTGCTCAACCTGGCGCTCGCCGAGTTGCAGTCGCCCGGTGCGCTCCGCCCCGGCCTTCATCTCCTCTCCGCCGCGAGCGCGGCCTTGTTCGGCGCTCCGCTCGCGCCCCTCGCGCTGCCCAACCACCGCCTCGTGCGGGCGGGGGTCCTCGAGATCGTGGGCGAGGGGCCGATGCCCACCCGCAGCCTGGCGGTTGCCCCCGAGCTGTGGGCGCTGCTCTGCGGCGACCCCACCGCGTGGCGCGACACCGCGCCGCTCGCCGATGGCGACACCATGCTGCCGCGCGGCTTCCGCGAACAGATCCCCACGCTCGCGACCATGCTGCGCAGCGGCGCCACCCGCCACGTGATGTTCCGCGGCGCACGCGCGGCCGGACTTGCCGCCGCCGCGCGCCTGGCAGCGGCGGCGGGACGCCCG
>NZ_AMXD01000265.1 GCF_000310185.1 Thauera aminoaromatica S2 | reverse complement strand
CGCCCCGGCGCTGGCGCGCGGCCTGGTCGAGGCGCGCGGGCGCCGGGCCCGCCGCCACGCTGAGGACGGCCTGCGTGCCCGCGAGGCCCACCTGCGCATCTGGGGCGAGGTCGTCGAGGGCCTGCACGAAGGCATCGTGGTGACCAACCTCGCCGGCGACATCCTCGACTGCAACCCGGCCTTCGAGCGCATCACCGGCCATGCGCGCGCCGAGGTGCTCGGGCTCAATCCGCGCGTGCTCAAATCCGGCCGCCACGACGCCGCCTTCTACGCCGGCATGTGGGACGCGCTGGTCACGCGCGGCTCGTGGGTCGGCGAGGTGTGGAACCGGCGCAAGAGCGGCGAGATCTACCCCGAGCGCCTGGCATTGCGTGCGGTGCGCGGCGCCGACGGCCTGCCCACGCACTACGTGGGCATGTTCAGCGACATCAGCCGCGAGAAGCAGGACCAGGCCCGGCTCGACTACCTGACCCACCACGATCCCCTCACCGGCTTCGCCAACCGTCAGCTCTTCATGGAGCGGCTGCAGCAGGCGGTGGAGCGCGCCGCCGCCGGCGAGGGCAAGGCCGCGGTGCTGCTGCTCGACCTCGACCGCTTCCGGCGGGTGAACGAGAGCCTCGGTCAGGACGCCGGCGACCGCCTGCTGCAAGTGATGGCCGAGCGCATCGCCGGCTGCCTGAAGCGGCGCAGCAGCCTCGCCCGCCTGGGCAGTGACGAGTTCCTCGTGCTGATCACCGAGTTCACCGATGCCGACGCGCTGGCCGCGCTCGCGCGACGCATCCTCGACGAGATCGCCCGCCCGGTGACGGTCAACGGCCAGCTCCTGCACATGAGCGCGAGCCTGGGCATCAGCGTCCATCCTCAGGACGGCGCCGACGCCGAGCACCTGCTGCAGGCGGCCGAGGCCGCGCGTGCGCAGATCCGCCACGGCCTGGGCAACCGCCTGCACTTCTTCACCGCCGGCATGGACACCCGGGCACGGCGCTGGATCGAGGTCGAGAGCGAGCTGCGCCATGCGCTCGCGCGCGGCGAGCTGCAGCTCTACTACCAGCCGATCGTGTGCGTGCGCGATGGCCGCGTACGCACCGTGGAGGCGCTGCTGCGCTGGAACAGCCCCGCGCTGGGCTGGGTGTCGCCGGCGGAGTTCATCCCGGTGGCCGAGGAGAGCGAGCTGATCGTCGCGATCGGCGACTGGGCGCTCGAGACCGCCTGCCGCCAGGTCCGCCATTGGCAGGACACCGGCCTGCCGGCGGTGCGCGTGGCGGTGAACGTCTCCGCGCACCAGCTCGCGGGCGGGCGCCTGCCCGAGCGCGTGCGCGAGGTGCTCGAGCGCACCGGCATCGACCCCGGCCAGCTCGAGCTCGAGCTCACCGAGAGCGCGATGATGAGCGACAGCGAGCACGGCGCGCGCCAGGTCGAGGCGATCAGCCGCATGGGGGTGAGCGTCGCGCTCGACGACTTCGGCACCGGCTACTCCTCGCTCGCCTACCTGAGCCGCTTCGCCCTCACCAAGCTGAAGATCGACCGCAGCTTCGTCGATGGCCTGAGCCGCGACCCGAAGAGCTCGATCATCGTGGATGCAACCCTGGGCCTGGCGCGCGGCCTGGGCCTGCGCGTGGTCGCCGAAGGCGTGGAAACGGAGGAGCAGCGCGCGCTGCTCGCCGCCGCCGGCTGCGACGCGCTGCAAGGCTATCTGTTCAGCCCGCCGGTGGCGCCCGCGGCCCTCGGCGCGCTGATCGACCGCTTCGCGCCCGCCGAGCGCTACGCAAAGCCGCGCGTGGTCGCGATCGGCGCCTGAGCGCGGCGCGCCC
>NZ_AMXD01000264.1 GCF_000310185.1 Thauera aminoaromatica S2 | reverse complement strand
ACGCACGCAGCGGATCCGCTGCCGCTCGCGCCGGCCACACCGGATGCGGCGGCGGATGCGGCGGGGGGCGCCGAGGCGCAATTGCCGCCGGTCGAGAGCTTGTCGCTGTCCTCGGATTTCACCGCCTTCCTGAAGGAAGAGGTGAGCGAGGCGCTGCGTCGCAAGGCCTTGCAGAAACTGTTCTCCGACCCGCACTTCAATCGCATGGACGGGCTGGACATCTACATCGACGACTACTCGCAGCCCGACCCGATCCCGCCGGAGATCCTGGCGAAGCTCCAGCATGCGCGCGAATGGCTGATGGACGACGCGACGGCACAGCCCGCTCCCGAGGGGGCGACGGCGCTTGTCGACGCGGCGCCCGTCGACGGCGAGCGGGGACGGGGGACCACCGCGGAACCGGCCACTGCGGTGGAGTGCGCGTCTGCGCAAGCTGCGACTGCTCCGGGTGGGCGATGCGTCGACGATCTGTCGGGCGCGGTGTCGTCGGAGCCGCCGCAAGAGTCGGGACAAAACGCACCCTGAGCGACAAATTGTCGCGCGTCGATTCCGGATATCGCCCAGTCATGGCTTTTCGGGGATTCCTGCGGTCTTCTCTGAGTCCCCGGCTGGCCTATGAACTGCTTTGCGTAAGGGAATCGATGGAAGAACACATGAGCGAACGCCGCGACCCGACCTCCCGTATCCACCTGTGCGATTGCAACCGCAGCTTCGCGCTCGATGCCGGGCGTCTTGCGGCGGGCACGGATGCCGCGATGCAGTGTCATCACGCGCTCTGCGGCGCCGAACTCCCGGCGCTGCAAACTTCGCTCGCAGGCGGGAAGAGCGTGCATGTCGCCTGTACGCAGGAAACCGCGCTCTTCGGCGAACTCGCGGAGGAAGCCGGCGCGGGCGAGCGCATCCGCTTCTTCAACCTGCGCGAGCACGCCGGCTGGTCGGCCGAGTCCGCGGCGGCAACGCCCAAGCTCGCCGCGCTGATCGCGGCGGCCACCACCTTGGCCGACCCCGAGCCGGTGGCTGCGGTGCAGATGAGCGCCGGGCGCAGCCTGCTGATCATCGGCGAGGCGGGCGCGGCGCTGGGCTGGGCGGAGCGCCTGGCCGGCAGCTTCGAGCCGGCGGTGCTGATCACCGCGCGCTCGAAGGACGTGGAGCTGCCGGCGGTCAACGCGTACCCGGTGTGGTCGGGCAGGCCGGTGCGGCTCGGCGGCCACCTCGGCGCCTTCGAGCTGGAGTGGACGCAGCACAACCCGATCGATCTCGAGCTGTGCGTGCGCTGCAACGCCTGCGTCAAGGCCTGTCCCGAGGGCGCGATCGGCTGGGACCTGCAGGTCGATGTCGACGCCTGTCGCAGCCACGGCGCCTGCGTCGCCGCCTGTGGCGAGATCGGCGCGATCGACTTCGCGCGCCAGGACAGCGCGCGCAGCGAACGCTTCGACCTCGTGCTCGACCTGTCGGCCGAGCCGCTGCTGCGTCGCGTCGAGCTGCCCGACGGCTACGCCGCGCCTGGGCGCGATCCCTTCGAGCAGGCGCTCGCGGTGCAGGCGCTGGGGGAGTTCGTCGGCGAGTTCGAGAAGCCGCGCTACGTAGCCTTCGAGGCCGCCCTGTGTGCGCACAGCCGGGCGAAGAAGACCGGCTGCAGCAACTGCATCGAGTCCTGTTCCACCGCGGCGATCCGCTCGAACGGCGACGTGATCGCGGTCGACCCGTATCTGTGCAAGGGCTGCGGCACCTGCAGCACGGTGTGTCCCTCGGGCGCGCTGTCCTTCCAGTATCCGCGCGTGCCCGAGCTCGGCCAGCGCGTGAAGACCCTGCTCGCCGAATACGCGCGCGCCGGCGGCACCGACGCCTGCCTGCTGTTCCACTCCGCCGCGGCCGGCAGCGCCGCGATCGCCCGCCTCGCGCGCCGCGGCCACGGCCT
>NZ_AMXD01000263.1 GCF_000310185.1 Thauera aminoaromatica S2 | reverse complement strand
CGCACCAACGGAGCGCGCCGGACGCGCAAGCCCGCGGCCACCCGCCGCAACGCCGCGGCCACGAGCCGCCCCATCACCCCCGCCGCGCCGCAATCGCCCGCCTCCGCGATGTTGCAGCGCCGCTGCCCATCGCCGCCCCGCGGCCGAGACGCCATGACCGAAGCTCCCCGCCCCGAATCCGCCCCCGCCGAAGCCGAACTGCGCTTCGCCGATCTCCAGCTGCCCGCGCCCCTGCTGTCGGCGCTCGCCGAAGTGGGTTACGAGACCCCCTCGCCGATCCAGGCCGCCTGCATCCCGCAACTGCTCGCCGGCCACGACATCCTCGGCGAGGCGCAGACCGGGACCGGCAAGACCGCCGCCTTCGCGCTGCCGATGCTGGCCAAGCTCGACCTCGCCGACACGCGCCCGCAGGTCCTGGTGCTCACCCCCACGCGCGAGCTAGCGATCCAGGTCGCCGAGGCCTTCGCCAAGTACGCCCACCACCTGAAGAACTTCCACGTGCTGCCGATCTACGGCGGCCAGAGCATGGTCGTTCAGCTGCGCCAGCTCTCGCGCGGCGCCCAGGTGGTCGTCGGCACCCCGGGCCGGGTCATGGACCACCTCGAGCGCGAGAGCCTCAAGCTCGACGCCCTCAAGGCCATCGTGCTCGACGAGGCCGACGAGATGCTGCGCATGGGCTTCATCGACGATGTCGAGTGGATCCTCGAGCACACCCCGGCCGAGCGCCAGACCGCGCTGTTCTCGGCCACCATGCCCAACGTGATCCGCGAAGTCGCCCGCCGCCACCTGCGCAACCCGCAGGAGATCAAGATCCGCGCCGCCACCTCCACCGTGGCCAAGATCAGCCAGCGCTACTGGCTGGTGCGCGGGGTGGACAAGCTCGACGCACTCACCCGCATCCTCGACGCCGAGGAAAGCTTCGACGCCGCCCTCGTCTTCGTGCGCACCAAGATCGCCACCGAGGAGCTCGCCGACAAGCTGGCCGCGCGCGGCTATGCCGCCGCCGCGCTCAACGGCGACATGAACCAGGGCCTGCGCGAGCGCGTGATCGAGCAATTGAAGAACGGCGCGCTCGACATCGTCATCGCCACCGACGTCGCCGCGCGCGGCATCGACGTTCCGCGCGTCTCGCACGTGATCAACTACGACATCCCCTACGACACCGAGGCCTACGTCCACCGCATCGGCCGCACCGGCCGCGCCGGGCGCGAGGGGGTGGCGATCCTGTTCGTGGCGCCGCGCGAGACGCGCATGCTCAAGATGATCGAGCGCGCCACCCGCCAGCCGATCACGCCGATCGCGCTGCCGAGCGGTGAGGAGGTCACCAACCTGCGCGTGGCCCAGTTCAAGCGCCAGGTCGCCGAGACCATCGCCGGCGCGGAGCTCGGCTTCTTCATGGGCGTGGTCAACGACCTGATCGACGAGAACGAGCTCGAGATCCACGAGGTCGCCGCCGCACTGGCCCTGCTCGCCCAGCGCGAGCGCCCGCTCCAGGTCGAGCAGTCCGGCCGCGGCTGGGACATCGCCACCACGACGCCCAGTGAAGGCCGCGCGCCGCGCGCCGAGCACTTCACCACCGGCGCCGCGCGCGAGCGCACGCCGCGCCCCAACCGCGACGAGATCCTCGCCCGCCGGCGTTCCTTCTCCGAAGGCGCGCTGGTGCGCTACCGCATCGAGGTCGGCCGCGCCCATGGCGCGAGCCCCAAGGAGATCGTCGGCGCGATCGCCAACGAAGGCGGCATCGAGGGCAGGTTCATCGGCCAGATCCACCTCTTCGACGAGTTCTCCACCGTCGAGCTGCCCGCCAACCTGCCCGAGGACCTGCTCGCCACGCTCAAGCGCACCCGCGTGCGCCAGATGCCGCTGTCGATCCGCGAGCTGAGCGCCGCCGAGGCGGCCACGGTCCCCGAACGCCGGCGCCCGGCGCGGCCGGAACGCGGCACGGACGGCTCGCACGCGCAGGACGGCGAGCGCCG
>NZ_AMXD01000262.1 GCF_000310185.1 Thauera aminoaromatica S2 | reverse complement strand
ATGCTCGCGGCGGGGGCGCGGGGCGGGGTGGGCGCCGAGGCGCCACGCCGGCGCGGGGCGCTGGCGGCGAGCTGCTCGAAGGCGTATTCGACCTCGCCCTGGGTCATGCCCGCGCTCTCGGCCACCGCCTTCACCACCTGCAGCTTCAGCAGCGGCGCGGCGATGCGAGTGACCAGCGGCGCCGCCTCATGCACGAAGGCCGCGCGGCCCTCGGCGCTGTCGAGCGGATGGCGGCCGGACAGCTCCTGGATCAGGAAGCTCCCCAGCGGGGTGGCGGCGAGCGCGGCCTTGCGGAAGGCTTCGGTGCCCTCGGCGCGCACGAAGGAGTCCGGGTCGTGCTCGGCGGGCAGGAACAGGAAGGCCAGGGTGGCGTCGTCGCGCAGGGATTCGAGTGCGTTCTCGAGCGCACGCCATGCCGCGCGGCGGCCTGCGGCGTCGCCGTCGAAGCAGAACACGATGCGGTCGGTCTGGCGCAGCAGGGTGTGGATATGCTGCGGCGTGGTCGCGGTGCCGAGCGTGGCGACCGCATTCTCGATGGCGAACTGGGCGAGCGCGACCACGTCCATGTAGCCCTCGACCACGACCGCGAAGCCGGCGTCGCGGATCGCCTTCTGCGCCAGGAAGAGGCCGTAGAGCTCGCGCCCCTTCTCGAACAGCGGGGTCTCGGGCGAGTTCAGGTACTTGGGTTCGCCCTTGTCGAGCACGCGCCCGCCGAAGGCGATGATGCGTCCGCGGCGGTCGTGGATCGGGAAGATGATGCGGTTGCGGAAGCGGTCGTAGCGCCGCCCCTGCTCGTTGTCGATGACCAGGCCGGCGTCGGCGAGCGTCTTCGCCTGGTAGTCGGGGAAGGCCTTCTCCAGCGCCTGCCACTCGTCGGGCGCGTAGCCGAGCCCGAAGCGCGCGGCGACCTCGCCCGACAGCCCGCGGCGCTTGAGGTAGTCGATGGCCTGGCGGGAAGGCTTGAGCTGGTCGCGGTAGAAGCGCGCCGCCACCGCCATCGCCTCATAAAGGCGTTCGCTCGGGTCGTCATGCACGGGTGCCGCGCTGCGGCCATCGTCGGGCACCTGCAGGCCGACCTGGGCAGCGAGCTCCTTGATCGCGTCGACGAAGCCCAGCCCGCTGTACTCCATCAGGAAGCCGACCGCGCTACCGTGCACGCCGCAACCGAAGCAGTGGTAGAACTGCTTGGACGGGCTGACCGAGAACGAGGCGGATTTCTCGCCGTGGAAGGGGCAGCAGGCGAAGTAGTTGGCGCCGCTCTTCTTGAGCGGGAGGTAGCGTTCGATGACGTCGACGATGTCGACGCGGGAAAGCAGTTCCTGGACGAAGGACTGGGGAATCATCGCGCGCGCAAAGACAAACGCCCGTCGCTTCCGCATGCGCGGACGACGGGTGTTCGTGAAAAAGCATCACGCCGGGCGGGGATCGAGCGACCCCGGGCCGGCGTGTGATCGCCCGCCAGGGCGGGCATGGGCGTCCCGCGAGGGCGGGTCGCGTACCGGATCAGTAGAGCTTCGGCGGCAGCGTCTGGCTGCGCAGGCGCTTGTGGTTGCGCTTGACGGCGGCGGCCAGCTTGCGCTTGCGCTCGGCGGTGGGCTTTTCGTAGAACTCGCGCGAGCGCAGTTCGGTCAGCACACCGGTCTTCTCGATGGTGCGCTTGAAGCGGCGGATCGCAACTTCAAACGGCTCGTTTTCCTTGACGCGGATACCGGGCATTGCGGACTTCCTTGGGTGTCTGGTGGGCAGAAAGACCGCGAATATAAACCAGCCGACCGTCGATGGCAAGGCCGCGGATCGCCCGCGCCGGCGGTGGCGGGTTAAAATGCGACACCGAATCAAACGGATGCATCCCGATGAAAGTGCTCGGCATCGAAACCTCCTGCGACGAGACCGGCGTGGCGATCTACGACACCGACACCGGCCTGCGCGCGCACTGCCTGCACTCGCAGATCGACCTGCACGCGGCCTACGGCGGGGTGGTGCCCGAGCTCGCCTCGCGCGATCACATCCGCCGCCTGCCGCTGCTGCT
>NZ_AMXD01000261.1 GCF_000310185.1 Thauera aminoaromatica S2 | reverse complement strand
GCGGTCGGCGCGGCGCTCGGCGAGGCCGACGCGCGCGAGCACGTCGGCGATGCGCGCGCGCGACGCGGCCCCGCCGATGCCGTGCAGGCGCGCATGGAACACGAGGTTGGCCTCCACGCTGAGGTCGAGGTCCAGCGTCATCTGCTGGAACACCACGCCGATGCGCCCGAGCGCGCGCACCGGCGTGCGCCGCATGTCCTCGCCGCACACCCGCAGCTCGCCGGCGTCGGCGTCGAACAAGCCGGTCAGCAACTGGAACAGCGTGCTCTTGCCGGCGCCGTTGGGCCCGAGCAGGGCGACGAACTCGCCCGCGCGCACCTCCAGGTCCACCCCCTTCAGCGCCGGCCGCGCGCCGTAGGCCTTGCGCACCCCGCGCACCTGGAGCAAGACCTCGCGTGCCTCAGTCATGGGCCGACTCCTCGCGCGCCGCCGGCAGGCCGGCGAGCAGCTCGGGATGGCGGGCGAGCAGCTGCGCGTGCAGCCCGTCGAGCTGCGCGCCGGACGGATCGCGCGGGCGCGGCAGATCGACCGCCAACTCGAACACCACCCGCCCCGGCGACGGCGACAGGAAGCAGATGCGGTCCGCAAGCGCGAGCGCCTCGCGCAGGTCGTGGGTGACAAAGAGCACGCTCGCGCCGCAGCGCCGCCACTGCGCGAGCAGCATCGCGCGCAGGCGGTTCGCGGTCGGGCTGTCGAGCGACACGAAGGGCTCGTCCATCAGCAGCAGCGCGGGCTCGTTGACGAAGGCGCGGGCGAGCGCGACGCGGCGCATCATGCCGCCCGAGAGGCGCCCGGGGTAGGCGTCGAGCACATCGCCGAGCTCCATCGCGCGCAGCAGCTCCAGCGCCCGCGGCCGCGCCTGCGCGCGCACGCCGTCGGGCACCACCAGCAGCACGTTGTCGAGCACGCTCATCCAGGGCATCAGGCGCGGCTCCTGGAACATGAAGCCGAGATCGGCCGGCGCGGCGCCGTCCATGCTCACCGCGCCCGCGCAGGCGCGGTCGAGCCCGCCGACGATGCCGAGCAGCGTGCTCTTGCCGCAGCCCGAGGGCCCCACCACGCAGACGAACTCGCCGCGCGCGACCTGCATGTGCAGCCCCGACAAGGCCAGGTGCGGACGCCCGCCACGGTCGGGGAAACGCTTGGTGTCGATGCGGATGTCGAGCATCGCTCAGGCCCTCCAGGCGCCGAGCCGGCGCTCGAGCGGACGCAACAGCCAGCCCTCGGCGGCCAGCACCACGCCGGCGAAGACCAGGGTGTAGGCGAGGATGCCGGTGATGTCGAAGAACTGGAAGAAGACGTTGAGCTGGAAGCCGACGCCCTCGCTGCGCCCGAGCAGCTCGACCACCAGCACGATCTTCCAGATCAGCGACAGCCCGGAGCGCGCCGCGGCGATCAGCCAGGGCGCGAGCTGCGGCAGATAGACGCGCAGGAAGGTGGTGCGCCGGCCGAGCCGGTAGGCGCGCGCGACCTCGAGCAGCCTGGGATCGACCGCGCGCGCACCCTCGCGCACGGTGACGATGACGGTGGGGATCTTGTTGATCGCCACCGCCAGGATCGCCGCCCAGTCGTTGAGGCCGAACCACACGTAGCACAGGATGATGGTGACCAGCGCCGGGATGTTGAGGCCGAGCACCAGCCAGGCATCGAGGAAGGCATCCACCTTGCGCCAGCGCCCCATGGCCATGCCGACCAGCGCGCCCACCAGCATCGCCGCCGCGAAGGCGACCGCGACCCGGCCGAGGGTCACCGCCAGGTGCCCGGGCAGCGCGAGCGAGGCCGTCTCGGCGCCGATGCGCGCCAGCACGGCGAGCGGATCGGGCAGCGTGCGGCTGTCGGCGAGGCTGGCGCCAAGCTGCCAGAGCAGCACGAAGACGAACAGCGAGGCGATGCGCAGGCGGCGCTCGTCGCGTCGCGCGGGCGTCCCCTGCGGCGCAGCGGCGGCCGGCGTGTGCGGGGAGGTCGTCGAAGGCACCGGGGTACGCGCAGGCACGGCGGGCGCAGGCGGAGCGAGGCGCTGCGCGCTCACCGCCCCCCGCCCCCATGCCAGAAGGTGCCCGGCGCGAGCTC
>NZ_AMXD01000260.1 GCF_000310185.1 Thauera aminoaromatica S2 | reverse complement strand
CGGCTGCCCGCGCGGGGCTCGCGACCGGCGCGGGCAGCGGAGCCTGCGCCACCGGCAAGGGGGCGAGTGCCTTCATCCCGGTCGCCGGCCCCGACCCCGGCATGAGGCCCTCGTTGGCGCGCGCCGGCAGCGGCGGCACCGGGCGCGCCATGGCGACGAGCGGCGCCTCGCCGGGCAGGATCTGCTCGACCTCGACCTCGGCGCTGCCGCCGTTGACATAGCCCAGCTTGTGCGCCGCGGCATAGGACAGGTCGATCACCCGGCCGCGCAGGAAGGGGCCGCGATCGTTCACCCGCACCACCACCGAACGGCCGTTGGCGAGGTTGGTCACGCGCGCGTAGCTCGGGATCGGCAGGGTCGGATGCGCGGCCGTCATCGCGTACATGTCGTAGGGTTCGCCACTCGAGGTCGGGTTGCCGTGGAAGCGGCGGCCGTACCAGCTGCCGTGGCCGCGCTGGCGGAAGGGGCGCAGCTCGGTGGCGGGCACGAAGCTCTGCCCCATGACGTGGTAGGGGCGGTTGGCGAAGCGATGCAGGGGCTCGTCGCGCGGCTCCGCGTCGGGGATCGCGTCGAGGTTGTCGGGGATGTCGTCGCCCGGGCCGTCGTCCTTGTAGTAGCCGCCACCGCGCACCGGGCTGCGTCCGGGTTTTCCAGCCTGCGCCGGCACCTCGGCGACCGGTCCTTCGCGCTTGGGCGCGGAGCCGCAGGCCGAGAGCAGCGCCACGATGCAGGCGAGGCCCGCCGCCACCAGGGCACGCGGCGCCCGCGCTGCCTGCGGGCGGGCTGCGAAGGCTGCGGGAAGCACGGGAGGAACTGGCGTCATGGTCGGTCGGGGTTCTCTCAGGTCTTTTCCGCGAAGCGGCTGCGCTGGATGCTCATGAGGATGCCGATCCCCAGACAGAGCGTGACGAGCGCGGTTCCGCCATAGCTGATGAAAGGCAGCGGCACCCCCACCACCGGCAGGATGCCGCTCACCATGCCCATGTTCACGAAGGCATAGGTGAAGAAGATCATCGTGATCGCCCCGCCGAGCAGGCGCGAAGCGTGGGTGGGCGCATTCGCGGCGATGTGGAAGCCGCGCAGCAGCAGCAGCACGTAGATGACCAGCAGCAGCACGGCGCCGACGAGGCCGAACTCCTCGGCGAGCACGGCGAAGATGAAGTCGGTGTGGCGCTCGGGCAGGAAGGCGAGATGAGTCTGGGTGCCGTCCATCCAGCCCTTCCCGGTGAGCCCGCCGGAGCCGATCGCGATCGTGGACTGGATGATGTGGAAGCCTCGTCCGAGCGGATCGCGCGTGGGGTCGAGCAGGGTGCACACGCGCTGCTTCTGGTATTCGCGCAGCACCTGCCAGTCCACATCGGGCTGACACAGGGTGTCGCCGAAGGCGACGATCGAGCCCAGCCCGATCACGCCCGCGACCACGATCGGGATCAGCAGCTTCCACGACAGCCCGGCGAAGTAGATCACGTAGATGCCGGATGCGGCCACAAGCAGGCTGGTGCCGAGGTCGGGCTGGATCAGGATCAGCCCCACCGGCACGAGCAGAAGCACGCCGGCGAGGATGAAGTCGACGAGGCGGGTCTGGCCCTCGCGCATCTGGAAGAACCAGGCCAGCATCAGCGGCATCGCGATCTTCATCAATTCCGAGGGCTGGATGCGCGCCACGCCGAGATCGAGCCAGCGCTGCGCACCCTTGGAGATCTCTCCGAACAGCTCCACCGCCAGCAGCAGCACCACGCCGAGCAGGTAGAGCGGTACCGCCATCGACAGCAGGCGCTGCGGCTTGAGCCAGGCCAGCAGCCACATGCCGGCGAGCGCGATGCCGATATGGGTGATCTGCGAATCCAGGCGCTCCGGCGAGGCGCTCTGCATCAGCACGTGGGCGTAGCCGAGCAGGACGGCGAGCAGCAGCAGCAGCAGGGGGTCGAGCGGGCGCAGGAAGCCGAGGACGAGCGCGAGCGGGTTGAAGCGGTTGTCGTTCATCGTGTGCTCCTCGCCACGCCGGGCTGCGGCGCGGGCACCGCCGCGGGCTGCGGCACCGGGCGCGGCTGCGGGGGCGCGGTCGGCTCCTCCGCCGGCGTCGCGGACTCCA
>NZ_AMXD01000259.1 GCF_000310185.1 Thauera aminoaromatica S2 | reverse complement strand
GCGGGTTCGGCGGAGGCCGTGCGCTCGGGCGGTCGCGGGGCCGGGGGGGGCGACTCGGGCTTGCGCGGCGCCGGCTCGGGCGTGTTCATGCGGTTCTCGAGCGTGCGCGAGAAGCTGTCGGGCTGCGCGCCCAGGCCGTCCAGGGCGGAGATGCCGATGCGGGCCTGCTGCGCGCCGAGGCGAAGCTGCGCGACGTTGCCGAGACTGGAGGGGGAGAACGGTGCGGACATGGTTGCGGGCCTCTCGTGGGCTGGATGCGATGGATCGCGGACGATCCGACAGCCCATCAAAAGCAAGCCTCATGCCATGGGTGTGTCACCGGGTCGGGCGGCTGCCGCGGCTTCCCGCGTCAGGCGTCCTCGCCACCGCGTCGGGCGGCGTGCTCGTCCGACTGCTTCTGCTCCTGGCGCGCCTCGCTGCGCGCGACCGCGTGCTGGTGGCGCTGGGCGAGGGTGTCGAAGGCCTTGAGCTTGGTGCGCTGGGCGAGCCAGGCCTGCTGGCCCTCGACGGTGCGCGCGCGCGATTGCTCGACCACCTTGCGCTGCGCGGCGATCGCGTCGTCGAGCTTGGCGATGAAGGCGCCATAGTTGCGCCATGCGTCCGCGCTCAGGCCGTCGCGCGCGGCCTGCACGAAGCGCTCGTGATATTCCGTGCGATAGTCCTCGAGCATCTTCAGCTTCTGTTCCACGTCGCGTTCGGCGGCGACGAGTTCGCCCAGGCGACGCGCAGCCTCGTCGGTGCGGGTGCTGGCGAGGTCGAGCAGGGGCTGGAGGTGGAAGGAGGCGGGCATCGGCGTCGTGTCACGGGGGCGTTGCAAACAGCATTCTAGCCGTTCGCCGGATGCCCGAGGTGGGCATATTTCGGTCGGCTCGTCCTCGACCGTGACGAAATGCTCGCGATCGATGTCGCGGGTGCAGGAGCGACGCCAGTCGCGATCGCGGCGCTTCGGCCCCGCGGCGGCGCAGCTTCGCCGCCCGATCGCGGCTGGCTTCGCTCCTACGGGCGAGCGGGAGCGCTTGCGCCTCGTGCCTTTCTCACCCGAACACCTGCGCCAGCTTCTGCAGGGCACCCTCGTAGGTTTCGTGTTCCTGGATGCCTTGTTGCAGGAAGGCTTCGAGCCTGGGGTAGAGCTTGACGGCCATGTCGAGCAGGGGATCGCCGCCGGGCTGGTAGGCGCCGACGGCGATCAGGTCGCGAGAACGCTGGTAGCGCGAGAAGAACTGCTTGAACTGGCGCACCACGTTGAAGTGGTCGTCGCCGACGAGGTTGTGCATCGCGCGCGAGATCGACTGCTCGATGTCGATCGCCGGGTAGTGGCCCTGGTCGGCGAGATTGCGCGAGAGCACGAAGTGGCCGTCGAGGATGGCGCGCGCCGCGTCGGCGATCGGGTCCTGCTGGTCGTCGCCCTCGGCGAGCACGGTGTAGAAGGCGGTGATCGAGCCACCGCCCTCGGGGCCGTTGCCAGCGCGCTCGACCAGCGCGGGCAGGCGGGCGAACACGCTCGGCGGGTAGCCGCGGGTGACCGGCGGTTCGCCGATCGCGAGCGCGATCTCGCGCTGCGCCATCGCATAGCGCGTCAGCGAGTCCATGATCAGCAGCACCTGCTTGCCCTGGTCGCGGAAGTACTCCGCCACCGTGGTGGCATAGGCCGCGCCCTGCATGCGCATCAGCGGGCTGGTGTCGGCGGGCGCCGCCACCACCACCGAGCGCGCCAGGCCCTCGGGGCCCAGGCTGTGGTCGATGAACTCCTTGACCTCGCGGCCGCGCTCGCCGATCAGCCCGACGACGATGACCTCGGCCTCGGTGTAGCGCGCCATCATGCCGATCAGCACCGACTTGCCCACGCCGGAACCGGCGAACAGGCCGAGGCGCTGGCCGCGGCCGACGGTGAGCAGCGCGTTGATCGCGCGCACGCCGACGTCGAGCGGCTGTGCGATCGGCGCGCGTGCGAGCGGGTTGATGGCACGCCCCTGCAGCGAGCGCGTCTCCTGGGTGTGCAGCGGGCCCTGGCCGTCGAGCGGGCGGCCGGCGCCGTCGACCACGCGGCCGAGCAGGGCGTCGCCCACCGGCAGGTGCTTGGCGCGGTCGGCGGCGCGC
>NZ_AMXD01000258.1 GCF_000310185.1 Thauera aminoaromatica S2 | reverse complement strand
CGGGCGCGCGGCCGGATGCCGAGCGCCTCGGCGGCGGCGCGGCGGCCCACCAGCACCGCAGCGGCGCCGTCCGACATCTGGCTGGCGTTGGCCGCGGTCACGCCGCCCTCGCCGGGCTGGCGGAACACCGGCTGCATGGCGCGCATGCGCTCGACGTCGATGACCGCGCGGATGCCCTCGTCGTGCGCGAGCGTGATCGCCCCGCCCTCCTTGTCCACCCCCGCCACCGGCAGGATCTCGCTGTGCACGCCGGCCGCACGCGCGGCCTCGGCGCGGCGGTGGCTCTCGATCGCGTAGTCGTCCATTTCGGTGCGCGAGATCTTCCACTGCCCGGCGATGCGCTCGGCGCTCTCGACCTGGTGCGGGATGGCGAAGCGTTCGAGGATCTTCGGGTGCAAGTTGTCGAAGCCGCGGAAGTCGCCCCGGCCCAGGGTCAGGTCGAGGAACATCGGCACCCGGCTCATGCTCTCGACGCCGCAGCCGATGGCGAAGTCGAGGTCGCCCGCGGCCACCGCCTGCGCCGCGGCGTGGGTGGCGTACTGGCTGGAGCCGCACATGCGGTTCATCGACACGCCCGGCACCTCGGCGGGCAGGCCGGCGATCAGCAGCGCCTGGCGGGCGATGTTGGCGCCCTGCTCTCCGGCCTGGCTGACGCAGCCGGCGAGCACGTCGCCGACCTTGTCGCCAGGCAGGCCGGTGCGCGCCAGCACGCCGCCGACGGCGGTGGCGAGGAGCTCGTCCGGGCGGGTCTCGCGCAGGGCGCCGCCGCGGCGGCCGAAGGGGGTGCGCACGGCGCCCAGGATCAGCGCCTCGTTCGGGTTCGATGGATTGCTTGGGTTCATTTCCGGGTCCTCGGGTTCAGGCCCGCTGCAGTTCGCGGGCGATGATGTTGCGCTGGATCTCGCTGGTGCCTTCGTAGATCTGCAGCACCTTGGCGTCGCGGAAGAGCTTCTCCACCGGGTACTCGGTCGAGTAGCCCATGCCGCCGAAGATCTGCACCGCCTCGGTCGCCGCCCACATCGCCGCGTCCGCGGCGAAGGCCTTGGCGATCGAGGCTTCGATGGTGTTCGGCCGACCCTGGTCGAGCAGCCAGGCCGACTGATAGGTGAGCAGGCGCGCGGCTTCGAGCCTCATGCGCATCTCGGCGAGCTTGTGGGCCACGGCCTGGTGGTCGATCAGGCGCTTGCCCATGCTGCTGCGCTGGGTGGCGTAGGCGAGCGACTCGTCGAGGCAGCGCTCGATGAGGCCGACGCCGAAGGCGGCCACCATCGGGCGCGAGTGGTCGAACACCGCCATCGCCAGCGCGAAGCCGCCGCCCTCCTCGCCGAGGCGGTGGTCCTCGGGCACGAAGACCTGGTCGAGGAAGACCTCGCAGGTGGGCGAACAGCGCTGGCCGAGCTTGCCCAAGGGCTCGCCCACCGTCAGGCCGGCGCTGGCGCGCGGCACGATGAAGGCGCTCATGCCGCGGTGGCCGCCGTCCGGCGCGGTCTTGGCGAAGACGACGAAGAACTCGGCGAGGTTGGCGTTGGAGATCCAGATCTTGCTGCCGGTGAGGCGATAGCCGCCCTCGACGCGCTCGGCGCGGGTGCGGATGCCGGCCACGTCGGAGCCGGCGCCGGGCTCGGTCATCGCGAAGCTGGCGAGCGCACCGCGGGCCGCGGCGCCGAGGTAGCGGCTGCGCTGCGCATCGGTTCCGGCGATGACGATCGGCTCGGTGGCGAGCGCGTTCACGCACAGCGCGGTGCCGATGCCCAGGCAGCCGCGGCAGAAAGCCTCGGTGACCAGCACCAGCTCCAGGCAGCCGAGGCCGCCGCCGCCGACCGTCTCGGGCAGGTTGATGCCGAGCAGGCCGAGCTCCTGCGCGCGCTGGTGCACCTCGGTCGGGAAAGCCTTGTCGAGATCGGCCTGCGCGGCGCGGGGGGCGATCTCGCGCTCGGCGAAGCGGCGCGCCAGGTCGCGGATCTCGCGCTGCTCCGGGTTCAACTGGAAGTCCATGGTGTCTCCATGCGAAGCCGCCGTGCGCAGACGACGGGCAATAAAGGGGCGGGCATGCCTGGGCACGCCGACGGGGATTGCGGGTGGAAGGCGCTCGGGCAGCGCGTCGCGGGCGAGCCTAGCCGGAGGGTCGCGCGAAGCGCGCCGGCCGCCGCTCGCAGAAGGCGCGCACGCCCTCGGCGAAGTCCGGGGTCGC
>NZ_AMXD01000257.1 GCF_000310185.1 Thauera aminoaromatica S2 | reverse complement strand
CGGCTGACCCTGGCGGGTGCCGCGCGGGTCCGGGGCGGCACCCGGCGCCCCCCTGCGCATCCACCCCGCGGATGCACGCCCACCGGCCGGCAAGCACGCACGAAATGCCCGGCCGGCCGAAGCGCCGTGGGCGCGGCCGGCCGAACGCGTTAACATTGCGCGTCTCATGCCGCATGCGCACCCGCCCGCGGGTACGCACCGCCCCCGCACCGCCCGGCCTGCCTGCCTGCCCCTCGTCGCCAGCCTCTCAATTCCAGCCGACATCGTGACCCAGCCTCTTACCGAACGTCCCCGCGTCCCCATCATCACCGTGGGCCTGCGCCCCCACCCCACCAGCCCGGACGCCGAAGCGCCCTGGCAAGGCCCGGTGGGCCGCCTGCTCGCCACCATGTTCGCCCTCCCCGAAGGCGGCGCGGTGTTCGAGTTCCGCCTCGAGGAGAGCCGCCCCGCCCAGCTCGCGATCCCGGCACCGGCCACGCCCGGCCCCGCCGACGAGCTGTGGAAGCACACCTGCTTCGAGGTCTTCCTCGGCGTGCCGGGCGAGGCCGGCTATCGCGAATACAACTTCTCGCCCTCGGGACAGTGGGCGATCTATGGCTTCCGCGCCTGGCGCGAGCGCATCGAGGACTACATCCCCGCGGCCAAGCCCGAGGTCCTCTTCGACCAGACCGACGACGGCCTGGTGCTGGAGGCCCGCGTGCCCGCCGAGCTGCTGCCGGCGGTGCCGGCCGGCGGCGACCTGCAGGTGAGCCTGGCCGCGGTCGTCGAACGCAAGGACGGCATGCTCGAATACTGGGCGCTGCGCCACGCCGCCGCGCAACCCGACTTCCATGCCCGTGACACCTTCGTGCTGACCCTGGCCACCACGACGCAGAAGGCAGCCTGAAGCCATGGCGCAACCGGTCCGTTTCGGCCTCGACCGCCTGCTGGAGGATTCCGCGTTGCGCCGCCCGCTGGCGGGCAGACGCGTCGCCCTGCTCGCCCACCCGGCCTCGGTCACACGCGCGCTGGTGCATTCGCTCGACGCGCTCGCGGCCCTGCCCGGGCTCCAGCTGACGGCCGCCTTCGGCCCCCAGCACGGCCTGCGCGGCGACAAGCAGGACAACATGGTGGAGTCGCCCGACTACACCGACCCGCTGCTCGGCATCCCGGTGTTCAGCCTGTACGGCGAGGTGCGCCGCCCGACCGCGGCGATGATGGACAGCTTCGACGTGCTGCTGGTGGACCTGCAGGACCTCGGCTGCCGCATCTACACCTTCATCACCACGCTGCGCTACGTGCTCGAAGAAGCGGCCCGCCTCGGCAAGTCGGTATGGGTACTCGACCGCCCCAACCCTGCCGGGCGGCCGGTCGAAGGCACGCTGCTGCGCGACGGCTGGGAGAGCTTCGTCGGCGCCGGGCCCTTGCCGATGCGCCACGGACTCACCATGGGCGAACTCGCGCACTGGTTCGTCGCCACGTTGAAGCTGAACGTCGAACTGCGCGTGATCGAGATGCAAGGCTGGGACCCCGACGCCGCCCCCGGCTTCGGCTGGCCGCTCGGCGAGCGCAGCTGGGTCAACCCCAGCCCCAACGCCCCCAACCTGTGGATGGCGCGCGCCTACGCCGGCACCGTGATGCTCGAGGGCACGACGTTGTCGGAAGGGCGCGGCACCACTCGCCCGCTGGAGCTCTTCGGCGCGCCCGATGTCGACGCGCGCGCGCTCGTCACGGAGATGCGCGCGCTCGCGCCCGAGTGGCTCGCCGGCTGCGTGCTGCGCGAGTGCTGGTTCGAGCCCACCTTCCACAAGCACGCAGCCAAACTGTGCAACGGCGTGCACATCCACGTCGAGGACCCGGCGCACTACGACCATGCCGCTTTCCGTCCCTGGCGGGTGCAGGCGCTCGCCTTCAAGGCCATCCGCCGGTTGTGGCCCGACTACCCGCTGTGGCGCGACTTTCCCTACGAGTACGAACACGGGCGCCTCGCGATCGACCTGATCAACGGCTCGCCGCTGCTGCGCGAGTGGGTGGACGACCCGGCGGCGACGCCCGCGATGCTCGACGCGCTCGCCTGCCCCGACGAGGCGGCGTGGGTCGAGACGCGCCGGCCCTTCCTGCTCTACCCCGGCTGAGGCCTCGCCGCGGCCAGCCGCCGCGCCTCGGCGAGGGCGGCGTCGAGCTCGTCGTGCAGGATCGCGGCGGGCAGCTGCGGCGCA
>NZ_AMXD01000256.1 GCF_000310185.1 Thauera aminoaromatica S2 | reverse complement strand
CGCCGACGCCGAGCGCCTGAGCGCGCGCACCCAGCCGCTCGACGACCGCCTGCGCGAGGCGGCCCACTTCGCCCTCGCCGCCGGCGCCGCGCGCATCGAGTGCGAGCATGTGGACGCCGCGATCGCGGCCCACCGGCGCCGCCACGAACGCATCCGCCTCGGCCACCTCGACCAGATCCTGCGCGGGCAGTGGCTGATCGACACCGCGGGCAGCCACGTCGGCCAGGTCAATGGCCTGGCGGTGGTGCCGCTCGGCGAAGACAGCTTCGCCCACCCGCAGCGCATCACCGCCACGGTGCGCGCCGGCGCCGGCGAGGTCATCGACATCGAGCGCGAGGTCAAGCTCGGCGGGCCGATCCACTCCAAGGGCGTGCTGATCCTGTCCGCCTTCCTCGCCGCACGCTTCGGCTGGATGCTGCCGCTCTCGCTCAAGGCGAGCCTGGTGTTCGAGCAGTCCTACGGTGGCGTCGAGGGCGACAGCGCCTCGCTCGCCGAGCTGGTGGCCCTGCTCTCGGCGCTCTCGGGCGTGGCGGTGAAGCAGTCGCTCGCCGTGACCGGTTCGGTGAACCAGTTCGGCGTCGTGCAGCCGGTAGGCGGGATCAACGAGAAGATCGAGGGCTTCTTCGACCTGTGCGCGGTGCGCGGTCTCGACGGCCGCCAGGGCGTGCTGATTCCGCGCGCCAACGTCTGCCACCTGATGCTGCGCGACGACGTGGTCGAGGCGGTGCGGGCCGGGCGCTTCGCCGTGTGGGCGGTGGCCGACGCCGACGAGGCGGTGGAGCTGCTCACCGGCGTGGCGGCGGGCGTGCCGGACGAGCAGGGCAGGATGGCTGCGGGCTCGATGAGCCGGCGCGTCGTCGAGGGCCTGCGCAAGCTGGCGAGGATGCAGCGCGAGTTTGCGCGGCGGGGACACGAAGACGACGCCGACGCGGCCGGGCATCGAGGCCGGCCGCACGCATCCTGACGCAGGTGGCGCGCGCCGAGAGCGGGGTCGGCACCGGCCGGACGTTTGCGGCCGTTCGGGCGATCGTCGTCGGGCTCAGCCGGCTCGCCGGCGCGCGTCGCGCAGGTACGCGACCAGGTCATTCACCGTCGCGAGCTTGCGATAGTCCGCCTCGGGAATCTCGACCGCCAGCCGCCCGGCAAGACCGACCAGGAAGTTCAGCCAGTCCATCGAATCGAGGTCGACCTGCTGGCGCAGCGGGCGCTCGGGGCGCAGCCCGGCCTCCTCGATTTCCGGAGCGATTTCCTTCAGCGTTGCGATGACGATGCTGCGCAGTTCGGTGTCGTCCATGGCGGTTCCGTCCGGAATGGGAGTTCACAGTTCCTCCGGCCGCTGCAGCAGCTCGCGCAGCTCGGCGAGGAACAGCGCGCCGCGGTGGCCGTCGGAGACGCGATGATCGGCGGCGAGGCTGGCGGTGACGACGGGCATCACGCACAGCTCGCCGCGGTCCTCGCGCACCCAGGGCCGCAGCGCGATGCGGCCGAAGCCGACGAGGGCGACCTGGGGCGGATAGATCACGCCCGCCACCGCCTCCACGCCCTGCTCGCCGAGATTGGTGACGGTGACCGTCGGATCGCCCATCTCCGAGCTGCGCAGCGAACCGGCACGCGTGCGCCTGACCAGGTCGGCGAGCTCGCGCATCAGCACATCCAGCGGCTTGTGGTCCACGTCGTGCAGCGCCGGGGCGATCAGGCCGCCCTGGCGCAGCGAGATGGCGACGCCGACGTGGATGCCCTGCGCGGCGACGAACTGGCCGTCGCGGTGGAAGCCGTTGAGCTCGGGGTACTTGCGCAGCGCCAAGGCAACGGCCTTCAGCTGCAGCACCGCCATCAGCAGGCGCTCTGTGATCGGGCGTCCCGCGTTGGCGCGGCCGAGCCAGTCCTGCGCGCGCGCCATCGGCACGGTTTCGAACAGGTAGTAATGCGGGATCTCGCGCTTCGAGCGGCTCATCGCCGCGGCGATGGCGCGGCGGGTCTCGGCCTGGCGCTCGGCAGCGGAGATCGGGCTTGGCGTCGCCGCGGGTGGTGAAGCAGGCAGTCGTGCAACCGCCACGGCACGCTCCACGTCCTCCAGCGTGACCGCGCCGCCCGGGCCGCTGCCCGACAGCGCGGCAAGCTCCACTCCCAGCGCCTCGGCGCGCTTGCGCGCGGCGGGCGAGACGCGCAAGCGCCCGGCCGGCGCGGGCGAGACGTCCGGCGC
>NZ_AMXD01000255.1 GCF_000310185.1 Thauera aminoaromatica S2 | reverse complement strand
TTGTCAGGCGACACCGTAAATTGACCCCCTAGCGACACGAGGAACTGACCCCCTCGTTCGCGAGGAGGCCATCATTGGAAACGAAGCACATCGAGGTGAATCCTGTACGCCGTCTGGTTTGCGGAGTGCAGGAGATGTTGGAGCCGGAGGCGGTCACGACGATCGTTCGGTTGGGGCAATCGGGCTGGGGTGCGAAGCGGATTGCGAAGGCGCTGGGCATCGCGCGCAACACGGTGCGGCGGTATCTGAACGCGGGCGGGCCGGTGGCGTACCGGCAGCCGCAGCGTGCCAGCGTGCTGGGCGGTCACGACGCATGGCTGCGGGAGCGTTTCCTGCAGCACCGGGGCAACTGCGACGTGGTGCGTCAGCAGTTGAGCAAGGAATTGGGGATCGAGACGAGCCTGCGCACGGTCGAGCGCGCGTGTCGAGGGTTCCGCCAGGAACTGGAGGCGAGTCGCCGTGCGACGATCCGCTTCGAGACCGGACCGGGCGAACAGATGCAGATCGACTTCGGCCAGACACGTGTGCTGATCGGCGGCGAGTCGGTGCGAGTGTTCCTGTTCGTGGCGACGCTGGGCTATTCGCGCCGGGGATTTGCGTGCGCGTTCCGGCACGAGCGCCAGAGTGCGTGGTTCGCTGGGATCGAGGCGGCGTTTGTCCACTTCGGCGGACGGCCGCAGACGCTGCTCATCGACAACGCCAAGGCGCTGGTCGACAAACACGACACGCAGACGCGCCAGGTCCGACTCAACAGCCGCTTCGAGGCGTTCTGCCGGCACTGGGATATCCGTGCCAAGGCGTGCGCGCCGTTTCGCGCGCGCACCAAGGGCAAGACCGAGAACGGCGTGGGCTACGTGAAGAAGAACGCCATCGCCGGCCATGCTTTCGAGAGCTGGACGGCGATGGAGGCGCACCTGGCGCGCTGGCAGCGCGAGGTGGCCGATGTGCGCATCCACGGTACGACCGGTGTCACGCCCGCTGAGCGCTTCGACTTGGAGCGTGAACACCTGCGTCCGGTTGCCGGGATCGCCCCCTTCCTGCAGGTGCGCGAGCTCGTGCGCCGAGTCAATGCGGAGGGCTGCATCGAGCTCGACACCAACGCCTACAGCGTGCCGTGGCGGCTGATTGGCGAGACGGTGACGGTCGTGGTCAGCGCCGACACCGTGGTGGTCGAGTACGCCGGCGAGGAAGTCGCCCGCCATGCGGAGCTCGCCGGCAGTCGCGGTCGCAGCATCGAGCGCAGCCACCTGCTGGGTGGGTCGCTGCCGCCGGCCCAGATCGAGGCGCCGCCGCCCACCGATGCGCTGCTGCGTCCGCTGGCCGAGTACGAAGCGCTCGTCGGAGGAGGCTGGTGATGATCGATGCCGACCGACTCGACGAACTGCTCACCCGGCTGCGGCTCACGGCGATCCGCGACCAGCTCGACAGCCTGCTCGACGAAGCCAGCCGGGCGCAGATGACACTGCGCGAAGCGCTGCTCTTCCTGGCCGAGCGCGAGGTCGCCCGGCGCGACACCCGACGCATCCAGATGGGCATGAAGCTCGCCCGTTTCCCGTGCGTGCGCACGCTCGAAGGCTTCGACTTCGACGCGCAGCCCTCGATCGATCCAGGGCAGATCCGGGATCTGTCCTCCGGTCGCTGGATCGGGCACGGTCAGGCCCTGCTGCTGCTCGGTCCGCCGGGCGTAGGCAAGACGCACCTGGCGGTCGCCCTCGGGCGCGAAGCGGTGGATCGCGGCTACACGGTGCTCTTCACCTCGGCAGCGGCGCTGATGGCCGGGCTCACGAAGGCGCACGCCGACGGACGGCTCGAGGAGAAGCTGCTGCAGCTCTCCAAGCCCAAGCTGCTGATCATCGATGAGCTGGGCTACCTGCCGCTCGAGCCGGCCGCTGCGCACCTGTTCTTCCAGCTGGTGTCGCGACGCTACGAGCGGGCCAGCATGCTGATCACCAGCAACCGGCCCGTTGGCGAGTGGGGGCAGGTGTTCGGCGACGCGGTGGCCGCTACCGCCATCCTCGATCGGCTGCTGCATCACAGCCAGGTCATCACAATTAGGGGCGACAGCTACCGGCTGCGCGACAAGCGCCGCAGCGGCCTTCTGCAGAAGGCCGCTGCCCCCACCCCGATCACGTCGGAGAGTTGATTAACCCAGGGGGTCAATTCCAGATGTCGTCAGGGGGTTAAATCTTCGTGTCGCTTGACACC
>NZ_AMXD01000254.1 GCF_000310185.1 Thauera aminoaromatica S2 | reverse complement strand
CGCAAGCCCGGCCCGGCGGCAGCGCCGCCGGCAAACGCCCGGGTGCGCCCGGCTACCTGCAGGCCCGGCTCGCCGTCAGCCAACCGCAGGACGCCGAGGAGCGCGAGGCCGACCGCATCGCGGGCGAGGTCTCCCGCGCCCTGCGCACGCCGGCCCGCAGCGCTTCCGGGCGGGAGTGCAGGGACTGCAGCGGCGAGGCTCCGCACGGGAGCCTCGAACCGGCGATCACCCCACCGCAAAAGCCGACCCTCGCCCCCAGGCTGATGCGCGAGACCCGGCCAGGGAGCGCTGCGGGGACTGCCCCTGCTTCCGCCACGAAGGGTGCGGACGCGGGCCCCCATCACGTGCCCGTCGCGACCGAACAACGCATCGCCGCACGCCGCGGCCAGGGCGCGCCCCTCGACCCCGGCCTGCGGGCACAGCTCGAGACCCGACTCGGTCGCGACCTGTCCGCGGTGCGGATCCACACCGACGCCGAAGCCGACTCGATGTGCGCCAGCATGCAGGCACGCGCCTTCACGGTCGGCAACGACGTCTATTTTTGCGCCGGCAGCTACGCCCCTGCGAGCGACACCGGCCTCGAGCTGCTCGCCCACGAGCTCGCCCACGTCGGCCAGCAGGCCGATGCCGGCGGCCCGCAGAGTGCCGCGCCCAAGCTGCAGCGCGATTTCTGGGACACGCTCTTCGGTGACAGCCGCGCACCCGTCGATCCGATGGCGGGCTGCCGTCGAGAGCTCGACGCGTCGGCGCAATGGGCGACGGCCGGCCCCTACCCTGCAGCGCCCCGGGGCATCGTCGGCGCGGGCGGCATCGGCGGCTTCGATGCCCAGTACCGTGCCGACCCGCTCGCGGGCGACGGCGTGCTCGCGATCGAGCAAGGCGTGGCCGCACAGTTCAAGGACACCCTGGTGCGGAACGCGGGCGTGATCGCGCCGCACCCCGACCTCCCCGCCACGCCGGAGATCCGCACGCTCGCCAGCCGGATGAACGCGATCCCGGTCGCCGTGGTGCGCAATGCGCTGCTCGCACGCTACCAGTGGACGCCTGCGGAGCAGGCGCCCTGGCTCGTCCGCCTGGAATCGCTGATCGAGACGACCTGGGGCGGCCGGCACAGCTTCTTCCTCAACAGGCCACGATGGAACTGGCTCGGTGCCGAAGTGCGCGTGGACCTCGACATCGGCCAGCGCGCGAAGGCGGCCACCGACCACCTCGTCGTGGAGATCTACAAGACCCCGCCAGGCGAGAGCCTGCGCAGCTTCGACATCTCGCACGAGGTCGGTTCGGGCAGCACGACCGACCCTGCCGACCAGACGATGCGGCTCGCCAGCACCACGGCCGGCCCCAAGGAGTACGACCTGCTGCGCCAGTCCGTCGAGTTCGACTACGACTCGG
This sequence comes from Thauera aminoaromatica S2, assembly GCF_000310185.1. Classification (GTDB taxonomy): domain Bacteria; phylum Pseudomonadota; class Gammaproteobacteria; order Burkholderiales; family Rhodocyclaceae; genus Thauera; species Thauera aminoaromatica. The sequence continues at coordinate 845 of NZ_AMXD01000254.1, read as the reverse complement.
ACGCGCTCACGGGCACCGCGATCGCAACGCTCAACGGCTTCATCGCACGCTTCAACGGTGCAGTCGGCAACGCTGCCCACCAGGAGGTGCGCGTCGAGATCGTCGGCCACACCAGCGCCGCCGGCAGCGAGCACTACAACGTCGACCTCTCGCGACGGCGCGCCGAGGCCGTGCGCACGCATCTCGAGCGCCACGGCTTCGCGAACACCGCCAACCGTGTGCACATCCGCGCGCGCGGCGAGGCCGAGGCCGATCCGACGCAGCCCCGACGCGCCAGCGACCAGCGCGCCGACCTCGTCGTCGATGGCGGCGGGCGGATGGTGACGGCGGCCCACGAGTGGGGACACGCCTTCGGCCTGGACGACGAGTACGTGACCGGCGCCACCCGCGTCGGCGACCCGGTGGACCACGACGCGATGACCCGGGCGATGACCGACGCCAACGGCGTCCATCTGCCCGGTGCGATCAAGGAACACAACGGCGGCATCATGTCCTTCGGCAACGAGGTGCGTCCGCAGCACTACGCGACCTTCCATCACGCACTCGCCAGCGTCACCGCGCAGTCGCCCTGGGCGCTGGGATTGCACAAGCCGAAATGGCAAGTTGCAATGGAATGCGGCGCCCCCTCGCCACCGGGCGACTGGCCGGTGCCGGCCCCGGCCCGGCCGGTTCCCGGCGCCGGCCCCGCCAATCCGGTGCCGGGTACCACCCCGGGCAACGACGATGGAAGCGCCGTCGCCTAAGCTCGCGCACCGGCCTGCCGAACGGCCCGCGCCGGCCACCCGACCTGCAGCCACGACCGGCCGTGCCGGCCCGGCGGCACCCGCGACGGCCGCGAGCCGCCT
>NZ_AMXD01000253.1 GCF_000310185.1 Thauera aminoaromatica S2 | reverse complement strand
GGGGAAGGCCGCGGCGGCGGCCTCGACCGCGGCCACCGCGTCCGCAGCGGTGGCCGCGGGAGCGCGCGTGGCGACGCCGTGGTCGAGCGGGTTGCGGCGTTCGAAGCTGGCGCCGTCCGTGGCGCGGCGACGTTCGCCGCCGATCAGCAGGTGGATCTCGTTCATCCTTGGTTTCCTCTGCGCAAGGGCGGCCGCAGCGCACGCGTGGCACGTGCGCACGGCCGCCGGTGGGGGATCAGATGCTGATGCCGCAGCGTCCCGGGGCGATGATGTTGTTGGGGTCGAGGGCGCGCTTGAGGCGGCGCTCGACGTCGCGCTTGACCGGTCCGTAGGTGGCGGCGACCTTCTCGGCGAAGGCGGTATTGGCGCGATACACGCCGTAGCCCTCGCGGGCGAAGGCCTGCAGCAGCTCGTCGAAGCAGGCGTGGGCCTTCTTCATCTGCTCGGCATCGCTGCGATCGTAGAGCAGGTCGATGACGTGGTGCATGTCGCGCCAACCGACGATGAACTCGCCCACGTAGTCGAAGCCGTACTTGGCGAGGATGCCCTTGGCCAGCTGCATCTGCTTGAGCGTCTCGCTGCCCTTGGCCTGCGACACCGGCGCGAACCACATCGAGCCGCCGCCCCCGCGCCAGTTGTAGAGGTCGAATTCGCCGAGGTTGGGCTTGCCCTTCATGAGGTCGAAGCGGTACTGGGTGGCGCGCCCGCCCTGTTCGGTCGAGTCGGTGATCAGCGTGCCGCCGGTGGCCGCGGCCACCTGCTCGATGATCTTCCAGTTCGCCGCGTTGGTCTCCGGCGTGCCGTAGAGCGCGGCATACACGTTCCAGGCGCCGAGGTTGTGGTCCTTGCGGATCTTCTGCACCGCCTCGTCGCTGATCGCGCCCGGGCCCGGGTGGTAGTCGGCGCGATTGACCTTGGTGCAGGGCGCCTCCCACAGCGTGTGGGCGATCACCACCGCGTTGGGGATCACCATCGCGATGCGCAGCGGGCGCAGCGCGTCGACGATCTTGGTGATGTCGGTGTCTTCCGGGTACTGGATCAGGAAGGGACGGTAGTCGGGCGGCGCCGGCATCAGCCACATGCCCATCTTGGTGACGATGCCGTAGTTCGACTGGGTGAAGATGCCGTCCAGCGTCGGGCCGTAGCCCCACTTGAAGACCTGCCAGGTGTTCGAGCCTGGCATCGAGCCCATGCCGGTGCGCAGCACCTCGCCGTCGGCGAGCACCACCTCCATGCCCGACGAGAACAGGAAGTGCTCGCCGTAGGGCGTGTAGCCCACGCCGCGGTCGACCATGTTGCCGAGCGGGCCGGCGATCACGGAAGGGGCGGGGCAGGAGAACCACAGCGGCAGCTTCTTCTCCTGCAGGTAGTCGTAGAGCTGCTGGTAGGTCACGCCGGGCTCGACGAGCGCGGTGCACAGCTCGGCATCGACGTCGAGGATGCGGTTCATGCGGCGCAGATCCATGACCAGCTGGCCGCGCTCGACCGGGGCGGCCGAGCCGTAGCCCAGGTTCTTGCCGGTGGAGATCGGATACACCGGGATGCGGTGCTGGTTGAGCACCTTCATGATGGCCTGGATCTGCTCGACGCTGTCGGGCATCACCGCGGCGGACGGGGCGTGCTGCTCGTCGGGCACGGCCATCATGATCTTGTTGTAGGGGGCGAGGGCGGTGTCCTCGGCCACGACGTATTCGGCGCCGACGATCGCGCGGATCTGGGCGAGGGCCTGTTCGAAGTCGTTCGCACTGACGCCCTTGGGCAGCACGTTGCGCGGGGTGGTGGTCATGGTTTCTCCGGGTGCGGAAGGCAGGGGAATGGCGTTCGGGTGGTGGTCCGGAGGGTCAGAGCCGGATCAGGAAGGAGGCGAGCGCTTCGTCGCCGCCCGGGACTGCGGGCAGCGACGTGCGTGCGCCCGGGGTGGTTTCGCCGAGGGTGGCGAGGTAGAAGCGCTCGACGTGCGTGGCCGGATGCGAGGCCGGTTCGTGCCAGGCGAGCGCCTCGCCGCAGCCGGTGGCGCTGCAGGTATGGCGGGTCGCGCCCTGCGAGGCGAGGCGATGGTGGCCGTGGGCGAGCAGGTGCGCGCCGCGGCTCGACGCCATCGCCAGGAAGACGATCGCCGAGGCGTCGTCCATCACGCCGAGGAGGCGGGTGCCGTGCGGCAGCGCGAGCAGCGCGTCGACCTGCTCGGGGCGGCGCAGCGCGGCGGCGTCGCGGGCGTGCACCGGCAGCGGCCGTCCGCCATGGCCG
>NZ_AMXD01000252.1 GCF_000310185.1 Thauera aminoaromatica S2 | reverse complement strand
ACGCCCGCCGCCGCGCGTCGCGGCTCGCGACGTCGATCGCGACTTGCGTCGCTCCCACGGAAACCGTCACGCCCGCCGCCGCACGTCGCGGCTCGCAACGTCGATCGCGACTTGCGTCGCTCCCACGGAAACCGTCACGCCGGCCAACGCCCGATGCGTCCCCCGTAGGAGCGACGCAAGTCGCGATTTCAGCCGCCCAACGACCGCCGCGCGACTGAGAGGCTCAGGCCAGCCCTTCGGCCTGGTCGGGCAGCCAGACCTGCTCGCCGTTCGGGCGGTAGGCCAGCAGGTGGGCGACGATGCCGCCCTGGATCGACATGATCATGGTCTCGAGCGCCTTCTGCACCGTATCGTCGCTCGGCTCGCGCCCGCCCTGCCCGCTCAGGCAACCGACGAACATCATGTCCCAGCTCTGCCCGGTGTGGCGCGACTCCTCGACCAGTTCCTCGAAGCTCTGCAGCTCGTCGGGCTTCTTGTCCACATACATCACCGGAACCAGCGCCCCGCCCTCGCCCTGCTCGAACTTGGCGCGCTGCTCGGCGGTGGCCTTCTCCGGCAGCTCGGCGCGGGTGAAGACGAGCAGCAGGCGCTGCGGTTCGGGTTGCTGGCGCGCGGCGTCGAGCAGGCTCTGGAAGCCGGTGATGATCATGTGCGGGGTTCCTTGTACGGGTTCGGATCGTTTGGATTCAACTCGGCCAGCCACGGCAGCGCCTGGCGATACCGCGGTGACCTGCGCCACAGCACAGCGCTGATGCCGACCAGCGCAGTCGCCCCGCTGGCCGCTGCAGGCTCAGGCGCGGCGCCAGGTGGTGCCGCCGGGGCCGTCCTCGAGGATCACGCCGGCCTCGGTCAGCTCTGCGCGGATGCGGTCGGCCTCGGCGAAGTTCTTCGCCTTCTTGGCGGCCGCGCGCTCGGCGATCTTCGCCTCGATCGCGTCGGCGTCCAGCCCGTCCGCGTCGGGCGCACCCGCCTGCAGGAAGGCCTGCGGTTCGCGTCCCAACAGGCCGAGCACGCCGCCGAGCGCCTTCAGTTGCGCGGCGAGCGCCGGCGCGGCGCTGCGGTTGACCTCGTTGGCGAGCTCGAACAGTACCGCCACCGCTTCGGCGGTGTTGAAGTCGTCGTCCATCGCCGCGCGCAGGCGCTGCGCGAAGGGCTCGCTCCAGTCGACCACCGGCTCACCGGCCACCGGCACGTTCTTGAGCGCGGTGTACAGGCGGGTGAGCGCGTTGCGGGCGTCCTCGAGGTGGGCGTCGGAGTAGTTGAGCGCGCTGCGGTAGTGCGCGCGCAGGATGAAGAAGCGCACCACCTCCGGATCGTACTTCTGCAGCACCTCGCGGATGGTGAAGAAGTTGCCGAGCGACTTCGACATCTTCTCGTCGTCGACGCGCACGAAGCCGTTGTGCATCCAATAGTTGACGAAGGCATGGCCGTGCGCGCCTTCGGACTGGGCGATCTCGTTCTCGTGGTGCGGAAACTGCAGGTCCATGCCGCCGCCGTGGATGTCGAAGTGGTCGCCGAGCAGGTCCGAGCTCATCGCCGAGCATTCGATGTGCCAGCCCGGCCGGCCCTCGCCCCAGGGCGAGGCCCACTTCACCTCGCCCGGCTCCTCGACCTTGGCGTGCTTCCACAACACGAAGTCGAGCGGGTCGTTCTTGTCCTGCGCTACATCCACACGCTCGCCGGCGCGCAACTCGTCGAGCGACTTGCCCGACAGCTTGCCGTAGCCGTCGAACTTGCGCACCGCGTAGCACACGTCGCGGTTGCCGGCCACGTAGGCCAGGCCCTTCTGCTCCAGGCGCGAGATCAGCGACTGCATCTGCGCGACGTAGTCGGTGGCGCGCGGCTCGTGGTCGGGGCGCAGCACGCCGAGCGCGTCGGCGTCCTCGTGCATCGCGGCGATGAAGCGGTCGGTGAGCTGGCGGATGCTCTCGCCGTTCTCCTGCGCGCGGCGGATGATCTTGTCGTCGATGTCGGTGATGTTGCGCACGTAGGTCACGTCCAGCCCGCTCGCGCGCAGCCAGCGCGCCACCATGTCGAACACCACCATCACGCGCGCATGGCCGAGGTGGCAGAAGTCGTACACCGTCATGCCGCAGACGTACATGCGGACCTTGCCGGGTTCGATGGGCGTGAAGGCTTCCTTGCTGCGCGACAGGGTGTTGTAGATGGAGAGCATCGGTGCGGGCGGGTCGTTGCTGGAGGCCGGCCGCAGGCGGAACGCGGGCGGCGGCTCGATTGTGAGGGGGGGGG
>NZ_AMXD01000251.1 GCF_000310185.1 Thauera aminoaromatica S2 | reverse complement strand
CCGGCGCCTTCGCCCCCCGCCTGGCGCAGGCGCTGGCGCCGCGCGAGGCGCGCTGGAGCGCGCAGCATCGCGCGGCGGTCGCCCACAACCGCGCACGCACGCTGGAGCTGCTCGCCGAACTGCATGCATTGTCCAGCGCAGCACAACGCCGCCAGCTGCGTGACGAGATCGACATGCTCGCCACCCAGTTCGCGGGCATAAGCTGCGCCGAACCGGCTCGCGTTTCCGCGGCTGGCGGCCGATAATCGCGCCCTTCGTCTACCGCCGCCCGCGCCCTGGTGCGGGCTCTCCCGCATGCACAAGACCGAACTCGACCGTCTCGCCATCGGCCTCATGGTGGTGCTGTGCTCGATCTGGGGCCTCCAGCAGGTTGCCATCAAGCTTGCCAGCGCCGGCATCTCGCCGGTGTGGCAGGCCGGCCTGCGCTCGATCGGCGCCACGGCGATCGTCGTCGTTTGGGCGCTGCTGCGTGGGGTGAAGCTCTTCGAGCGCGACCGCAGCCTCGCGCCCGGCCTGCTCGCCGGGGCGCTGTTCGCCGGCGAGTTCGCGATGATCTTCCTCGGCCTGCAGCACACCAGCGCCTCGCGCGGGGTGATCTTCCTGTACACCGCGCCCTTCTTCGTCGCCCTCGGCGCGGTCTGGCTGCTGCCGCAGGAGCACATGCGGAGGCGGCAGTGGATGGGCATGGCGCTCGCCTTCGTCGGCGTGCTCGCGCTCTTCGGCGAGAACCTCTTCGCCGCCACCGAGGGCGCCTGGGTGGGCGACCTCATGCTGCTCGGCGCCGCGCTGCTGTGGGCGGCGACCACGCTGACCGTGAAGGCGAGCGCGCTGGCGCGCGCATCGGCCGAGAAGACGCTGCTCTACCAGCTCGGCGTGTCGGCGCTGGTGCTGCCGCCGCTCTCGCTGGCGATGGGCGAGCCGGGCGTGTTCGCGCCCACGCCCATGGTGTGGGCCAACCTCTTCTTCCAGGCGGCGATCGTCGCCGGCGTGTCGTATCTGGCCTGGTTCTGGCTGGTGCGCGAGTATCCGGCCACGCGCCTGTCCTCGTTCTCCTTCCTGACCCCGGTGATGGGCGTGCTCGCCGGCGGGCTGATCCTCGGTGAGCCGCTCACGCCGGCGGTGTACGCCGCGCTCCTCCTCGTCGGCAGCGGGATCTGGGTGGCGAACCGGTCGTAGCGTGACCGGCTGCCCGGCTGCACTCCACTCTCTTGCGCGTGCGGGCTTGGCGCCCCGCGGTGGGGCGGGGCGCGGGGCGATCGCCTATAGTGACGGCGTCCACCGTCTTCCGAGGAGCCTCCCCATGTCGCGACCCGTCGTCGAGTTCTGGTTCGAGTTCGCCAGCACCTATTCCTACCTGTCGGTGATGCGCATCGAGCGCGCAGCGGCCGCGACCGGCGTGGACATCGAATGGAAGCCTTTCCTGCTCGGGCCGGTGTTCCTCGCGCTGGGCTGGAACGACTCGCCCTTCAACATCTACCCGCCCAAGGGGCGCTACATGTGGCGCGACCTGGAACGTCTGGCGGAGAAGGAGGGCCTGCCCTTCCGCCACCCCAGCCGCTTCCCGCGCAACGGCCTGCTCGCCCCGCGGGTGGCGCTGGTGGGGGTGGAGGAGGGCTGGGTGGCGCCCTTCGCGCGTGCGGTGATGAGCGCGAATTTCGCCGAGGACCGCGAGATCGGCGAGGAGGCGGTGATCGTCGAGATCCTCGGCGCGCTCGGCCTGCCCGCAGCGGAGCTGATGGCGCGCGCGCAGGCGGATGCCAACAAGCTCGCGCTGCGCTGCCAGACCGAGCGCGCAGCCGAACTGGGCCTGTTCGGGGCGCCGAGCTTCCGTGTCGGTGAGGAGTTGTTCTGGGGCAACGATCGCCTGGAGGATGCGCTCGCCTGGGCGTGCCGTGCCGATCGCCGGTAGGCGCGACGCGAGTCGCGAGCGGGCGGTTCGACGGCTGCGGCGCCGGTCCGGGGGCCGTATCGCGACTTGCGTCGCTCCTACCGGGGTTTCGGGATCCGCGTCGGTTTCTTTTGGGAGCGACGCGAGTCGCGAGCGGGAGGTTCGACGGCTGCGGTGCCGGTCCGGGGGCCGTATCGCGACTTGCGTCGCTCCTGGCGGGGTTTCTGGATCCGTGTCGGTTTCTTGTGGGAGCGACGCGAGTCGCGATCGGGGCGCGAGCACGACTTGCGTCGCTCCCGCCGGCGCCTCGCCGAGGGCCCTCGATTGCGGGCTTGCGGCAGGTCTTACTTCTTCCCCGCCTGCTCCTGCTCGTAC
>NZ_AMXD01000250.1 GCF_000310185.1 Thauera aminoaromatica S2 | reverse complement strand
GCGCGCCGCCCTGCGCCTGCTCGGGCGCGCCCAGCGGGTGCCGGCGGCGCTGGTGTGCGAAGTCGCGCCCGATCGCGCCGCTGCGGTTGCGGCCACGGTGGCGAGCGGCGATCTGCTCGCGGTCGATGCCGCCGAGGCCATGCGCCTGTGCGAGAGCGGCCCCGGCCGGCTCGCCCGCATCAGCGAGGCGCGCGTGCCGCTGGCCGAGGCCGAGAACAGCCGCTTCGTGCTCTTCCGTGAAGCCGACGGCGTGCACGAGCACGTCGCCATCGTCATCGGAGAGCGCGCGAACTGGCCCGAGGACGTCCCGGTGCGCCTGCACTCGTCCTGCCTCACCGGTGACCTCTTCGGCAGCCTGCGTTGCGACTGCGGCGAGCAGCTGCGCCGCGGCGTGGCAGCGATCGACGCGCTCGGCGGCGGCGTGCTGCTCTACCTCTCGCAGGAGGGTCGCGGCATCGGCCTGGCCAACAAGCTGCGCGCCTATGGCCTGCAGGACGAGGGACTGGACACGATCGACGCCGACCAGGTGATCGGCTTCTCCAAGGACGAGCGCGACTTCCGCATCGCCCACGAGATGCTCGACGAGCTCGGCATCGACCGCATCCTGCTGCTCACCAACAACCCGAGCAAGGTCGCCGCGCTGCAGAAAGCCGGCATCCACGTCGTCGGCCGGCGCGCGATCTACGGCGAGGTCACCGCGCAGAACCAGCGCTACCTCAGGACCAAGGCCAGCCGTCACGGCCACTGGCTCAACGATCTGCTGAACGAGCAGGGCGAGCCGGGCGACGACGAGCCCGCATGCCTGCCCGCCGCGGACGCCGCGCACCGCGCCTGAGGCGCGGCCTCCAGGCCGGCCATGCGGCCCGCTCAGCGCTGCTCCGGCGCCGGTGCGCACGTCACCAGCGCTTCGAGGTCGAAGTCGTGTGCCTCTTCGACGATGCGCGCGAGACGGCTCGCGAAGTGTTCCACCAGGCGCGCCCCGAGCGCGGCGTCCGCCAGGCGAGGATCGCCGCAGGCCCCCGAAGGATGAAGGTCCTGCGCCATCCAGGCGAAGCCGGCCTCGCCCTCGGGGCCGAGCAGTCGCCCCGCCGCCGCCATGCGCGCCCCCAGCGACTCGAATCGATCGACCGCATCGCGCCTCACCTTGTGCGGCGCCAGATGCATCATCAGCGCGGTCTCCAGCGCGCCACCATGCAGGCCGTGGCGCAGTTCGTCCGCCGGCAGCGCGGCGGGTGGCGGCGGGAAGCGGAAGGAATGCGCGCGCACCACCAGCATGCGCTGCGCGGCGCGCAGCTCGAGCGCGGCCAGGTCCACCAGCGCCTTGTTGCCGCCATGGGTGTTGAACAGCACAAGGCGGCGCAAGCCGGCGCGCGCGACGCAGGCACCGATCTCCACCACGCTCGCCAGCGCGGTCTTCGCGTCGAGCGCGAGCGTACCGGCAAAGCCCGTGTGTTCCAGGCTGCACCCCACCGCGACCGGCGGCAGCACGCACAGCGGCAGGCCCGCGCGCAGCTTCGGCACGGCCGCCTCGAGCAGGCCGAGGGCGATGTCGAGGTCGGTCGACAGCGGCAGGTGCTCTCCGTGCTGCTCGATCGCGGCGAGCGGCAGCAACGCGACCGCATCGGCGCGGGCGAGCCCGGCAATGCGGCTCGGGGTCAGGTCCTGCCACCAGGGCAGCGCGGGCTTGGCGTTCATTTCGGTCGGTCTCCCGGGGGGCATCGGCTGTCCCGGATCATAGCCGCACTCGGCCACGGCCCGACGTCGCCGTGTCCCGCGCCCTGGTGCCGACCCGCGCGCCCGCGCTTTGCCGCACGCGGCGGAGGGGTCGCATGAGCGCACGGGCGCGTGATCTTGTGCTCGGCACGCTCCTGCCGCTGCTCGCGCTCGACGCCTTGCTGGTGTTCGACAACGCCTGGCCGACGCTGTGGCCGCGGCCGACGCCGGCCGTCTCGATCGAGCTCGCCTTCGCCGTCGCCGCACTGGTGCTCTTCGCCGCCTGGCGGAAACACGCAGCGCACGGCCTCGTGCGCGTGCTCGCGGGGCTGGCCACGCTGTGGATCGTGCTGCGCTACGTGCAGGTGACCGTCCCCGCGCTGTTCGGCCGCCCGCTCAACCTCTACTGGGACCTGCCCCACCTCGGCGCCGTGCTCGACATGGGCGGCGACGGTCCGGGCGCGAAGGTCCTGCTCGCGCTCGCGCTCGGTATCCTCGTCGTGCTGGTACTGCATCGCGTGGTGTCGGCCTGCGTGCGTGCCCTCGCACGCAGCGCGGCGGCACCGGGCGCGCGTGCGCTGCTCGGCGGTGTCGCGGGCGCGGCAATCCTGCTGTGGGCGCTGGCGCCGTGGCCCGGCCCGCTCG
>NZ_AMXD01000249.1 GCF_000310185.1 Thauera aminoaromatica S2 | reverse complement strand
CCCGCCACAGCTGCCGGAGATCGGCTTGCGCCCGAAAAGGACGCCAACCGCCATGGCCAGGATCACGAGGCCGACGACGAGCAGGGTGATCAGAAAAGTGTTCATGGTTTGCAGCTTATCGGGTTGCGGATGCACGGACATCCGATCGGGTGGACAATAACGCGGGCTGCCGGGTTCTGGCCATGGGGCCGTTCGAGCACGCGCGCCGGATCGACGCAAGTCGCGCGCGGGCGGCTCACATGCGCAGCACGCCGCCCGGGAGTTCCCCCGCGGCTTCGAGGCGGGTCACTGTAGGCAGGAGGTCGAGTCCGGTCTCGGCCTTGAGCTGGCGGGCGCGTTCGCGCAGTTCCTCGACGCTGCGTTCGATCGGCTCGCCGGCCGCGCCGAAGGCGACCACGTTGCCGCTGTCGCAGGACGGAAAGGCGAGCGCGCGGTCATCGAAGGCGCGCACGATGCGCTGCAGGCTGGCCTTGTAGCCACGCGCGCGGCCGAAGAGGTTCACCGCCATGATGCCGCGCGCCGACAAGCGCGCACGCACGGCCTGGTGGAAGGGCTCGGTGTCGAGCACGCCGGCGCGCGCATTGCGGTCGAAGCCATCGACCAGCACGTAGTCCCAGGTCTCGTCGTGCTCGAGCACGAACTGGGCGCCGCAGCCGAGGTGCACCGAGAAGCGCGCATCCTCCGTCGGCAGCTTGAAAAACTGGCGTGCCGCGGCCACCACCGCGGGAGCGATCTCGACCACGCGGATCCTGGCCTGCGGCAGGTGGTGATGCACGAAGCGCGCCAGCGAGGCCGCGCCGAGGCCGATGATCAGCACCTTGCGCGGCCAGTGCCCGCCGTCGGCGGCAAGGCCGTCGCGCAGCAGCAGGCCGGCCATCATCTCGCGGGTGTAGGCGAGTTCCAGTGCGTACGGCTTGCGGATGCGCATCGCGCCCTGGATCCAGTCGGAGCCGAAGTGCAGGTAGCGCACGCCGGCTTCTTCGGAGATGTCGATCGGCGGGTTCATGTGTTGCGGTCTCCGGCCAGGCGCTTGAGGGCGTAGAGGCGTTCCAGCGCCTCGCGCGGGCTCAGTGCATCGGGGTCGATGTCGGCGAGCGCGCTGAGCACCGGGTGCGACAGCGGCGCGTCCTCCGGCTCGGGCAGGGCGGCGAAGAGGTCGGCCTGCGGGCCGGCGTCGATCTCGCGGTTCTCCAGCGCGCGCAGCCGGCGCTTGGCGTCGCGGATCACCGCGGCCGGGATGCCGGCGAGCGCGGCGACCTCGATGCCGTAGCTCTGGCTCGCCGGGCCTTCCTCGAGCGCGTGCAGGAAGACGATGCGGTGGCCGTGCTCGACCGCGTCCAGATGCACGTTGGCGCACTCGGGATAGTCGGCGTTGAGCCGGGTGAGCTCGAAATAATGCGTGGCGAACAGTGTCAGCGCGCGCGACTTCTCCAGCAGGTGGCGGGCGATCGCGAACGCGAGCGCGAGGCCGTCGAAGGTCGAGGTGCCGCGGCCGATCTCGTCCATCAGCACCAGGCTGCGCTCGGTGGCGCCGTGCAGGATGGCGGCGGCCTCGGTCATCTCGACCATGAAGGTCGAGCGCCCCGAGGCGAGGTCGTCGGAGGCGCCGATGCGAGTGAAGATGGCGTCGAGCGGGCCGAGCTCGACGGCATCCGCCGGCACGAAGCTGCCGACATGGGCGAGCAGGCAGATCAGCGCGACCTGGCGCATGAAGGTCGATTTGCCGCCCATGTTGGGGCCGGTGATCATCAGCATGCGGCGCGTGGCGGCCAGGCGGGCGTCGTTGCGGATGAAGCTCTCGACCTGGCGCTCGACCACCGGATGGCGGCCGCCTGTAATGGTGAGCCCGGGTGTCTCCAGGAAGCGTGGCTGTACGTAGCCGTAACGCAGCGCGGCCTCGGCCAGCGCGGCGAGGCCGTCGAGCAGGGCCAGCGCGCGCGCGATGCGCTGCAGCGCCGGGATGTGGGCGGCGAGCACCTCGAGCACCTGGTCGTAGAGCGTCTTCTCGCGCGCCAGCGCACGCTCGTTGGCCGACAGCGCCTTGTCCTCGAAGGCCTTGAGCTCGGGCGTGATGTAGCGCTCGGCGTTCTTCAGCGTCTGGCGGCGGCGGTAGTCGTCGGGCACCTTGTCGGCGTTGGCGCGGCTGACCTCGATGTAGAAGCCGTGCACCTTGTTGAACTCGACCTTGAGCCCGGGGATGCCGCTGCGCTCGCGCTCGCGGGTCTCCAGCGCCATGAGGAATTCGCCGCAATTGGTCTGGATACCGCGCAGTTCGTCGAGCTCGGTGTCAAAGCCGGGGGCGATCACGCCGCCGTCGCGCACCATGGCGGCGGGCTCGGCGGCGATGGCTTGCTGCAGCAGGGCGAGCGGCTCGGGGGCGATGGGG
>NZ_AMXD01000248.1 GCF_000310185.1 Thauera aminoaromatica S2 | reverse complement strand
TGGCCGGCGACAATTAACCTGACCGGTCGACGACAACTATCCTGGCCGGTTGGATCTGCAGCCGGGAAGGTCCGGAAGCGAGGGATAGAGTGCTCTTCTGACGACAGGCGTTGGGAGGCGCTCGGTGCCCGGCAAGAAGATCACGGACCAACAAGTGCGCAAATACAAGGAAGCAAGAAGGCAGGCGACGCAGCAGATCGCGGCGGCCCGGATGGGCATCAGCGTGCGCTCAGCACGGCGCATCGAGCAGGCTGACGGGTTGCCGTCGCAGCGCGGACCGAGGACATGGCGGACGCGCGCCGATCCGTTGGCGGACGTCTGGGAGCAGGAGCTGGTGCCCTTGCTCGAGCGCGAACCCGGGCTGCAGGGCCGAACCCTGCTCGAGGAGTTGCAGCGCCGTCACGGTGAGGTGTTCGGCGATGGGGTGCTGCGCACCCTGCAGCGGCGGATCCGCATGTGGCGCGCCGAGCACGGACACGAGAAGGAGGTGTTCTTCTCGCAAGCCAATCCGCCGGGCCGTTTGGCGCTGTCGGACTTCACCGTGTGTGACGAACTCAGGATCACGGTGGGCGGCGAACACTTCGCGCATCGCCTATACCAGTTCGCGCTGGCGTACTCGGGCTGGCGCCATGCTGAACTCGTGTGCGGCGGCGAGAGCTTCGCCGCCCTGGCGCAGGGTCTGCAGAATGCCCTGTGGGCCCTGGGTGGGGTGCCCGAAGAACACCGTACCGACAGCCTGTCGGCCGCCTTCAACAACCTGGCCGAAGCGGAAACGCTCACGCGCCGCTACGAAGATCTGTGCCGGCACTATGGCCTGCGTCCGAGCCGGAACAATCTGGGCCAGTCGCACGAGAACGGCGCCATTGAATCGCGCCAAGGCAGCCTCAAGGGCGCGCTCGAGCAGGCGCTGCTGCTGCGTGGGCACCGCGAGTTCGCCACCACAGCCGACTATCAGCGGTTCGTCGCAGAGGTCGTCACACGCCTGAACCGGCGCATCCAGACGCGGCTGGCCGAAGAGCGCAGCCAGCTCGCTGAGCTCCCCATGCGCCGGACCAGCGAGTACGAGGAGATCGAGGCGCGCGTGACCAAGTTCAGCACCGTCAGCATCCGCCGCGTGCTCTACAGCGTGCCCTCGCGCCTGATCGGCCATCGGCTCCAGTTTCGCCTCTACCCCGAGCGCCTCGAGGGCTGGCTGGGCGGGGTGTGCGTGTTCGAGAGCGCGCGCGGAGCGGTGCCGGCAGGCAAGCGGCGCGGCAAGCAGCTCGACTACCGGCACTTGCTGCCCGCGCTCAAGCGCAAACCCGGCGCCTTTGCCCGTTGGGCGCTGCGCGACGACATGTTCCCCCGCGCCGAGTACCGGCAGACCTGGGAGCGCTTGGTCGAGACCTTGCCCGAGCGCCAGGCCTGCAAGCTCATGGTGGGGCTGCTTGATCTGGCCGCACGCGGCGCGTGCGAGGTCCAACTCGCGCAGATCCTCGGGGGTTTGCTGCAGGCGGGCACCTTGCCCGATCTCGAAGGACTCGAGGCGCGCTTTGCGCCGCGCCAGACGCCCATGCCGGCGGTCACTGTGTCGTTGCCCGCGCTGTCGGTCTACGACACGCTGTACGAGGTGGCGGCATGAGCGTCATCGAGACGGCGACGCTGCCCATGATGCTCACCGAGCTGCGGCTGCCCACCATCAAGCGGCTGTGGTCGGCGCTGGCCGAGCAGTCGAACCGCGAAGGCTGGCCGGCCGAGCGGTTTCTGGCCGCCCTGTGCGAGCACGAGATGCACGAGCGCGAGACGCGCCGCATCGACCGCCATCGAGCCGAGTCCGCCTTGCCGCCGGACAAGCGCCTGTCGGCCTTCGACTTCACGGCCGTGCCGACGGTCTCCAAGGCGCACGTCACCGCGCTGGCCGAGGGCGACAGCTGGCTCGAACAAGGCGCGAACATCCTGCTCTTCGGACCACCGGGTGTTGGCAAGACGCACCTGATCGCCAGTATCGGCCACGCCCTCATCGAACGTGGCTACCGCGTGCTCTTCACCCGCACGAGCGATCTGGTGCAGCGCCTGCAGGCCGCCCGGCGCGATCTGCGCTTGCCGGCCGAGCTGGCCAAACTCGACCGCTTCGACCTGCTGATCTGCGACGACTTCAGCTACGTCCGCCGCGACCAGGGCGAGACCTCGGTGCTCTTCGAGCTCATCGCCGAGCGCTACGAGCGCAGAAGCCTGGCCATCACTGCGAATCAGCCGTTCTCGGAGTGGGGCCACGTCTTTGCCGAACCGGCCATGACGCTGGCCACCGTCGACCGGCTCGTGCATCACGCCACGCTCTTCGAGATGAACGTGGAAAGCTTCCGCCGCCGCGTTGCTCAGAAGGGGCTCGCCCCTTCTGAGCAACGCACCCTCAACACCTCAAAGCCGAAAGGCTGAACCCCTCATGCCTCGCTTCCACCGGCCAGGATAATTGACGTCGACCGGCCAAGGTAATTGACGCTGGGCA
>NZ_AMXD01000247.1 GCF_000310185.1 Thauera aminoaromatica S2 | reverse complement strand
TCTTTAAAAACTTGGACAACCGATAAGTGTGGGTGCTTGGTTGTTGTGGTCGGCGACTTTGGTCGCATAGGTATCACAATGATTGGTGCTCATGCTGATGTAAGTCAGTATTTTGAGTACTTTGCTGGATTGAACTTAAGAGTTTGATCCTGGCTCAGATTGAACGCTGGCGGCATGCTTTACACATGCAAGTCGAACGGCAGCGGGGGCTTCGGCCTGCCGGCGAGTGGCGAACGGGTGAGTAATGCATCGGAACGTGCCCATGTCGTGGGGGATAACGTAGCGAAAGCTACGCTAATACCGCATACGCCCTGAGGGGGAAAGCGGGGGATTCTTCGGAACCTCGCGCGATTGGAGCGGCCGATGTCGGATTAGCTAGTAGGTGAGGTAAAGGCTCACCTAGGCGACGATCCGTAGCGGGTCTGAGAGGATGATCCGCCACACTGGGACTGAGACACGGCCCAGACTCCTACGGGAGGCAGCAGTGGGGAATTTTGGACAATGGGCGCAAGCCTGATCCAGCCATGCCGCGTGAGTGAAGAAGGCCTTCGGGTTGTAAAGCTCTTTCGGCCGGGAAGAAATCGTGGTCTCTAACATAGGCCATGGATGACGGTACCGGACTAAGAAGCACCGGCTAACTACGTGCCAGCAGCCGCGGTAATACGTAGGGTGCGAGCGTTAATCGGAATTACTGGGCGTAAAGCGTGCGCAGGCGGTTTTGTAAGACAGATGTGAAATCCCCGGGCTTAACCTGGGAACTGCGTTTGTGACTGCAAGGCTAGAGTACGGCAGAGGGGGGTGGAATTCCTGGTGTAGCAGTGAAATGCGTAGAGATCAGGAGGAACACCGATGGCGAAGGCAGCCCCCTGGGCCTGTACTGACGCTCATGCACGAAAGCGTGGGGAGCAAACAGGATTAGATACCCTGGTAGTCCACGCCCTAAACGATGTCGACTAGTCGTTCGGAGCAGCAATGCACTGAGTGACGCAGCTAACGCGTGAAGTCGACCGCCTGGGGAGTACGGCCGCAAGGTTAAAACTCAAAGGAATTGACGGGGACCCGCACAAGCGGTGGATGATGTGGATTAATTCGATGCAACGCGAAAAACCTTACCTACCCTTGACATGTCTGGAACCTTGCTGAGAGGCGAGGGTGCCTTCGGGAGCCAGAACACAGGTGCTGCATGGCTGTCGTCAGCTCGTGTCGTGAGATGTTGGGTTAAGTCCCGCAACGAGCGCAACCCTTGTCACTAGTTGCCATCATTTGGTTGGGCACTCTAGTGAGACTGCCGGTGACAAACCGGAGGAAGGTGGGGATGACGTCAAGTCCTCATGGCCCTTATGGGTAGGGCTTCACACGTCATACAATGGTCGGTACAGAGGGTTGCCAAGCCGCGAGGTGGAGCCAATCCCTTAAAGCCGATCGTAGTCCGGATCGTAGTCTGCAACTCGACTACGTGAAGTCGGAATCGCTAGTAATCGCAGATCAGCATGCTGCGGTGAATACGTTCCCGGGTCTTGTACACACCGCCCGTCACACCATGGGAGTGGGTTTCACCAGAAGTAGGTAGCTTAACCTTCGGGAGGGCGCTTACCACGGTGAGATTCATGACTGGGGTGAAGTCGTAACAAGGTAGCCGTATCGGAAGGTGCGGCTGGATCACCTCCTTTCAAGAGATCAGGCCATGATGGCCAAGTATCCACAACTTATCGGTTGTTCAGGCGAGAAGAGCCTCGGATGAGGGTCTGTAGCTCAGCTGGTTAGAGCACCGTCTTGATAAGGCGGGGGTCGTTGGTTCGAACCCAACCAGACCCACCAATCAAGGGTTGCTCGAGACAGGGGGGCTGTAGCTCAGCTGGGAGAGCGGCGGCTTTGCAAGCCGTAGGTCGTCGGTTCGATCCCGACCAGCTCCACCAGGACTGTCCAAGCAACAGGTTCGAGAAGTAAGAGATGTCGATGGCGCTCGAAGATCGTGGCGTCGTCATCTCTTACTTCTTGGTCGGCAGCTTCGGCTGTCGCGCGTAGAGGTTTGCTCTTTAACAAAGTGGAAGAAGTGTAGTACGTACCGAGCCGGTGCGTACTGCAAGTTGTGTGATTGCATCGATCCAGGCTGAGCTTGTCAGCGCAGGCTGGATCGCACAAACGAGTTCGTTCCTGTACGCGGGCCTTCGGGATGGCAACATCGAAGAGGGTCCAAGGTTATAGGATCAAGCGACTAAGTGCATGTGGTGGATGCCTTGGCGATCACAGGCGATGAAGGACGTGTAAGCCTGCGAAAAGCGTGGGGGAGCTGGCAATAGAGCATTGATCCCACGATGTCCGAATGGGGAAACCCGGCCCGCAAGGGTCATCTCACACTGAATACATAGGTGTGTAGAGGCGAACCGAGCGAACTGAAACATCTAAGTAGCTCGAGGAAAAGAAATCAACCGAGATTCCGTAAGTAGTGGCGAGCGAACACGGAAGAGCCTGCACGACTAAACCATCAGCTTAGCAAAAC
>NZ_AMXD01000246.1 GCF_000310185.1 Thauera aminoaromatica S2 | reverse complement strand
GCGGCCTGCTCGCCCCGACCCCCGCCACGCTCAGGCCCGCCGCTCCGCACGCGCGGCCGCGGCGTCCTCGAGCGCCCACTCGGCGAACTTGCGCTCCAGGGTCTTGCGCGACACGCCCAGCCGGCGCGCGGCCTCGGTCTTGTTGCCCTCGCAGGCGGCGGTCACACGCTCGATGTGGCGGCGCTCGACCTCGGCCAGGCTCGACTCCAGCTCGCCCGCCGGCGTCGGCGCGGCGGTCGGTGCGGCGCTCGGCTGCGCCGGGAAGTGGCCGAGAATCAGCGAGCGCTCGATGTAGTTGCGCAGTTCGCGCACGTTGCCAGGCCAGGTGTAGCCGGCGAGCCGGCTCACCACCTCGTGCGAGAGCGGCAGCGGCGGCACGCCGAGCTGGACGGAAAACTGCTGCATGAAGTGGCGCATCAGCTCGGGGATGTCCTCGGTACGGTCGCGCAGCGGCGGCAGGCCGATGTCCACCACCGCGAGGCGGTAGTAGAGGTCCTCGCGGAAGCGTCCGGCGCGCACCTCGGCGGCGAGGTCGCGGTTGGAGGCGGCGATGATGCGTACATCCACCGGCAGCTCGCGCTCGGAACCGACCGGGCGCAGCTTGCGCTCCTCGAGTACCCGCAGCAGCCGGGTCTGCATCGCCAGCGGCAGCTCGCTGATCTCGTCGAGGAAGAGCGTGCCGCCGTGGGCGTAGTAGAACAGGCCGTTGCGGTTCTCGGTGGCGCCGGTGAAGGCGCCCTTGACGTGGCCGAAGAGCTCGCTCTCGATCAGCTCGGAGGCGATCGCCGCGCAGTTGAGCGGCACGAAGGGGCGCTGCGCGCGCGGGCTGGTCTGGTGCAACGCGCGCGCCACCACCTCCTTGCCGGTACCGGATTCGCCCAGCAGCAGCACCGTGCTCGGCATCTGCCCGACGCGGCGCACCAGCGCGCGCAGCTGCTCCATCGCGGGCGAGTGGCCGATCAGCCCGGTGGGCTCGGCGCCCAGGCCGGCGAGCTCGCGGCGCAGCACGAAGTTCTCGCGCGCCAGGCCGGCACGCTCGAAGCAGCGCTTGATCGAGTTGAGGATCTGGTCGACGCGGAAGGGCTTGAGGATGAAGTCCGAGGCGCCGCCGCGCAGCGCGTCGATCGCGGTCTCCATGTCGGCGAAGGCGGTGATCAGGATCACGTCGCCAGCATAACCATTCTCGCGCAGCTCGTGCAGCCACTCGATCCCCGACTTGCCAGGCAGGGCGATGTCGAGGACCAGCAGGTCGAAATGCAGACGCGCCATCAGCACCGCGGCGTGCTCGGCATCGGCGGCCGACTGCACCATGCCGCAGCGGCGCGCGAGCGTGCGCTCGAGGAAATTGCGCATGCCCTCCTCGTCGTCGACCACCAGCACCGAGTGCGCAGGCCACTGGTAGTCGGCGAGCTCCACCGGGCGCGCGGGCTCGGCGCGCCCGACTCCACCTTGCGCGAGCGCCTTCGCCTCGTCGCCCCGCACGCCGTGCGCCATCTGCACGTCGTCCCCGCCGCCCCCGATCCGTTTCGCGACCATGTTCAGAAGGGCTTCAAGACCACGAGGAACACCACCACGAACAGCACCAGCACCGGGATCTCGTTGAAATAGCGGTACCACACGTGGCTGCGCGTGTTGCGTCCCTCGGCGAAGGCGCGCATCAGGCGGCCGCAATACAGATGGTAGGCGATCAGGAACACCACCAGCAGGGTCTTCACGTGCAGCCAGCCGCCGGCGAAGCCGTAGCCGAACCACAGCCACAGGCCGAGGCCCACGGCGAGGATGCCGAGCGGCGTCATGAAGCGGTAGAGCTTCATCTCCATCATCGCCAGGCGCTCGCGGGTGGCGGCGTCCTCGACCATGGCGTGATTGACGAAGAGGCGTGGCAGGTAGAACAGGCCTGCGAACCAGCTCACGACGAAGACGATGTGAAAGGCCTTGAGGGTCAGCATGCGGGAAGGGCTCCAGGTTCGATCGGGGAAGTTCACCCGCGGCGCGGCAAAGCGCCGCGGTTCAGACGGGAACGGTCGCGGCGCGCAAGCCGTCGGCCACCGTCGGATAGCGCAGGTGCAGGCGCAGTTCCCGCTTCAGCCGGCGGTTGTCGAGGCGGCGCGACTCGCTCATGAAGGACAGCGCGAGCGGCGACAGGTGGCGGACGATCTCGGCTCGTGCCATGCGTGGCGGGCGCGCCAGGCCGAAACGCTCGGCGACCGCGTCGAAGTACTCGCCCATGCGCAGGCCGGAGTCGTCGCTGGCGTTGTAGGCCCGCCCCGGCCCGGCACGGAACAGCGCCAGGCAGGCGATGCGGGCGAGGTCCTCGGCGTGGATGTGGTTGGTGTGCACATCCTCGTCGGCGGCGAGCACCGGATCGCCGCGACGCAGGCGCTCGAGCGGCAGACGGTCGGCGGCGTAGATGCCGGGCGCGCGCAGCAGGGCGACCCGCACCCGGTTACGGCGGCCGAAGGCGCGCAGGCGGCGCTCGGCATCCACCCGTCGGCGGCCGCGCGCGGTCTGCGC
>NZ_AMXD01000245.1 GCF_000310185.1 Thauera aminoaromatica S2 | reverse complement strand
CGGCGCGAGCGGCAGCGGATCCGCTGCGTGCGTGCGCAGCGGCGCGGGCGGAGCGCCCGCCGGCTGCGCTGCAGCCTCGGCCTGCGCTACCGCGGCGAGCTTGCGCCGCGACCAGCGCGAGAGAAAGCCGCGGCTCACGTCCGTCTCCGGTCCAGCCCGAGCGGATCGTTGCGCTTGACCTTCTTCTTCGGCTCCGGCTGGTAATGCGTGTTCACGAAATCCCCCACCCAGTCGGCAATCTCGCGCGGCATCGCCACGCCATCGACCTGCTCGCCCGAGTCCAGCCAGCGCGCGGCCTCGCCATAGCTCACCGAGACCGTCGCCGGCCGGGCGAGCTCGCCGTCCATGCGCCACAGCACGAAGACCTTGGGGATGGGCGCGGTGAGGTTGGCGAAGTAGTTCTCCGCCTCGTCGCGGAAAAGCTCGAGCGCGAAGCCCCCGCAGCGCCACTGGCTGCGCTCGGGCTCGTCGACGATGCGCCGTGGCGCCGGCGCGGCGTCGTCGAAGGCCGGCACGACCCCCACCGCCTCCCAGGCGGCATCGACCCAGGGGTTGTTCAGGCGGCGGCGCTCCATGATCACCGCGATGGGGAATTCTTTCATCGTGCTGCACCCGCAAAGGAAGGTCCATGTCTTTCTTAGCATAAGCGCCCGCCGCGCCGTGCGCGAGCGTGGAAACCCGCGGCACGGACCTCAGGCGCCGCGATCGCGACTCGCGTCGCTCCCACAATGCAACCGCCGCGCTTGCGGAAATCGCGACTTGCGTCGCTCCCACAATGCGACCGCCGCGCTTGCGGAAATCGCGACTCGCGTCGCTCCCACAATGTCCGACCGCCGCGCGTGCGGGAATCGCCACGTGAGTCGCGATCCGCGGTAGCGAATTCCGTGTCGGGGCGAGGCCGCGAGTGCAGGCGGCGCGCGCCACCGTGGTCCCGAGGGCGGATCACCGCAGCGACCGCACGGCCGGATTGGAGCCGCGACTCCGCCCATGCCCCGCCGGACTTGCGGCTACAATCGCCTGCTCGCGCATCCCCGGCCCCGCCCCGATGACCCCTCCCCACCGTCCCCTGCTGAGCCAGGCCCGCCGTCCACTCACCATCGAGATCCCCGCGGTCGATGAACGCGGCGACACGGTGCCGACCTCGATCGCCGGCGAGCATCCGCTCACGCTCTACGTCGACAAGCGCGAGATCGTCACCCTGATGACGCTCGGCGCCGCC
This sequence comes from Thauera aminoaromatica S2, assembly GCF_000310185.1. Lineage (GTDB taxonomy): Bacteria > Pseudomonadota > Gammaproteobacteria > Burkholderiales > Rhodocyclaceae > Thauera > Thauera aminoaromatica. Next base: position 1,344 of record NZ_AMXD01000245.1, on the reverse strand, counting down.
CCCGAGGCGCTCGCCATCGGCTGGCTGCGCAACCAGCGCCTGGTGCGCAGCCTGGACGAGATCGCCGCGGTGCAGGTGGACTGGGATACCGACGCGGTCGCGATCACCACGCGCGCCGGCATGCAGGACGCCGAGCGCAAGCTCGGCAGCCGCACGGTCACGACCGGCTGCGGCCAGGGCACGGTGTTCGGCGGACTCATGGACGAGATCGACCAGATCCGCCTGCCGCACGATCGCCAGCTGCGGCAATCCACCCTCTACGCCCTGATGGACGCGGTGCGCCACCACGAGTCCATCTACAAGCAGGCCGGCGCGGTGCACGGCTGCGCGCTCGCCAGGGCCACGCCCGGCGGCTGCGAGATCCTGATGTTCTTCGAGGACGTCGGCCGCCACAACGCGGTGGACGCGATCGCCGGCCAGATGTGGCTCGACGGGCTCGATGGCAGCGACAAGATCTTCTACACCACCGGCCGGCTCACCTCCGAGATGGTGATCAAGACCGCGCAGATGGGCATTCCCTTCCTCGTCTCGCGCTCCGGCCTCACCCACATGGGCTGGCAGATCGCGCAGAAGATCGGCCTCACCATGATCGGCCGCGCCCAGGGCAAGCACTACCTGCTGTTCTCCGGCGCCGACCGCTTCGAGCGCGACTGAAACGCCACCCCCTCCCACGCACGACGAGCTCCCACCATGCCTCCCTCCCCAGCCCCCCGCCCCGCCGACCGCCGCATCACCGGGATCCTGCTCGCTGGCGGCCAGGGCAGCCGCATGGGCGGTGTGGACAAGGGCCTGGTCGAGCTCGCCGGGCGGCCGATGGCGGCACACGCGCTCGAGCGCCTCGCCCCCCAGGTCGACGCGCTGCTCATCAACGCCAACCAGAACCTTCCGGCCTGGCAGGCCTTCGGCCATCCGGTGTTCGGCGACGACATCGGCGGCTTCGCCGGCCCGCTCGCGGGGCTCCATGCCGGGCTCCTGCGCGCGCAGCATCCCTTCGTCGTCACCGCGCCCTGCGACTCCCCGTTCCTGCCCGCGGACCTGGTCGAGCGCCTGGCCGCCGCCCTCCACGGCGCCGACGCCCAGCTCGCCGTCGCCAAGACCTTCGGGCAGCCGCACCCGGTGTTCTGCCTGTGCCGGCGCGATCTCGCCGATCACCTCGGCGCCTTCCTCGCCGCCGGCGGACGCAAGATCGACCGCTGGTACGGCAGCCTGAAGGTGGTCGAGGTCGCCTTCGACGACGAGGAGGCCGCCTTCCGCAACGTCAACACCCGCGACGAGCTGGCCGAGGCCGCCCGCGACCTGCCCGCCGCCGCCGCGGGCGCGCCGCGCGGATGAGCGCGCGCCCCG
>NZ_AMXD01000244.1 GCF_000310185.1 Thauera aminoaromatica S2 | reverse complement strand
GCTCGCCCGCGGCCGCCGCGCAGGCGTGCGCGAGGGCGTGAGCGTGGGCCTGCGGGCTGTGGCTGGCGTGGCGGCGCAGATGCTCCACGCCCTCCGCGGGCGCCATGCCGATCACCGCGCCGCCCATCCAGGCGCGGTCGGGGATGTGCAGCGACACCGCAAGGACCTGACCCGCGGCATGGGTGGCGAGAACCCGGATCGGATCCTCGCCGGTGCTGTCCTGTGTGCTCATGTCGTCGCTCGTATGCATTCTTGAATCAAGCTGGAGAATACCCGCATCGGGGAAGTTTGTTGTTCGCGTGGACGGATGTGCATCGAGGCCGCCCGCCACGGGGAGGAAGAAGGGCGAGCGTGCAATGCTGCGCACGCCCCAGGATCCGCGACAGTGCTAGAATCCGCCGCGTAGACCGGACTTTCCGGAACTCCCACTCACACACCAATCGAGGAAAAGCATGAATAAAGGTGAATTCGTCGAAGCCCTGGCCGACCGTCTGGATGTGCACCGCGCCCAGGCCGACCGCGCGCTGTCCGCCGTGCTCGACATCATCGCCGAGCAGCTCGCCAAGGGCGAAAAGGTGGCCTTCACCGGTTTCGGCTCCTTCGAGGTTTCGCAGCGCGCCGCCCGCACCGGCCGCAACCCGCAGACCGGCGCCACCATCGAGATCGCCGCGTCGAGCGTGCCCAAGTTCACCGCCGGCGCCACGCTGAAGGCCTCGGTCAACAAGTAAGCGCACACCGACGGCGCCCTCGGCGCCGTGGCCTGCGGGCCCGTTCCGGCTGCTGCCGGAGCGGGCCCGCTTGCATTCCGGCGCCGTGTCCAAGGCGGGCCGTGCAAAATAAACCGCGACAGCCTGCCGTCCAACCGGTATACTGCCTGTCGTTGTGCAATGCAGCAACAGGGCCGAGAGCAATACCGACGCGTCGAGGGACGCGAGCCGGAGCGGCCCGAGGGACTGTAACCACAGCCCCATCGCCTCCGACCTCCCGTCGCCGACACTCCGTCGGGTTTTCCATTCGTTCTTCCGATCGTCTGGCATCGTGACAACCGGTTGGTGCCGATGCGCGGTCTTTCCAGGCGTCCATGCGCCACCGGATCGACCGGCCACGCCCATCGCGCGTCCCGTCGCCCTTGCGACGTCTCGTGCCGTTCCTGTCCGCAGGCACGGCACGGCGTGATGTCATTGCGGCCCGCCTGCGGCGGGTCCGGATCGCTCCGCCCGCCCATTCCCGCGCGGCGGGCAGCAAGACAGGAAGAAGCATGAACTTCGAAAACCTCGGCCTCGCCGAAGAACTCCTCAAGGCCGTCGCCAGCACCGGCTACACCACCCCGACCCCGGTGCAGCAGCGCGCCATCCCGGCGGCGATCGCCGGCCGCGACCTGCTCGTCTCCAGCCACACTGGCAGCGGCAAGACCGCCGCCTTCACCCTGCCCGCCCTGAACAGGATCATCGACCGCCGTCCGGCGCCCGGCAGCGGTCCGCGCGTGCTGGTGCTGACCCCCACCCGCGAGCTCGCCCAGCAGGTCGAGAAGGCGGTGCAGACCTACGGCAAGGCCCTGCGCTGGCTCAACACCGCCTGCCTGGTCGGTGGCGCGCCGATGTTCGCGCAGATCAAGCAGCTGCAGCGCCAGTGCGACGTCGTCGTCGCCACCCCGGGCCGCCTGCTCGACCACCTGACCCGCCGCAAGATCAAGCTGTCGGACGTCGAGGTGCTGATCCTCGACGAGGCCGACCGCATGCTCGACATGGGCTTCGCCGAGGACATCGACGCCATCGTCGCCGCCACCCCGGCCAAGCGCCAGACCCTGCTGTTCTCGGCCACGCTCGACGGTGTGGTGGGCAGCATGGCGACGCGCATGACGCGCGACGCCGAGCGCATCGAGATCGAGGTCGCCCAGGAAGACCGCGGCCAGATCGAGCAGCGCCTGATGTTCGCCGACGACCTCGGCCACAAGAGCCGCCTGCTCCACGCCCTGCTCGGCGAGGACGGGATGAACCAGGCGGTGGTGTTCACCGCCACCAAGCGCAGCGCCGACGAGCTCTCGCTCGCGCTGCAGGAAAAGGGCATCTCCGCCGCCGCGCTGCATGGCGACATGCACCAGACCCAGCGCAACCGCACCCTCGACCGCCTGCGCCAGGGCCGCATCGGCGTGCTGGTGGCGACCGACGTCGCCGCGCGTGGCATCGACGTCGCCGGCATCAGTCATGTGATCAACTTCGACCCGCCGCGCCAGGCCGAGGACTACGTGCACCGCATCGGCCGTACCGGCCGCGCCGGCCGCGACGGCATCGCGATCACGCTCTCCGGCCCGCGCGAGACCGGCCTCATCCGCGCGATCGAGCGCTTCACCGGCGACCGCCTCGCGGTGCACACCATCCCCGGCATGGAGCCCTCGCCGCGCAAGCCGGCCGGCCCGCGCCCGGGCGGCAACAGCGGTCGCCGCTTCGGCAGCGGCGCCAAGCCCTCTGGCAGCAGCTACGGCCGCCCCGGCGGCGACGCGCGCCGCAGCGGCGGCGGCTTCAGCCGCGACGGCCATCCTTCGCGCAGCGAGCGCAGCCACGACGACCGCCGCTCGC
>NZ_AMXD01000243.1 GCF_000310185.1 Thauera aminoaromatica S2 | reverse complement strand
TGTCGGCGCGCGTCTAAAACTACCCAGCGGTGCGCGTTGAATTTTACCCAGGCACTTTAGTTGCCCGTCATGCAGCAACTGCTTTTCAGTTTAGTCGAGTTACCGTTCGTGAGTGTGCGCAGAGAAGCCCGCGAAGGGCGTAGCCCGAAGCGGGCTTCTCTGCGCGGGCGCCGGGATCAGAACGGCTCGTCCTCGGTGAGGGGGCCGCGCTTGCGCTGCTCGCGGTCCTTGATCCGCGACCGCGCGCTGGCCGAGCTCTGACGGAAGCGATAGGACTCGTTCCCGGTCTCGACGATATGGCAGTGATGGGTGAGCCGGTCGAGCAGTGCCGTGGTCATCTTTGCGTCGCCGAACACGCTGGCCCATTCACCGAAGCTCAGGTTGGTCGTGATCATCACGCTGGTGTGCTCGTACAGCTTCGAGAGCAGATGGAACAGCAGCGCTCCGCCGCTCTGGCTGAACGGCAGGTAACCCAGCTCATCGAGAATCACCAGGTCCATGCGCAGCAGCGAGAAGGCGAGCTTGCCGGCTTTGCCGGCCGCCTTCTCCTGCTCGAGCAGATTGACCAGATCAACGGTCGAGTAAAACCGCACCCGCTTGCCGTGCTGGGTGATCCCCGACACCCCCAGGGCCGTGGCCAAATGCGACTTGCCTGTGCCGGTGCCACCGATGAAGACGACGTTGTGAGCCTGCGCGGTGAAGTCGAGTGTGGCGAGTTCCTGAATCAACGCCCGCTCCACCTTCGACTGCTCGAAGTCGAACCCGGCCAGATCCCGATGCACCGGGAAGCGGGCCGCCTGCAGTTGATAGCGGATCGAGCGCAGGTGACGGTCGGTATGCTCGGCCTCGAGCAGGTGCTCGAGCAGCCAACCCGAACTCTGACACCCGAGATCACTCGTGGACACCAGCTCCGCCCAGGCGTCGGCCATCCCGTACAGGCGCAGGGCTTTCAGTTCGGCAAGCACATCACGCATGGCTCACCTCCGCACGCAGCCGGTCGTAACGCTGCGGGTCCGCCACCGGTGTTTCGCTCAGGGTCAGTACCGTGTCGACGGTCGGCGTGGCAGGGGCCGACTTCAGGCGATTGAGCACGTTCTCGATGTGCTCGGGGCTGGGGCGGCCCGCTTCGAGCGCCAACTCCACCGCCACGATGACCGCCCCCAGGCCATGCTGAGGCACGGCGGCGAGCACCTTCGCCATGACCCGATCTCCGCCTTCGCGCTTGAGCAGCAGTGCGCGCAGCGTCTGCAGTGGCGCGGGCATGTCGGCGAAGGGTGCGCCGTTCCTGAGCGCACCGGGCTTGCGCTCGATCAGCGGCAGATAGTGCTGCCAGTCGTAGCGCGCTTCGTTGCGCGTGAAGCTGCGCACGTGACGGGCCACGACGGTGTCGTGCGCGACGAGCTCGATCTGCTCGGGATACACCCGGATGCCGACCATCTGCCCCACCAACTCGCACGGCGCCGAATAGCGGCAGCGCTCGAACGTGACCAGGCAGGTGCTCGACACCTTGCCGAGCGTCTCCACGTAGCCGTCGAAGGGCGTGATCATCGGCATCAGGCTGGGCTGCTCCTGCTCGAGCATTTCCGCCAGGCTGAGGTCGTACTCCGGATGCTTGAGCTCATGCCACAGGCTGCGACACTTCGCCAGCAACCACAGGTTCAGCTCGGTGAAGGAACCAAAGCGCGTCTCGGCCGCCTCCTGCCAGATCCGCCGTCGGCTGTCCTGCACGTTCTTCTCGACGACGCCTTTCTCCCAACCGCTGGCGACGTTGCAGAAGTCCGGCTCGAACAGGTAGTGCGAGGCCATCGCCGCAAAGCGTGTATTGACCACCCGCGCCTTGCCTTTCTTCACCCGGTCGACGGCGGTCTTCATGTTGTCGTAGATCCCGCGCCGGGCTACGCCGCCGAGCGCGGCAAACGCCCGCGCGTGCGCATCGAACAGCATCTCGTGGCTCTGCGTCGGATACGCCTGCACGACAAAGGCACGGCTGTAGCACAGCTTCAGGTGCGCCACGAGCACCTTGCGCCACACCCCACCGATGACCAGATGCTCCTCGCTCCAGTCGAACTGGTGCGCCCCTCTCCCGGCTCGAACTGCAGCGGAACGAAGGCCTTCGCGACCGATGCACCGCCTTCGGCCTTCCAGCGCCGGATGAACTCGGTGACGCGGCTGTAATCGCCGTCGAACCCCTGCACCTGCAACTGCCCAAACAACTTCAGCGCCGTGCGCCGGTCCCGTTGCGGTCGCCGCGCATCGGTCTCCAACATCTTGACCAGCTGCGCCGCGTACGGCGCGATCTTGGTGTCGCCGACCCTGCGCTGGTACTTCGGGTCAACCCCTTCAGGCGCCTTCAGCCACTTGCGGATCGTCTTGCGCGTCAGCCCCGTGCGACGCTCGATCTCCGAGAGCGTGAGCCCCTCCCGGTAGTACAGCCTTCTGACCTTCCCCAGCAGATTCATGGTGATCATCTCCTCGGTTCCCCGCTCCTCGACGGAAGCGGCGGAGGTTAATCACCTGGGTACTTTTCAGCGCGCAGACCCCGCGAAATCTGGGTAGTTTTCAGTGCGCGTCAACAGT
>NZ_AMXD01000242.1 GCF_000310185.1 Thauera aminoaromatica S2 | reverse complement strand
CCCGGGGCCGCCGCGGCTGCGCCCGGCGCAGGCGTGGCGGCGCTGCGGGTGTCGTCCAGGCGCGCGGCGGCGCGGCGCGCGCGCAGCTTGCGCCACAGGCCGACCACGCCGTCGGGCAGGTAGAGGGTGACGACGATGAACAGGAAGCCGAGCACGAAGGGCCAGTATTCCGGCAGGTAGACGGTGAACACGCTCTTGGCGAGGTTCACGATGCCGGCGCCGAGCACTGCGCCCACCAGCGTGCCGCGCCCGCCCACCGCCACCCACACCGCGATCTCGATCGAGTTCGCCGGCGACATCTCCGAGGGGTTGATGATGCCGACCTGGGGCACGTACAAGGCGCCCGCCAGCCCGCACAGCATCGCCGACAGCGTCCAGATGAAGAGCTTGTAGTGCAGCGGGTTGTAGCCGATGAACATGACCCGGCTCTCGGCGTCGCGGATCGCCGCCAGCACGCGGCCGAAGCGCGAGCTCACCAGGTAGCGGCCGAGCACCAGGCAGGCGATCAGCAGCGCCGCCGAGAGCGCGAACAGCGTCACCCGCATGCCGGGCGAGGTGATGTCGTGGCCGAGGATGCGCTTGAAGTCGGTGAAGCCGTTGTTGCCGCCGAAGCCGGTCTCGTTGCGGAAGAACAGCAGCATCGCGGCGTAGGTCAGCGCCTGGGTGATGATCGAAAAGTACACCCCCTTGATGCGCGAGCGGAAGGCGAACCAGCCGAACACGAAGGCCACCACCCCGGGCAGCGCGACCACCAGGAACAGCGCCCACAGCAGGGAATCCGAGCCCGCCCAGTACCAGGGCAATTCCTTCCAGTCGAGGAAGACCATGAAATCGGGCAGCTCGGCGCCGTAGCTGCCGTCGCGGCCGATCTGGCGCATCAGGTACATGCCGAAGGCGTAGCCGCCGAGGGCGAAGAAGAGGCCGTGGCCGAGCGACAGGATGCCGGCGTAGCCCCAGATCAGGTCCATGGCGACGGCGACCACCATGTAGCACAGGATCTTGCCGAGCAGGCTGACGGTGTAGGCGGAGACGTGCAGCGGATGGCTCTCGGGCAGCGCGAGGTGCGCGACCGGCACGCCGATCCAGGCCACGGCGGCGAAGATCGCCAGCGCGATCCAGCCGCCGCGCGGCATGCTGTGGAACAGTCTCAGGATGAAGGGCGTGCGCATGGCGGCGGCCTCAGCTGTCGGCGAAGCGGCCCTTGAGGGCGAAGATGCCCTGCGGACGCTTCTGGATGAAGGCGATGATGAAGACCAGCACCAGGATCTTGGCCACGACCGCGCCCGCCCAGCCTTCGAGGAACTTGGCGACGATGCCCAGGCCGAGCGCCGCCCATACCGCGCCGGCGAGCTGGCCGACGCCGCCGAGCACCACCACCATGAAGGCGTCGACGATGTAGCCGGTGCCCATGGCCGGGCCGACGTTGGCGATCTGCGACAGCGCCAGCCCGCCCAGCCCGGCGACGCCGGAGCCGATCGCGAACGCCAGCGTGTCCACCCGCGCGGTGGGCACGCCCACGCAGCCCGCCATCGGCCGGTTCTGGGTGACGGCGCGCACGAACATGCCCAGCCGCGTCTTCTGCATCATCAGCCAGATCAGCACCAGCACGAAGGCGGCAAAGCCTAGGATGACGATGCGGTTGTAGGGCAGCACCACGCCGCCGGCGAGCTTGACGCCGCCCGACATCCATGACGGGTTGGCGAGCTCCAGGTTCTGCGGGCCGAAGAGCACGCGCGCGGCCTGGATCAGCACCAGCGACAGGCCCCAGGTGGCGAGCAGGCTCTCCAGCGGGCGGCCGTAGAGGTGGCGCAGCACCAGGCGCTCCATGGCGATGCCGACCAAGGCCGCAGCGAGGAAGGCCGCCGGGATCGCGGCGAGCACGTAGAAGTCCAGATATTCGGGGAAATGGGCGCGGAACACGCCCTGCACCAGGAAGGTGGCGTAGGCGCCCACCATCAGCAGCTCGCCGTGCGCCATGTTGATGACGCCCATCACGCCATAGGTGATCGCCAGGCCGAGCGCGGCGAGCAGCAGGATGGAGCCGAGCGACAGGCCGGAGAACAGCGTGCCGGCGGTCTGCGCCAGGCCGATGCGGCGATCGATCGCGCGCATCGAGGCCGCGGCCGCGGCGCGCACTTCGGCGTCCGGTTCGACCCAGCTCGCCGCTGCACCTTCGCCGCGCTTCTCCAGCAGCGCGGCGAGCAGGTTCTTGACCGCGGCATCGGACGAGGCGCCGAGCGCCTGCGCCGCCTTCAGGCGCAGGGCGGGGTCGGGCGAGGCCAGCTCCAGCTTGGCGCTGGCGTAGAGCAGCACCTCGCGCACCGCGGCGTCCGGCTCGGCCTCGAGCGCGCGCGCCAGCACAGGCAGCAGGGCCGGGCCGGCGTTCTCGCGCAGGGTGTTGGCCGCGGTGAGGCGCTGCGCGGGCTGCGGCGCGGACAGCGCGAGCGCGGCCTGCGCGGTGCCGATCGCACGGCGCAGGCGGTTGTTCACCGTGATGCGGGTCGCGGCCCCGGCCTCGGCGGCGAGCGCCTCGCCGCTGGCGGCGTCGCGCAGCCCGTCGGGCGCGACGATCACCACCC
>NZ_AMXD01000241.1 GCF_000310185.1 Thauera aminoaromatica S2 | reverse complement strand
GCGACGAGCGCGTCGAACAGCGCCGGGGCGGCGTCGGTGGCGACGGCGAGCACCAGGCGCTGCGCGCCGAGGCGGATGCAGCGCACGCCCGCGGCCGATACCGCCTGGCGCATGTCCTCGGCGGGCAGCGCGGCGCCTGCCGCCTGCGCGATCGCCACGGCCTGCGGACCGGCGAGGCCGATCAGCGCGACCTCGGCGCTGGCGTCGGCGAGCTTGACCTTGCTGCGCAGCACGTACATCGAGAACTTCTTCAGGAACGCGGGCAGGATGTCTGCCGAGAGCGCGAGCGCATGGCCGCCCTCCTCGGTCCACACCAGGAAGCTGGCGATCATCCGCCCCTTGGGCGAATTGAAGCTGTTCCACGCCGCGGTGTCGGCTTCCATGTGCTTGACGTCGTTCGACACCAGGTTGTGCAGGAAGGCGGCGGAGTCCGGGCCCTGCGAGCGGATCGTGCCCAGGTGCAGCAGCGGCACCGCGATGGTGGCGGTCTCGGTCGCGCGCGCTTCGTCGGCGGGCGAGGCGAAGGCGATGGAGCGGGCGGTTTCGTCGAGCGTGGCGCCCATGCGGGCGAGGTGTTCGGTCCAGGCAGTCATGGTCTCGGTTCGGGCAGTCTCGGAAGGGATTCGGGGGCGCGCCGCAGGAGGGGGAGGGCACGTGCTGCGGTATTATAGGCGCCCTCCCCGTGGCGGTCGCCCCTCGCGCCGACAGGGATTTAGCCGGCTCCTCCCCCTCCGATGAAGCGTTTTCTCCCCCGCCTGCTCCTGCTGCTCGCCGTGCTTGCCATCCTTGCCGCGATGATCGCGGCGACGGGCTGGTGGTATGCGCACCGGCCGCTCGCGCTCGCCGCCGAGCGGGTGGATTTCACCGTGGCGCGCGGCATGGGCATGCGCCAGGCCGCCGCAGCCATCGAGCGCGCCGGCGTGGGCGTGGATGCGCGCCTGCTCGCGCTGCTCGCGCGTCTGACGAAGCGCGACGCCCGCATCAAGGCCGGCAGCTACGAGGTGCACGCCGGCATCACGCCCTGGCAGCTCATCCTCAAGCTCTCCGACGGCGACGTCACGCAGGGCGAGCTGTTGCTGGTCGAGGGCTGGACCTTCCGCCAGGTGCGCCAGGCGCTGGAGTCCCATCCCGATCTGGAAGCCGACACCGCCGGGCTGGGCGAGGCGGAGATCCTCGCGCGCATCGGCGCGAGCGCGCAGAACGCCGAGGGCCTCTTCTTCCCCGATACCTATCTGTTCGACAAGCGCTCGGGCGCGCTCGCCGTGCTGCGACGCGCGCACGAGGCCATGCAGGCCCGCCTCGACAAGGCCTGGGCCGAGCGCGACCCGGCCACGCCGCTGGCCTCGCCCTACGAGGCGCTGATCCTTGCCTCGATCGTCGAGAAGGAGACCGGCCGCCCCGAGGACCGTGCCCTGGTCGCCTCGGTGTTCGCCAACCGGCTGCGCATCGGCATGCGTCTGCAGACCGACCCCACGGTGATCTACGGCCTCGGCCCCGAGTTCGACGGCCGCCTGCGCCGGGCGCATCTCGATGCCGACCACCCGTGGAACACCTACACCCGTGCCGGCCTGCCGCCGACGCCGATCGCGATGCCGGGCGAGGCCGCGCTGCGCGCTGCGCTCAAACCCGAGAAGAGCGACTTCCTTTATTTCGTCGCGCGCGGCGACGGCAGCAGCGAGTTTTCGCGCGACCTCGCGGCGCACAATCGCGCCGTCGATAAATACATCCGCAACGGAGGTGGGGGATGAGCCGGATGCCGCCGCGCCTGCCCGAAACCGACATGATCGAGAACGCACCCTCCGCCGTGCCCGCGAGCGCAGCCGCGCCCGCCCGCGGCCGCTTCATCACCTTCGAAGGCATCGACGGTGCCGGCAAGAGCAGCCAGATCGCCGCCGTGGTGGCGTTGCTGCAGGCCGCAGGCCGCGACGTCGACCAGACGCGCGAGCCCGGCGGCACGGCGCTCGGAGAACGCCTGCGCGAGCTGCTGCTGCATGAGCCGATGCACCTCGAGACCGAGGCCATGCTGATGTTCGCCGCGCGCCGCGAGCACCTCGCCGCGCGCATCGAGCCCGCGCTCGCCGCCGGGCGCTGGGTGGTGTGCGACCGCTTCTCCGACGCCACCTTCGCCTATCAGGTGGGGGGGCGCGGGCTCGACCGCGCCAAGTTCGACGCGCTCGAGGCCTGGGTGCATCCCGGCCTGCAGCCCGACCTCACCCTGGTGTTCGACCTCGATCCGGCGCTCGCCGCCGCGCGCGTCGCCTCCACCGGGGTCGACCCCGACCGCTTCGAGCGCGAGCAGCGCGACTTCTTCGAGCGCGTGCGCGCCGCCTACCTCGAACGCGCCCGCCTGGCGCCGCTGCGCATTTGCGTGATCGATGCCGCGCGCTCGCCGGAGGCGATCCGCGCCGACATCGAGCGCGTCGTGCGCGAGCGCTTCTTCTCATGATCCACCCCTGGCTGCAATCGACGTGGACGCGGCTCGTCGAGCTGGGCGAACGCCTGCCGCACGCGCTGCTCTTCGTCGGCCCCGCAGGCCTGGGCAAGCGCGCGCTCGCCGAGGCGCTGGCGGCGCGCCTGCTGTGCGACGCCCCCGGCGCCGACGGCCACGCCTGCG
>NZ_AMXD01000240.1 GCF_000310185.1 Thauera aminoaromatica S2 | reverse complement strand
CGGCGGCGAGCACGAGCTCCACCCCCGCCGCGCCGCCGCCCACCACGGCGAGCCGGCGCAGTTGCCCGGCGCGCGCCATGGCCAGCCGCTGCGGCCAGGCGGCGATGAAGGCTTCCAACGGCTTCACCGCCAGCAAGGCGTCCGTCGGCAGGGCGTCGAGCGCGCGCGTGTCGACGAGGCTGCCGACGTCGAGCGCGAGCAGGTCGAAGTCGTGCGTGGTGCCGGTGTCGTCCAGCAGCATGCGACGTTCTGCGTCGAGCGCGATCGCGGAGGCGAGGCAGAGCCGCACACCGGCTGCGTCGGCGAGCGCGCGCAGGTCGATGCGACAGTCCTCGGCGCGGTAATGGCCGGCCATCCAGCCGGGCAGCATCCCCGAGTACCATTGCCAGGGCGAGGGCGTCAGCAGCACCGCCTCCACCCCGTGCGGACGCCGTCGGGCGAGGGCCTGGAGGACCGCGAGCTGGGCGTGGCCGCCGCCGACGAGGAGGAGTCGCTTCATGGTTTCGGGCGGACAAGGAGGCGCGGATGGGGGGGTGAGGGGGGGACGGACGAGGGGAACGGTTCGAACTTCCCGAGCGTAAGCTTTTCCGAGGCAGGTACGACAAAAGACCGTGCCGGCTGCCGCGGATTCCGCAGGTGCCGAAAGAATCGACTTTCCCGATGGAGACACTCCGCATGCATGCCACCCTCCCGCTGCTCGAATCGCACCGCTTTCCGCCGCTGCGCCGCGAGGCGATCACCACGCTGCAGGTGAACCTCGGCTATCGCTGCAACCAGAGCTGCGTGCATTGCCACGTCAACGCCGGCCCCGGCCGGACCGAGATGATGGACGCCGACACGCTGGCGCTGATCCCGCGCGTGCTCGCCGCGCGCGCGATCGGAACGCTCGACCTCACCGGCGGCGCGCCCGAGCTGCATCCGGGCTTCCGTGCGCTGGTGCGGGAGGCGCGGGCGCTCGGGGTGCGCGTGATCGACCGCTGCAACCTCACCATCCTGTCCGAGCCGGGGCAGGAGGATCTCGCCGAATTCCTCGCCGAGCACGGCGTCGAGGTGGTGGCCTCGCTGCCCTGCTACGCCGCGGACAACGTCGACCGCCAGCGCGGCAAGGGCGTGTTCGAGCGCAGCATCGCCGGCCTGCTGCGCCTGAATGCGCTCGGCTATGGCCAGGCCGGCAGCGGCCGGGTGCTGAACCTGGTGTACAACCCGCAGGGGCCGGTGCTGCCGCCCGACCAGGCCCGGCTCGAGGCCGACTACCGGCGCGAGCTCGCGGCGCAGTTCGGCATCGTCTTCAACCAGTTGTTCGCGCTCGCCAACATGCCGATCCAGCGCTTCGGCTCGATGCTGATCTCAAAGGGGCAGTTCAACGCCTACATGGCGCTGCTGCGGGCCAGCCACCGCGACGAGAATCTCGGCGGGGTGATGTGCCGCACCTTGGTCAGCGTGGACTGGCAGGGGCGGCTGTACGACTGCGACTTCAACCAGCAGCTCGGACTGCCGCTGGGGGCGGAAGGGGCGCTCACGTCCGCGCAGGGGCACGACGACAGCGACGCGGCGGCGCGCCCGGGACGACTGCATCTGCGCGACCTGCTCGCGGGAGATCTCGCCGGCGCACCGATCCGCGTCGCCGATCACTGCTTCGGCTGCACCGCGGGCAGCGGTTCGAGCTGCGGCGGGGCGCTGAAGGCGTGAGTGCGGCGGTGTCGGACATGGAGGGGCGCCCGGTTTCGCTCTCCATCGTCGTGCCGATGGTGGACGAGGCGGCCACGCTGCCCGAACTGCTCACCCATCTCGCCGCTTGGCGCGACCGCGGCTGCGAGATCGTGCTGGTGGACGGCGGCAGCCGCGACGACTCGGTGGCGATCGCGCGCGCAGCCGGCTTCCGCGTGATGGTCGCCGAGCGTGGCCGCGCCAGGCAGATGAACGCGGGTGCGGCGGCGTGCGGCGGAGACATCCTGTTGTTCCTGCATGCGGACACGCGCCTGCCGGAAGATGCGGACGCGACGCTGCGGGCCGTGCAGGCCGGCCGTGCCTGGGGCCGTTTCGACGTGCGCATCGACGGGCGCCCGCGCATGCTGCGCGTGGTGGCAGCGTTGATGAACCTGCGCTCGCGCTCGAGCGGGATCGCCACCGGCGACCAGGCCATCTTCGTGCGCCGGGAGGTGTTCGAGGCGGTGGGCGGTTTCCCGGACCAGCCGCTGATGGAGGACATCGAGCTCTCGCGCCGGCTGCTGCGCGTGTCGCGCCCGGCCTGCCTGCGGGCGCGGGTGCGGACCTCGGGGCGACGCTGGGAGCAGCGCGGGGTGTGGCGCACCATCGTACTGATGTGGCGCCTGCGCTGGGCCTACTGGCGCGGCGTGCCGGCCGAGCGCCTCGCCGAGGCCTACCGGTGAGCACGACCCGTATCGTGGTGATCGCCAAGGCGCCGCAGCCGGGGCGGGTGAAGACGCGCCTGATCCCGGCGCTCGGTGCGGAAGGAGCCGCGGCGCTGGCTGCCCGCATGCTGGCGTGCACGCTGGCGGTGGCTTTCGAGGCCGCCGGGGCTGCCGATACCGCCGATCCAGCGCTCGGCGTGGTCGAGCTGTGCGCCAGCCCCGCCCCGGGCGATCCGGCCTGGCAGGGCGTCGTGGTCCC
>NZ_AMXD01000239.1 GCF_000310185.1 Thauera aminoaromatica S2 | reverse complement strand
CGCGCCGGCCTGGCGCTGGTCACCGCGCCCACCCAGGAAGAGTTCGTCGCCCAGATGCTCAACTACGAGCTCATCGGCGGGGTGGACTTCCACAAGGGCTGCTATCCGGGCCAGGAGATCGTCGCGCGCACCCAGTACCTCGGCAAGCTCAAGAAGCGCACCTACCGCCTCGCCCTGCCCGCCGGCAGCACGGCCGCGCCCGGCACCGACGTCTATGCGCCCGACTTCGGCGAGCAGTCCGCCGGCAAGCTGGTCAACGTCGCACCGACCGCCGACGGTGGCGTCGAGGCGCTCGCGGTGATCCAGTCGAGCAGCGCGGAAGCCGGCGAGATCCGTGTCGGCGCGCCCGACGGGCCGCGCGCAGACCTGCTCGACCTGCCGTATGCGCTCGCCTGACGGGCACCGCGACCGGGCCCGGGGGCCTGGTCGTACTCGCCGAGGCGCGTAGCCATGTGCCTGATCGTCTTCGCCTGGCAGGCGCATCCCGACTATCCGCTGGTGGTCGCGGCCAACCGCGACGAATATCTTGCGCGCCCCGCCGCGCCCGCGCATTGGTGGGTGGACGCACCCGAGCTGCTCGCCGGCCGCGACCTCGAGGCCGGCGGCACCTGGATGGGCCTTACGCGCGGCGGCCGCTTCGCCGCGTTGACCAACTACCGCGACCCCAGCCGCCACATCGCCGGCGCGCCCTCGCGCGGCGCCCTGGTGCGCGAGGCGCTCGAGGATGTCCGCCCGGCGCCCGCCACGCTGCAGGCCGTGCAGGCGAGCGCGGGCAACTACGCCGCCTTCAACCTGCTGGTGGGCGACGCCGACCGGCTCGGCGTGCTCGAGAGCACCACCGGCGGGCTGCGCATGCTGGAGCCGGGATACTACGGCCTGTCCAACCACTTGCTCGACAGCCCCTGGCCCAAGCTGGTGAAGACGCGCGCAGCACTCGCCGGCAAGCTCGAGGCGCTGCCGACGTCAGGCCCGGCCGCGGCGACGGAGGATGCGCTCGTCGCCGGCCTCCTCGGCCTGCTGCGCGACCCCGCGCCCGCGCCCGACCCGCACCTGCCCGCGACCGGCGTAAGCCTGGAGTGGGAGCGCTGGCTGTCGCCCGCCTTCATCCGCGCACCCGGCTACGGCACGCGCTGCAGCAGCGTGGTGCTGCGCGATCGCAAGGGCCGTACCCGCCTCGTCGAATGGACCTGGGACGCCGATGGGGAACTGCGCAGCCGGGTCGAGCACGCGTTCGGCGCCGGCACGACCTGAACGCCGCGCGCAATGCGCTCGCGTGCGCGGCCGCTACACCGGCCGCCGCATCGCGCGGTGGGGAATGCCCGCTTCCATGAAGACCTCGCCCACCGGCTCGAAGCCGTGGCGCAGGTAGAAGTCGAGCGCGTGGGTCTGCGCATTGAGCGCGACTTCGTTCAGCCCGCGCCGCGCCGCCTCGGCGATCAGCGCCTGCAGCACCGCACCGCCCACCCCGGCGCCGCGCGCCTCACGCAGCACCGCCATGCGGCCGATGTGACCGTCGGGCAGCAGGCGCCCGGTGGCGATCACCCGTCCCTCGGCATCGTGCGCGATCGCGTGCCGGCACACCGCGTCGAAGGCGTCACGCTCGATCTCCTCGGGCACGCCCTGCTCCACCACGAAGACCCCGGTACGCACCGGCATCACCCGCGCCTCGGCCTCGTCCCAGCCCACCACCTCGATCCGCACGCCCTTCATTCGACGATCTCCACCACCGTGCCCGCCGGCACGAGCTCGAACAGCTCGATGATGTCGTGGTTGCGCATGCGCACGCAGCCGTGCGAGCGCGCAACGCCCATGGGCTGGTCGTCGCCGGTGCCGTGCAGGTAGATGTAGCGCCGCATGGTGTCGACCTCGCCACCGCGGTTGCGCCCAGGCTCCTCGCCGCACAGCCACAGGATGCGCGACAGGATCCAGTCGCGCCCCGGGTGGGCGGCCGCGAACTCCGCCGTCCACACCTCGCCGGTCGGCCTGCGCCCGCGGAACACCGCACCCGCCGGTGCGCCCGCGCCGATGCGCGCACGGATACGGTGGCGGCCGCGCGGCGTGCACAGGCTGCCGCTGCGCTCGCCCGCACCGCGTTCGCCGGTCGACACCGCGTAGCGGCGGATGCAGGCGCCGTCGGCGCCGAAGAGCTCCAGGCACTGCCGACCGAGGTCCACGCGGAGGTGCATTCAGGCCACCAGCGTGCGCCCGCGGCGGGCGGCGAAGAAGCTCGACAACATGCGCCCGCACTCGTCGGCGAGCAGTCCGCCCTCGATGGTGGCGTGATGGTTGAGGCGCGGCTCGGCGAAGAGATCGAGCACGCTGCCGGCGACACCGGTCTTGGGGTCGCGCGCACCGAACACCACGCGCGCGATGCGGGCGTGCATGATCGCACCCGAGCACATCGCGCAGGGCTCCAGGGTGACGTAGAGCTCGCAGCCGGGCAGGCGGTAGTTGCCGAGGTGCGCCGCGGCGTCGCGCAGCGCCATGATCTCGGCGTGCGCGGTAGGGTCGTGGCGCCCGATCGGTTGGTTGAAGCCGCGGCCGACGATCTCGCCCCCGCACACCACCACCGCGCCCACCGGCACCTCGTCCGCGGCCCCGGCCGCGCGCGCCTGCTCGAGCGCAGCGCGCATGTAGTCTTCGTCGTTCAT
>NZ_AMXD01000238.1 GCF_000310185.1 Thauera aminoaromatica S2 | reverse complement strand
GGTCCGGCGCCCGCTGCACCGCGCGCGGCCGCCACGCCGACGCCCGGAGCGGCAGCCACGCCCGCTCCGCCAGGCCCCGTTGCGGAGCCGATTTCCGCTCCGGACCCTGCTCGACCACCAACGCCGGGACCACCCCCGCCGACGCCCGCCCCCGCCCGTAGCGCGCGCAGGTTCGCACGCGCCGCGGCGCGCACGGCGGCGACGAGTTCCTGGGCGGAGTCGGTGAGGAAGCCCTTCAGGCCGAGCGTGGGCTTGGCGATGATGGAGACGGCGCCGGCGGCGAGCGCCTGCATGGTGGTCTCGGCGCCGCGCGAGGTGAGCGTGGAGCACACGATGACCGGGGTCGGGCGCTCGGCCATGAGCTGGCGCAGGAAGCTGATGCCGTCCATGCGCGGCATCTCCACGTCCAGGGTGATCACGTCGGGCCAGTCGCGGCGCATCTTGGCCATGGCGAAGAGCGGATCGGAGGCGGTGCCGACGACCTCGATGCCGGGTGCGGCGGAGAGGATCTCGCTCACCACCTGGCGCACCACGGCGGAGTCGTCGACGACGAGGACACGGATGGGGGCGTTCATGCGGCCTCGCTCGCGGATTCCGGGTGAACTCCGGGGTGGGCTTGGGAGGGGACTTCGGTGTGGATCACCGCGGCGCTCGCCGCCGCCGGAGCGACGTGGCGCAGCCAGACCTCGCCGCTGCCGATGTCGAAGATCAGATTGCGGTGGCCCTCGCCCTCGACGTGGGCGGCGCGCACGCGAAAGCCGTGCGTGCGCAGCAGCATGCGCGCGGCCTCGACGTTGCGCGTGCCGACGTCGAGCGCGGCGGGAGCGCCCGCGGCGTGGCGGCTGCGGAACATGCGTCCGCCGCCGAAGAGCTTGACCTGGTAATCCTGCGGCCGAGTGTGGGCGGCGCGCAGCTCGCGCAGGAAGAGCGCGATCGCGTCCCCGGCATAGCGCCCGTCCAGGCCATCGGCGCACGCACGCACGCCGCGCTCGGGGAGCATGAAGTGGCACATGCCGCCGATGCGCAGGCGCGGATGCCACATCGTGATCGACACGCAGGAGCCGAGCAGGGTGCGGATGCGCGTGTCGCGGTCGCCGAACCAGAACTCGCCGGGCTGCAGGAAGATCTCGATCGTGTTGCGCGAAGCCGGCCGCATGCTCACATTCGCCGGTAGATGGTGGGCCGCTCCTGGCGCAGGCCGAGGTCGAGGCCGTTGAGGCTCTCCGAGTGGCCGATGAACAGCCAGCCACCCGGCCGCATCTGGCGCACGATGCGTTCGACGATGCGGCGCTTGGTCGGCAGGTCGAAGTAGATCAGCACATTGCGCAGGAAGACGACGTCGAAGTCGCCGACACCGGCGAGGTTGCCGTTGAGATTGACCTGGGCGAAGCGCACCCGTCGGCGCAGCGCCGCGTCGACCTGCAGCGTACCGTCGCGGCTGCCTACGCCGCGCAGGCAGTAGCGCCGCAGGTAGTCGGGCGGGATGCCGTCGATGCGGTTCATCGCATAGACGCCGCCGCGCGCCTTCTCCACCACCTCGCGGCTGATGTCCGAGCCGAACACCTCCCAGGGCGCGTCGCCGCCGAGACGGTCGGCGAGCACCATCGCCAGGCTGTAGGCCTCCTCGCCGGACGAGCTCGCCGCGCTCCAGAAGCGCGGCGTGCGCGTGCGCCCGAGCGCGGGCAGCACGCTTTCGGCGAGGAAGTCGAAGTGCTTGGGTTCGCGGAAGAAATAGGTCTCGTGGGTGGTGAGCAGGTCGACCATGCGCTCGAACTCGTCGTGCGCGCCGGCGCTCGACACCAGGCGATGGTAGTCGCCGAAGCTGGCGAGCCCGAGCGCGCGCAGCCGCCGCGCCAGGCGGCCGCTGACCAGGCTGATCTTCTGCGGCGGCAGGTCGACGCCGGCGGCCCGATGCATGAGCGCGCGGAACTGCTCGAACTCGGCCTGGGTGATGCTGATCTCGGACATGCGTGGCCTCCCGGAGGACCGGCTCAGTGCTCGGCGGCGCCGGCGAGCGCGCCGATGCCGGCGAGTTCGTCGATCGAGAACACCCGCCCGACCTCGAGCAGGATCACGAAGCGCCCTTCGCGGCGCGCCATGCCGGCGATGAAGTCGGTGCGGATGCGGGCCCCGAAGGACGGCGCCGGCTCGATGTCGGCGGCGGCGATGTCGATGACCTCGCTGACGCCGTCGACCATCACGCCCAGCGTCTGCGTGCCGGCCTCGCCACCCACCTCGACGATGACGATGCAGCTGCGCCGCCCGCTGCGAATGCGCTCGCGGCCGAAGCGCGCGGCAAGATCGATCACCGGCACCACCGCGCCACGCAGGTTGATCACTCCGCGCACGGTGGGCGGCGTCATCGGCACCTCGGTGAGCTCGCCGAATTCGATGATCTCACGGATCTGCAGGATGTCGATGGCGAAGACCTCGCCGCCGAGCGTGAACACCAGGTACTGGCCGCCCGCGGCCGCGGCGGCACGCAGGCTGGCAGTGGCGGGGACGACCGCCTGAAGACTGGATTGCGACATGGCGCTCCCCGCTCAGAAGCGCACGTATTCCGGGTCCGCGGCGGCGGACGCGAAAGCCGGCTGCGCGTTGCCGAGGCCGATGCGGCGCGGCTCGCGCGTGCTGCGCGCAGGCGCCGGCTGGCCGCGGGTGGTGCGCGCG
>NZ_AMXD01000237.1 GCF_000310185.1 Thauera aminoaromatica S2 | reverse complement strand
GCGGTGGCGGCGGCGCGCGCCGGGCTGCCGCGCCGGGTTCCGCTCGCGCTCAAGTTCAGGCTCGGCGGGGCGAACTGGGCGAATGAGGCGCCGCCGGCGGTCGCCCTCGCCGCCGCGGCAGCAGGCTTCGACCTGCTGACGGCCGTGCTGCCGGACGACGACCCGAAGCGCCTCTCGCGCCTGCACGTTCTGATCACCGCAGTGTCCGACGGTCCGGCCGTGGTGGCAGTGGGCGGCATCCGCAAGGCAAGCGACGTCGCCGAAGTCCGCGCGAGCGGCGCTGCGGGCGTGCAGGTTCACCGCGCATTCTCCGAATCGGGGGCGACCTGTCTGGCGCAGTTGCTGGGCAGCGCCTAGCAAGCTGGCGGACTACCTCTGCCGCCCTCGTTGCAGGATTGGCTGCCCGAATCGCACCTGGCGCGCGATGTGGTCGATATGGTGGACGTATCGGCTTGACGCACTGGCCTCAAGAACCATTATGGTTCCACTTTGGAAGGAGCCTGCCATGCCCACTACGCTGACCCTGAAGAATATTCCAGATGAGATATACCAACGTCTGAAGGCGTCGGCGGTAACGCACAGGCGCAGCCTGAACAGCGAAGCGATCGTGTGCCTGGAGACCGTGTTGCTGCCGGGCAGGATCGCCCCGAGTGAGCGACTGGCCCGTGCCCGCGCATTGCGAGCTGCACTGCCAGCGTCGAAGTTCAGGGCGCACGACATCGACGCCTTGAAGCGCGAGGACCGCCTGTGATCGTGGTGGATACCAATGTCCTGGCGTACCTGTACCTGCCGACCGAGTTCACTACACATGCCGAGGCGCTGCTGGAGCATGACCCGGAGTGGGTGGCGCCGGTGCTGTGGCGCAGCGAGTTCCGCAGCATTCTCGCGGGTTACCTGCGACGAAAGACCCTGGCTTTCGATGATGCGCGCGCCTTGCAGGCCGAGGCGGAGAGCCTGCTTGCGGGGAACGAGCATAAAGTCGACTCTCAGCGGGTACTGGAGCTCGTGCGCGACACCGATTGTTCTGCGTATGACTGCGAGTTTGCCGCGCTGGCCCTGCGCCTGGACGTGAAACTGGTGACGATGGAAGCCAGGCTGCTCAGGGCATTCCCGAAGTTCGCGGTGCCGCTCACTGCGGCGTGAGCCCTGGATTCAGCGGTTTGGCGCACCTTCTCGCTGAAGCTCCGCCGAAATGGCTTCCCTCGCGTCGCCGGAGCCGGCTGAAAAACCGGTCGAGTGCTCCGGTAGCCGAGGCGTCAGCCGACTGGAATGTCCAGCACCAGGGGCGCGGCCGGATTGCCGCCCACGCGGCGAAAACCGCTGGCGCCGGCCATGTGCAGCACCGCGGGGCTGATGCTGTGGCACAGCACGCGCTGCGCGCGCAGCAGGGGTGCGAGCTCGACGACGTGGGCGAACAGGGTCCGGCCCCAGCCGCGGCGGCGCCAGGCGGGTGCCACGCTGAGACCGAAATCGACCTCGCCATCGCGGACGGCCATGTGCGCGAGCGCCACGACCCTTCCGCCCGCGTCGGTCAGGCCGTGGACGTGGTCGCGCGCGAAGTCGATGCGGGCGACGTAGCGGGCGATCCCCTCGTCACCGATGCCGTAGCCGAAGCGAAGGAAGCGATCGTCGACATCGAGCGCCACGAGGTGGGCGAGGATGCGCTCGGCATCCGCCGGCGCGAACCCGAGCAGCGGGCCGGGAGGGCGGTGCCGCTTGCGATCATCCGCAGCGAGGGAACTGGGCGAGACTGGACTGGCGACGACGGACATGGCGGAGACCCCGGGCAGGCGGGCGGGATCTCCGGCGGACGCGTCCCAGCCTCCCCGGCGCCGCGAAGGGCGCAGGGAACTGCCGGATCATCTGCGAGACGAGCAAGTGAAATGGTATGGACCATGCCTCTTGTCAGGGACACCCCGCCCTAAACGAATGAAGGTGATGTCCATGGCAGGTCTCCTGGCTTGCGGGTCCTCGCCTCGTGCCAGCCTTCCCGGAGAGACTCCAGTGGCCAGATGGGCACGCGACTCGTCGCATACAGTTGCGGGGGCAGCTCCGGCTTGCACGCGCGGGCGTGTTACCGGATTCCCTTTTCATGCCGGCCGGTGAGGGCAGGCAACCATGAAACGCGGCCGAGGTTAGCCGCGCGCCTCCAGCCTGTCAAACCACTCCCGGGATCCGCCCGCGGATGCCGGCCGCACGCTGGCGAGCCACCCTGGGTCGGACCCGAGCACTCGCCGCCGGCTCAGCGACCGCCGACGGCGCGCTCCAGCCTCGCCTCCACCACCCCGCGCAGCGCGTTCGTCAGCACGATGCGCTGCGCGCGCAGCAGGTCCTCCACGCGCAGCTCGGCCTCGCGCGCGGCCCAGGACGGATCCTCCAGCAGCGCGGCGCGCATCGTGCCGGGCAGCACGCCGCGGCCGGCGGGCGGGGTGCGCCACTCGCCGTCGAGGAGCAGGAAGACGTTGCTGCGCGCGCCCTCGGTGAGGCGGCCCGCCGAGTCGAAGAACAGCGTGTCGAAGGCGCCCGCGGCCAGCGCGGCGCGGAGGCCCTCGTCGTAGCGCGCGCGCAGCGTGGTCTTGTGCGCGCCGAGGCCCTGCGGGTCGTCGAGCGGGCGCTCGGCGAGCAGCACCGTGACCGCGCCGGGCGGCAGCGCGTCGAGCGCGGCGGCGGCGAGCTC
>NZ_AMXD01000236.1 GCF_000310185.1 Thauera aminoaromatica S2 | reverse complement strand
CCGGCCTGCGCGCTACCGGCCGCGAGCGCGAGCGCACACGCGGCGGCGAGCTGGCGGAGCGGGGCGGGCAGGCGGCGCATGGCGGGTTCCCCGGGGGTCAGCCCTGGTTCAGGCGCTCGAGCACGTGGCCGAGGACCTCGCCTGCGGGCAGCTTGGCGGCTTCGGCATCGCGCCGGCCCTGGTATTCGATCACGCCTTCCTTGAGCCCGCGGTCGCCGATGGTGACGCGGTGCGGCACGCCGATCAGTTCCCAGTCGGCGAACATCACGCCCGGGCGCTCGTCGCGGTCGTCGAGGATGGCGTCGACGCCGGTGGCGACGAGCGCGTCGTAGAGCTTCTGCGCCTCGTCGCGCACCGCCTGCGACTTGCCCCAGCCGACCGGGCAGACCACCACCTCGAAGGGTGCGATCGCGCGCGGCCAGACGATGCCGCGGGCGTCGTGGTTCTGCTCGATCGCGGCGCCCAGGATGCGGGTCACGCCGATGCCGTAGCAGCCCATTTCGAAGTGCTTGGGCTTGCCGTCCTCGTCGAGGAAGGTGGCGTTCATCGCCTTGGAGTACTTGGTGCCGAGGTAGAACACGTGACCGACCTCGATGCCGCGCTGGATGGCGAGCACGCCGCGGCCGTCCGGGCTGGGGTCGCCCTCGACGACGTTGCGCAGGTCGGCGACCTGGTCGGGCTCGGGCAGGTCGCGGCCCCAGTTCACGCCGGTGAAGTGGAAGTCGGCCTCGTTGGCGCCGCAGATGAAGTCGGCCATGTGGGCGACCGTGCGGTCGGCGATGACCTTGACCGGCTTCTTCAGACCGATGGGGCCGAGGTAGCCCGGCTTGCAGCCGAAGTGTTCGAGGATCTCGGCCTCGGTGGCGAAGCGGAAGCCTGCCTTGAGGCCTTCCAGCTTGCCGGCCTTGACCTCGTTGAGGGCGTGGTCGCCGCGCACCAGCAGCAGCCACACGGTGACGCCGGCGGGCTTGCCCTTTTCATCGACATCGTCGGTGGCGAGTACCAGCGACTTCACCGTGGTCGCCAGCGGCACGCCCAGCAGCGCGGCGACGTCCTCGCAGGTCGCCT
Organism: Thauera aminoaromatica S2; assembly: GCF_000310185.1. Lineage (GTDB taxonomy): Bacteria > Pseudomonadota > Gammaproteobacteria > Burkholderiales > Rhodocyclaceae > Thauera > Thauera aminoaromatica. Next base: position 1,631 of record NZ_AMXD01000236.1, on the reverse strand, counting down.
TGCCCGGTGTGGGGGTTTTTGCCAGCGCCCGGGCGGGCTCTGCGCGGCGGGCGAGCAGGGACACCGCCTCGGCGAGCTCGATGTTGGCAGCGTAGTCGGAGTCGGGGCAGTAGACGATGGCGTCCTCGCCGGTGTCGGCGATGACCTGGAACTCGTGCGAGCGGTCGCCGCCGATGGCGCCGGTGTCGGCCGCCACCGCGCGGTATTCGAGGCCGAGGCGGTCGAAGATGCGCTTGTAGGCGGCGAACATGATGTCGTAGCTGCGCCCGGCGGCTTCCTCGCTGCGGTCGAAGGAGTAGGCGTCCTTCATGGTGAATTCGCGCCCGCGCATGACGCCGAAGCGCGGCCGGCGTTCGTCGCGGAACTTGGTCTGGATCTGGTAGAAGTTCTTCGGCAGCTGGCGGTAGCTCTTGAGCTCCTGGCGCGCGATGTCGGTGACGACCTCCTCGGAGGTGGGTTGCAGCGCGAAGTCGCGCTCGTGGCGGTCCTTGAAGCGCAGCAGCTCGTCGCCCATCTTGTCCCAGCGCCCGGTCTCGTCCCACAGCTCGGCGGGCTGCACCATCGGCATGATCAGTTCCATGGCGCCGGCGCGGTCCATCTCCTCGCGCACGATGGCCTCGACCTTGCGGATCGCGCGCAGGCCCATCGGCATGTAGCTGTAGATGCCGGCGGCGACCTTGCGGATCATGCCGGCGCGCAGCATCAGCTTCTGGCTGACGACCTCGGCGTCGGAGGGGGCTTCCTTGAGGGTGAAGAGATGGAACTGGCTGGCGCGCATGGGAGTCTTCGGATCAGGCGTGGACAAGCGCGCGATTCTAGCGCATGGGGCCGGCGCGCAAGCGTTCCTCGACCTCCAGCTTAGTGGATGCACCGTGGCAGTGCGCTTTCATTGCGTCGCCAAGTGTGAAAAAATCGTGACCAATCAAACGAATTCGAAGGTTCGTCATGCTTGACCGTGAAGGCTTTCGCCCGAACGTCGGCATCATTCTGGTCAATGCGCGCAACGAGGTCTTCTGGGGCAAGCGCATCCGCGAACATTCCTGGCAGTTTCCACAAGGTGGCATCAAGCACGGCGAGTCGCCGGAGCAGGCCATGTATCGGGAACTCCACGAAGAGGTCGGCCTGCGGCCCGAGCACGTCAGGATCCTCGGCCGTACGCGCGGATGGTTGCGCTATGAGGTTCCCAAGCACTGGATCCGGCGCGAGTGGCGCAACACCTACCGTGGGCAGAAGCAGATCTGGTTCCTGCTCCGCCTGGTGGGGCGCGACTCCGACGTCTGTCTGCGCGCGAGCACTCATCCGGAATTCGATGCCTGGCGCTGGAGCAACTACTGGGTGCCGCTGGAAGCGGTGATCGAATTCAAGCGCCAGGTGTATCAGCTGGCCTTGATCGAACTGGCGCGCATCCTGTTTCGTTCGCGCAGCGTCGAGTTGCCGGACAGCTATCGACTGCCCGAACCGGAACCCGCTCCCGAGCCGGTGCGGGTGGTGCTCGGCGAGCGCGCCGAGCACGGACTGCGCGATGCGATGCGGAAGTAGCCCGACTCCGTCCTGCCGCACGGCGCAGGCCGGCGGCGGGCTGGCCCCGTGCGGCCGGCGCGTGCCCGCCGCGGCGGGACCGTGTGCCGTGG
>NZ_AMXD01000235.1 GCF_000310185.1 Thauera aminoaromatica S2 | reverse complement strand
AGCAAGCCGGCGAAGCGTGCCCGGGTCTGCTCGAGATCGGCGACCGCGCCGGGCTCGCCGAGGCGGGCGAGGCGGGCCGCCCTGGCCATCTGTCCGGGCAGCACCTGCAGTTCGCTCGCCGCGCCGAGCTGGAGCGCGGACAGGCTCGCATCCCGCGCCTGGTATGCGAGCAGTCCGGCGCTGATCGCCGTGCAGGCGACGAAGAGTCCGCCGAGCATGCCGAGGCGGCCGCCGGATCGAGCGGGGGGAGACGGAGTCTTGTTGGCGACCGTCTGCTCCGGCGCGGAGGTCTCGATGATCGTCTGGGCCTCGGTGCCGGCGCCGGGGGCCGGGGCTTTCTTGCCGAACGGGTTCAATGCCATGGTCGATGCTCGATTTTTCGGTCGGGTTCTTGCGGGGTGGATGCGTACGTCATTCCAGCCCGGCGTCGAGGAAGGCGGGTTGGGCGAGCAGGCGGGCGGGGTCGAGCTGCAGCCACGCGCGGCCCTGCATGTCGCGCAGGCGGCGTGCCACCCAGGGCGGGGCATCGCCGCCCGGGGCGGGCTCGAAGTCCTCGTGGCTGCGCAGGCCGCTCGAGGACGACACCAGCAGCGCGCTGTGGATGCCGTGGCGCGCACCGATCAGCAGCAGGCGCGCCCGCCCGCCGGCGCTGATCGGCGGCTGGCCGTTGAAGGCGGCGAAGTCGACCACGCCGTACAGGCTGCCGCGCACGTTGGCGAGGCCGCGGAACCAGGGGCGGGTGAGCGGCACCGCGGACAAGGGCGGCGGGGGCAGGATCTCGCCGGCCTCGGCGAGCTCGATCAACCAGTTGTCGCTGCCGCACTGGAAGCCGAGCAGGCCGCGGCGCTCGGCGCCGGCGGCCTCGGCGAGGCGACGGGCGAGGCGTTCCTGGAATTCGCGCAGGCTGCTGCGGGCCATCGAGCTCAGCCCATCGCCCGGATGCGGGCGAGCAGTTCGTCGTGGTCGACCGGCTTGACCAGGTAGTCGAGCGCGCCCTGGCGCATGCCCCAGATCTTGTCGGTCTCCTGGCCCTTGCTGGTGCACATGATGATCGGGATGTCGCGAGTATCGTCATCGCGCGAGATCGTGCGTGTGGCCTGGTAGCCGTTCATGCCCGGCATCACCACGTCCATCAGGATGAGGTCGGGGTGGTCGCTGCGGCTGCGTGCGATGGCCTGCTCGCCGTTCTCGGCGGTCAGCACCTGGTAGCCGTTGCGGCCCAGCACCTCCTGGAGGGCGAGGCGTTCGACGGGAGAGTCGTCGACCACGAGAATCTTGCGGATCGGCATCGGTCGTCTCCGGCGTGGCTCAGCCTGCGCGCGCCGCATCGCCGCCGCGCCGTGCGTGGCTGGCGACCGCCCGCAACAGGCTGTCCTTGGTGAAGGGTTTGGTGAGGTATTCGTCGGAGCCCGCCATGCGTCCGCGCGCGCGGTCGAAGAGGCCGTCGCGCGAGGACAGCATGATCACCGGCGTGGGCGACAGGCGGGGGTTCTTCTTGATCAGCGCACAGGTCTGGTAGCCATCGAGGCGCGGCATCATGATGTCCACGAAGATGACGTCGGGGTGGTGGTCGGCGATCTTCGCGAGTGCATCGAAACCGTCCTCGGCGAGGACGACCTCGCAGCCCGCCTGGGCGAGGAAGATCTCGGCGCTGCGGCGGATCGTGTTGCTGTCGTCAATGACCATCACCTTCAGGCCGGCAAGGTCCATGCTGTATTCCTGGTGGGTTGTCGGGCGGTGGCGTCCGGGCCTAGATCTCGACCATCTCGAAGTCTCCCTTGCGCGCGTTGCACTCGGGACAGGTCCAGTTCGGCGGAACGTCCTCCCAGCGCGTGCCCGGCGCGATGCCCTCGTCGGGCAGGCCCGACGCTTCGTCGTAGATGAAGCCGCAGATCAGGCACATGTAGGTCTTCCAGGGGGTATCGGCCATGTTCCAGCGTGACTCGAGGGTTGGGGGTAGAATCGACCGCCTATCTTAACGCATCCGCGCGCACCCCATCCGCGCTGCATTTCCACCTCCCATGCCGCTCGCCATTCCGGAAACTCCCCCCTGCGTGCTGTGCCTGTCGGCGGGTGACGCCACGGCCGGCGGAGGACTCGCGGCCGACATCCTGACCCTGGCGAGCATGGGCTGCCACCCGCTGCCGGTGCAGACCGCGGCGCTGGTGCGCGACACCCGCGGCATCGACGAGCTGTGGCCGGTCGCGCCCGAGCTGATCGCCATGCAGGCGCGCGCGGTGCTCGAGGACGTGCCGGTGGCGGCGTTCAAGCTCGGCTTCTGCGGCAGCGTCGAGAACGTCGCGGTGATCGCGGAGATCCTCGCCGACTATCCCGACGTTCCCCTGGTGGTCGAACCCGGCCTGCACGCCGCGGCGCTGCTCGGCGAGGCGGGCGAGGAGATCGCCGCGGCGCTCGCCGACCTGATCCTGCCGCAGACCACGCTGTTGGTGGCCGACCGCCACGAGCTGCTGCGCCTGACCGGCCTGGCCGGGGACGAGGCGGCCGAGTCCGACGAGGACGACGGTGGCGGGGGAGGCCAGGGCGAGACGGGTGGCGCCGAGCTCGACGAGGCGCTCGAGCGCCTGCTCGGCAACGGTACCGAATACGTGCTGCTCACCGGCGGCGGCGACCACGGCCCGCAGCTCGTCGACACCCTCTTCGGCAGCGAGGGCATCGTGCGCACCGACGCCGGCCCGCGCCCGGCCGCGCCCTGCCTGGGTGCCGGCACCACCCTCGCCGCCGCCGCGGTGGCAGCGAT
>NZ_AMXD01000234.1 GCF_000310185.1 Thauera aminoaromatica S2 | reverse complement strand
GTCTGGAAAGTCCGACGATACAGGGTGATAGTCCCGTATGCGAAAAGCCGGTGGCGGGTCTGAGCGTGCGACAAGTAGGGCGGGACACGAGAAATCCTGTCTGAAGATGGGGGGACCATCCTCCAAGGCTAAATACTCGTGATCGACCGATAGTGAACCAGTACCGTGAGGGAAAGGCGAAAAGAACCCCGGGAGGGGAGTGAAATAGATCCTGAAACCGCATGCATACAAACAGTGGGAGCCTCGAAAGGGGTGACTGCGTACCTTTTGTATAATGGGTCAGCGACTTACGTTCAGTTGCGAGCTTAACCGAATAGGGGAGGCGTAGCGAAAGCGAGTCTGATAAGGGCGTCAGAGTAGCTGGGCGTAGACCCGAAACCGGATGATCTATCCATGGCCAGGATGAAGGTGCCGTAACAGGTACTGGAGGTCCGAACCCACTAACGTTGAAAAGTTAGGGGATGAGCTGTGGATAGGGGTGAAAGGCTAAACAAATCCGGAAATAGCTGGTTCTCCCCGAAAACTATTTAGGTAGTGCGTCGTACGGACACTTGCGGGGGTAGAGCACTGTAATCGTTGGGGGGGTCATTGCGATCTACCCCGCGATAGCAAACTCCGAATACCGCAAAGTGATATACGGCAGACAGACATCGGGTGCTAACGTCCGGTGTCAAGAGGGAAACAACCCAGACCGCCAGCTAAGGTCCCAAATGCATGGCTAAGTGGCAAACGAGGTGGGAAGGCATAGACAGCTAGGAGGTTGGCTTAGAAGCAGCCATCCTTTAAAGAAAGCGTAATAGCTCACTAGTCGAGTCGTCCTGCGCGGAAGATGTAACGGGGCTCAAGCCATGAACCGAAGCTGCGGATGTGTCTTTGACACGTGGTAGGGGAGCGTTCCGTAAGCCTGCGAAGGTGTCTCGTAAGGGATGCTGGAGGTATCGGAAGTGCGAATGCTGACATGAGTAGCGATAAAGGGTGTGAAAAGCACCCTCGCCGTAAGCCCAAGGTTTCCTGCGCAACGTTCATCGGCGCAGGGTGAGTCGGCCCCTAAGGCGAGGCAGAAATGCGTAGTCGATGGGAAACAGGTCAATATTCCTGTACCGCTCTTAGATGCGATGGGGGGACGGAGAAGGTTAGCTCGGCCATCTGTTGGAATAGGTGGTTTAAGCGTGTAGTCGTGCCGCGTAGGCAAATCCGCGTGGCTTAGATGAGGCGTGATGACGAGGATCCTCGGATCCGAAGCGAGTGATACCCAGCTTCCAGGAAAAGCCTCTAAGCTTCAGTCTAAGAGTGACCGTACCGCAAACCGACACAGGTGGGCTGGTAGAGAATACCAAGGCGCTTGAGAGAACTCAGGAGAAGGAACTCGGCAAATTGATACCGTAACTTCGGGAGAAGGTATGCCCCTGGTACGTGAAGGCCCTCGCGGCCGGAGCGGAACGGGGTCGCAGAGAATCGGTGGCTGCGACTGTTTATTAAAAACACAGCACTCTGCAAACACGAAAGTGGACGTATAGGGTGTGACGCCTGCCCGGTGCCGGAAGGTTAAGTGATGGGGTGCAAGCTCTTGATCGAAGCCCCGGTAAACGGCGGCCGTAACTATAACGGTCCTAAGGTAGCGAAATTCCTTGTCGGGTAAGTTCCGACCTGCACGAATGGCGTAACGATGGCCACACTGTCTCCTCCTGAGACTCAGCGAAGTTGAAATGTTTGTGAAGATGCAATCTCCCCGCGGCTAGACGGAAAGACCCCATGAACCTTTACTGTAGCTTTGCATTGGACTTTGACGGGACTTGTGTAGGATAGGTGGGAGGCTTTGAAACCGGGACGCCAGTTCCGGTGGAGCCAACCTTGAAATACCACCCTGGTGTCGTCGAGGTTCTAACCCAGGCCTGTGAATCCAGGTCGGGGACCGTGCATGGTGGGCAGTTTGACTGGGGCGGTCTCCTCCCAAAAGGTAACGGAGGAGTACGAAGGTCACCTAGGTACGGTCGGACATCGTACTGATAGTGCAATGGCAAAAGGTGGCTTGACTGCGAGACCCACAAGTCGAGCAGGTGCGAAAGCAGGTCATAGTGATCCGGTGGTTCTGTATGGAAGGGCCATCGCTCAACGGATAAAAGGTACTCTGGGGATAACAGGCTGATTCCGCCCAAGAGTTCACATCGACGGCGGAGTTTGGCACCTCGATGTCGGCTCATCACATCCTGGGGCTGTAGCCGGTCCCAAGGGTATGGCTGTTCGCCATTTAAAGTGGTACGTGAGCTGGGTTTAAAACGTCGTGAGACAGTTTGGTCCCTATCTGCCGTGGGCGCTGGAAGTTTGAGAGGGCCTGCTCCTAGTACGAGAGGACCGGAGTGGACGCACCCCTGGTGTACCGGTTGTGACGCCAGTCGCATCGCCGGGTAGCTATGTGCGGAAGAGATAACCGCTGAAAGCATCTAAGCGGGAAACTCGCCTCAAGATGAGACTTCCCCGGGGCCTCGAGCCCCCTGAAGGGTCGTTGAAGACCACAACGTTGATAGGCCGGGTGTGTAAGCGTGGCAACACGTTCAGCTAACCGGTACTAATTGCCCGTGTGGCTTGATCCTATAACCTTCAAAACAAAACGAACTCAACCCCCTGGTTGCCAAAACAACGCAACCAGACAATCACACAACACTTCTTCCTAACTTTGGCCTGCAAACCACGCAGGCAACAAGTCAAAGTCTGACGACCATAGCTGTGTGGAACCACCCCTTCCCTTCCCGAACAGGACCGTGAAACGCACACGCGCCGATGATAGTGAGGTCCGCCCTCGTGAAAGTAGGTCATCGTCAGACTAACCACACCAACACAACGCCCCACGCACACATCCGTGCCTGGGGCGTCGTGC
>NZ_AMXD01000233.1 GCF_000310185.1 Thauera aminoaromatica S2 | reverse complement strand
GACCCCGCGCACAGCCGCCGCTGCCGCGACCGCGCGAGCGGCCCCCATCGCCGCCGCAGTGTCGAACCCGCGCGCCGCGCCCGCCGCCGAGCGCTTCGCCCCGATGTCCTTCAAGGTCTTCACCGCCCGCGATCTCGACCGCATCCCGCAGCTCGCGCGCCTTTCTCCCGAGCAGCGCTTCGAGATGAAGGTCGTGGCCGCCGTGCTGCCCTTCCGCGTCAACCAATACGTCATCGACGAGCTCATCGACTGGGCCGACGTCCCCCGCGACCCCATCTTCCAGCTCACCTTCCCGCAGCGCGGCATGCTCGCGTCCGAGCACTACGAGCGCATCGCCCGCCTCATCGAAGGCGACGCGGACAAGGACGCGCTCGAGGCCGCCATCGCCGAGGTCCGCCACGCCCTCAACCCGCACCCCGCCGACCAGATGCAGATGAACATGCCGCTCGACGAGCACGGCAAGCGCATCGACGGCCTGCAGCACAAGTATCGCGAGACCGTGCTCTTCTTCCCCAGCCAGGGCCAGACCTGCCACGCCTATTGCAGCTTCTGCTTCCGCTGGGCGCAATTCGTCGGCGACAAGGAGCTGCGCATCGCCAGCTCCGAAGCCCGCGTGCTGCACGACTACCTGCGCACCCATACCGAGGTCACCGACCTGCTCGTCACCGGTGGCGACCCCATGGTCATGAAGACCCGTCACCTGCGCGAATACCTCGAACCCCTGCTGCGCCCCGAGTTCGACCACATCCAGACCATCCGCATCGGCTCCAAGGCGCTCACCTTCTGGCCGCACCGCTTCCTCGGCGCCGAGGATGCCGACGATCTCATGCGCCTGCTCCGGCAGCTCGTCGAAGCCGGCAAGCACGTCGCGCTGATGGCGCACTACAACCACTGGAAGGAGCTCGAGACCGACGCCGCCCACGCCGCCATCCGCCGCATCCGCGCCACCGGTGCCGTCATCCGCGCACAAGGTCCGCTCATCGCCCACATCAACGACGACCCCGCCGCCTGGGCGCGCTTGTGGAAGACCGAGGTCCGCCTCGGCCTCGTCCCCTATTACATGTTCGTCGAGCGCGACACCGGCGCCCGCCATTACTTCGAGGTTCCGCTCGCGCGCGCCTGGGAGATCTACCAGCAGGCCATCCAGCAGGTCTCCGGCCTCGCCCGCACCGCCCGCGGCCCGAGCATGAGTGCCAGCCCCGGCAAGGTCGAGATCCAGGGCGTCACCGAGATCGCCGGCGAGAAGGTCTTCGTGCTGCGCTTCATCCAGGGCCGCAACCCCGACTGGGTGCAACGCCCGTTCTTCGCCCGGTTCGACGAAAAGGCCACCTGGCTCGACCAGCTCGCGCCCGCCTTCGGCGAGGCGAAATGGTTCTGGCAGGACGAATACGAGGCGATCCGCGCGGAAAGGCTCGTCGGCTGAGGGCGGGGCGGCGCTTCGTCAGCGTCCGACTCGCGACTCGCTTGGCTCCAGGCGCTCCCGGAAGCGCGGTGGTTTTGCAGGAACGACGTGCGTGCGAGGGTGGCGCTGGAACGGGCGCGCGCGCCGCATGGCTCACTCCGCGCGCAAGGCCTCGACCGCGTCGAGCCGTGCCGCCCTGCGTGCGGGCAGGACCCCGGCGGCGAGCCCGACCACGATGGCGACCCCCTCGGCGGCGAGCGCGTATCGCCAGGGCGTGGCCACCGGCATCGCCGGCACCAGCAGCCCGACCAGCTGGGCAAGGCCTGCGCCGACGAGCAGGCCGAGCAGGCCGCCGATGCCCGCCAGCACCACCGCCTCGCCGAGGAAGAGCGCGAGGATGGTGCGCCGACGTGCGCCCAGGGCCACCAGCAGGCCGATCTCTCCGGTGCGCTCGGTGACCGCGATGCTCATGATGGTGACGATGCCCACTCCGCCCACCAGCAGCGAGATCGCCCCGAGCGCACCCACCGCCGCGGTGAGCAGATCGAGGATGTTCGACAGCGTCGCCAGCATGTCCTCCTGCGTCAGCACGGTGAAGTCCTCGCGTCCGTGGCGCGCGATCATCCGCTTCTTCACCGCCTCCGCCACGCGCGCGGCGGGGGCCTCGGGGTCGTAGGTCAACGCGATCTCCATGAGGCCGTCGCGCTGGTACAGCGCCATGCCGCGCACCACCGGGATGTAGGCGGCGTCGTCCAGATCGATACCGAGGAACTGCCCCTTCTCTTCCATGACGCCGACCACGCGGAAGCGCTCGGCACCGATCTCGACGTGCTCGCCGAGCGCGATGGTGCTGCCGAAGAGCTCGCGTGCGAGCTTGGGGCCCAGCACCACGAAGGCGCGCGCGCTCGCCGCCTCGTCGGGCGGCAGGAACTGCCCCACGCGCACCCGCATCGAGTACACCTCCTGCATCTGCGGTCCCACGCCGAGCACGGTGCTGCGCCGCACCCGGCCTTGCGCGCGCACCTCGGCGTTGCCGCTCACCGAACCGGTGACGTGGCGCACATGGGGCAGGCGGGCGAGCGCGTCCGCGTCGTCCAGGGTGAGGTCGCGCGCGGTGGACGGCAGGCCGGGCGGGCCGCCGCGTGCGCCCTGGCGGCCCGGGTGGAGGTTGATCACGTTGGTGCCGAACTGGCCGAACTCGGCGAGCACGAAGCGGTGCAGACCCTCGCCGATCGAGGTGAGCAGGATCACCGCGGCGATGCCCACGCCGATGCCGAGCAGGGTCAGGAGGCTGCGCAGCCGATGCGCGGTGATCGCACGCAGGGCGAGGTGGAGGGCGTCACGCCAGCGCATCGCCGCTACCGCTTCGACAAGGCCTGCACCGCATCGAGCCGGGCGGCGCGGCGCGCGGGCAGCACGCCGAACAGCACCCCGGTGCCGAGCGCGGTGGCGAGCGCGGCGATCACCGCCCAGTCGGGCGGCCACGCCGGCAGCTGCGGGAAAGCCAGGCGCACGCCCCAGGCGCC
>NZ_AMXD01000232.1 GCF_000310185.1 Thauera aminoaromatica S2 | reverse complement strand
CGCCACCGCCCGCCAGCGCGTGCAGGAGGCGTGCGCCGTGGCGGCCAACGCCGAGCGCGAGGCCGCGCGCCAGGCGCAGCTGGTGAAGCGCGGCTTCGTGTCCGCCAGCGCCGAGGAGAGGGCCCGCACCGAGGCGCGTGCCCGCCGCGCCGCCTGCGACACCGCGCAGGCCGACATCGCCACCGCCCAGGCCCAGCTCGTCGCGACCGAAACCGAGCGCCAGCGCCTGGTGTTGGTTGCGCCCTTCGCCGGCACCGTGGCCAAGATCAGCGGCGAGCTGGGCGAATACGCGACGCCCTCCCCGCCCGGCGTGCCGATGCCGCCGGCGATCGACCTGATCGACGACTCCTGCCTGTACGTGAAGGCGCCGATGGACGAAATCGACGCACCGAAGATCCGGCCCGGGCTGCCGGTACGCATCACGCTCGAGGCCATCCCCGGCAAGGTCTTCGAAGGCCGCGTGCGCCGTGTCGCGCCGTATATCACCGCGGTGGAGAAGCAGGCGCGCACGGTGGCGGTGGATGTGGATTTCGCGGACCCGGCCGAGGCGCACGGGATGCTGGTGGGCTACAGCACGGACGTGGAGATCGTGCTCGCGACACGTGCGGAGGTGCTGCGCGTCCCGACCGGGGCCTTGCGGGAGGGCGGCAAGGTGCTGGTGGTCGAGGGCGACACGCTGGTCGAACGCACGCTGCGGACGGGCGTGGCGAACTGGGAGTTCACCGAGGTGGTGTCGGGACTGGCTGCGGGGGAGAGGATTGTGACGTCGCTCGAGCGGGAGGGGGTGATGGCGGGGGCGAAGGTGGCGCTGCGGCCGGAAGAGGCGCGGTAGGCGCTGGATCGAAGTGGGCGCCCCGGCTCCCGGATCGCGACTTGCGTCGCTCCCACATCCCTCCCCGAGCGCCGCGGTGTCGCCGCGTGCACGCCAGTCGGCGCACGCATTCCCGGGCGTCGCAGCGTCGCCGCTTCCGGTCCAATCGGCGCCAGCCTCGCCAGGCGCCGCGTCTCGCCTGTGGGAGCGACGCAAGTCGCGATTGCCGCCGCCGAGCGGGCAAGGTCTTCTTTCATTGTCCGCTCGCCCGACACCCCATGCAGGGCGCTGAAAGGTGCCTCATGCCACCTCACGGAAGCCACACCGGCCTGAATTGAAGCTGCAACAGAACACCATGGCCCAGATCGAACTCGAGCACATCGACCGCATCTTCAAGCTCGGCGACAGCGAGGTGCACGCCCTGCGCGACATCACGCTGCGCATCGAGCCCGGCGAGTACGTCGCGGTCATGGGACCGTCGGGTTCCGGCAAATCGACGCTGCTCAACCTGCTCGGTCTGCTCGACCGCCCCGACGCCGGCCATTACCGGCTCGAAGGCCGCGACGTCACCACACTCTCGGCCGACGAGCAGGCCGCGGTGCGCAGCGCACGCATCGGCTTCGTGTTCCAGAGCTTCCACCTCGTCCCCCGCCTCAGCGCGGCCGAGAACATCGGCCTGCCGCTGGTGCTCGCCGGCATCCCCGTCGCCGAGCGCGCTGCTCGCATCGCGCAGGCCTTGCAGGACTTCGGCCTCGAGGGGCGCGCCCGGCACCGCCCCGACGAACTCTCCGGCGGCCAGCGCCAGCGCGTCGCGATCGCGCGTGCCACCATCATGCGGCCGGCGATGCTGCTCGCCGACGAGCCCACCGGCAACCTCGACCGCGCCACCGGCCACGAGGTCACCGCGCTGCTCGAGGCGCTCAACGCCGCCGGCACCACGCTGATCGTCGTCACCCACGACCCTTCGATGGGCGAGCGCGCACACCGCCGCATCCTGATGGAGGACGGCGCGATCCGTCAGGACCTGCGCACCGCCGCACCGCCCCCATGAGCCCCGCCGACACCCTGCGCTTCGCCACCCGCGCCGCCACCGCGTGGCCGCTGCGCACCGCGTTGATGATGCTGGCGATGTCGATCGGCGTCGCCGCGGTGGTGGTACTCACCGCGCTCGGCGACGGCGCGCGGCGCTACGTGGTGAACGAGTTCTCCGCGCTCGGTGCCAGCCTGCTGATCGTGCTGCCCGGACGCACCGAGACCGGTGGCGTCAACGCGGGCAGCTTCGTCAGCAGCACGCCGCGCGAGCTCACCAACGCCGACGCCGCCGCGCTGTTGCGCTTGCCGCTGGTGCAGCGCGTGGCGCCGCTCGCGGTGGGCAACTCCGAGATCGCCGTCGGCGGCCGGCTGCGCGAGGTCACGGTCGTCGGCACCAGCGCCGACTTCCTCGAGCTGCGCGGTCTGAAGATCGGCCACGGCGGCTTCCTGCCGCGCGAGGACTTCAACCGCGCCTCGGCGGTGGCGGTGATCGGCGACGCACTGCGCAGCGAACTCTTCCCCGGACAGAGCGCGGTGGGCCGCATGATCCGTGTCGGCGACACCCGGCTGCGCGTGATCGGCGTGCTCACGCCGTCCGGGCGCGGGCTGGGCATGACCACCGACGAGCTGGTGCTGGTGCCGGTGGCGACCGCGCAGGCGATGTTCGACACCAGCGGGCTGTTCCGCATCTTCGTCGAGGCGCGCGGGCGCGAGGCCTTGCCCGCAACGCAGCGCCAGATCGAGGAGCGCCTGCGCGCGCGCCGCGACGACGAGCTCGACTTCACCGTGATCACCCAGGACGCCGTTCTCGGCACCTTCGACCGCATCCTCGGCGCGCTCACCCTGGGCGTGGCCGGCATCGCCGCGATCAGCCTGGCAGTCGCGGGCATCCTGGTGATGAACGTGATGCTGGTCGCGGTCACCCAGCGCACCGCCGAAATCGGCCTGCTCAAGGCGCTCGGCGCGCGCGCCGGCACCATCCGCGCCGCCTTCCTCGCCGAGGCCGCGCTGCTCTCCGTCGCCGGCGCGCTCGCCGGCTTCGCGCTCGGCCACGCCGGCGCCTGGGGCGTGCGCCTGGCTTTCCCGCAGCTGCCGGCGTGGCC
>NZ_AMXD01000231.1 GCF_000310185.1 Thauera aminoaromatica S2 | reverse complement strand
CCTGCGGCGGCGAGCGTGGCGGCGCGCCCGACCCACTCCCGCTGTGCCGGGCCGACGCGCTCGAAGGCCAGCACCACGACGCCGCCGCAGCACTGGCCGAGGCTGGCGCCGAGGGCGAAACGTTCGAGGCGCGGGGAAGGGGCGTCGGCGACGAGCAGCTCGCGCGCGATCCCGATGGCGCGCTGCTCCAGCCGGCCGCCGCCGACGCTGCCCTGCACCTGGGCGGCCGTCACCACCATGTGCGCACCCGCGGCGCGCGGTGCCGAACCTCGTGTGGCGGCGACCGTGACCAGGACCGCGCGGGCGTCGGTCTCGAGCAGACAGGAGAGGGTGGAGATCCAGGAGGGCAAGGGGAGGTGAGCTGCGAAGGACGAAACGTCGGGGGGTCAGGCGTCAGGCGTCAGATGGGAGGCGTCGGGCGTCGGGCGTCGGGCGTCGGGCGTCGGGCGCCGGCGCACCGCGTCGAGCGCGTCGAGGATGGCCTCGGGGGTGGCGGGTGCGCGCAGGGGCGGGTTGCTGTGGCCGTCGCCGGCGGCGGCGATGGCGTCGCGCAGCGCGAAGAAGACCGAGAAACCGAGCAGCAGCGGCGGTTCGCCGACCGCCTTGGAGCGCAGGAGGGTGTCGGCGCGGTTGGGGTTGTGGAACAGGCGCACGCGCAGGTCCGCCGGGCAGTCGTGCGCGGCGGGGATCTTGTAGGTGGAAGGCGCGTGGGTCATCAGGCGGCCCTCGGCGTTCCACCACAGCTCTTCCATGGTGAGCCAGCCCATGCCCTGGATGAAGGCGCCCTCGACCTGGCCGCGGTCGATCGCCGGGTTGATCGAGCTGCCGGCGTCGTGCAGCAGGTCGGCGCGCAGCAGGCGCCATTCGCCGGTGAGCGTGTCGACCACCACCTCGGACACCGCCGCGCCGTAGGCGAAGTAATGGAAGGGGTGGCCGGTGAGCGTGGCCGCGTCCCAGTGCAGTCCGGGCGTGGCGTAGAAGCCGTCGGACCACAGCTGCACGCGGGCGCGGTAGGCCGCGCCGACGAGCTCGGCGAAGGGGATCGTGTGTGCACCGACGTACACCTGGCCGTCGGCGAAGCGCACCGCGGCCGGGTCGGCGGGCCGGCGGCCTGGGCGCGCATCGCCGCGGTCTTCGCCTTGGCCCCCCTCGCCCCCCTCGGCGAAGCGGCGCAGTGCGAACTCCGCCAGGCGCATGCGGATCGTGCGCGCGGCGGCGGCCGCGGCCTGGCCGTTGAGGTCGGCGCCGGTGGAGGCCGCGGTGGCCGAGGTGTTGGCCACCTTGCTGGTGTCGGTGGCGGTGGCGCGCACGCGCTCGAGCGCGATGCCGAGCTCGGCGGCGACCACCTGGCAGACCTTGGTGTGCAGGCCCTGGCCCATCTCGGTACCGCCGTGGTTTACCAGCACCGAGCCGTCGGCATACACATGCACCAGCGCGCCGGCCTGGTTCAGGTGGGTGAGGTTGAAGGAGATGCCGAACTTCACCGGGGTGAGCGCCAGCCCGCGCCGCAGCACCGGAGCGGCGGCGTTGAAGGCGGCGATCTCGGCGCGGCGGGCGCGGTAGTCGCTGCTCGCTTCGAGTTCGTCGACCAGCGCGTGCAGCACGTTGTCGGCGACCACCTGGCCGTAGGGCGTGGTGTCGCGCCCCGGGCCGCCGTAGAAGTTGGCGCGGCGCACGTCGAGCGGATCGCGCCCGAGCGTGCGCGCGATGCCGTCGATCACCCACTCGGCGAGGATCGCGCCCTGCGGTCCGCCGAAGCCGCGGAAGGCGGTGTTGGACTGGGTGTGGGTGCGCGCGAGCCGGGCACGGAGGTCGGCCGCCGGCAGGTGGTAGGCGTTGTCGACATGGCAGAGCGCGCGCGTGGCGACCGGGCCGCTGAGGTCGGCGGAGCAGCCCGCGCGCGCGACCATGTCGACGCGCAGCGCGAGGAGGCGGCCCTCTTCGTCGTGACCGACGGTGTAGTCGTAGTGGAAGTCGTGGCGCTTGCCGGTGATGGCGATGTCGTCGTCGCGATCGGGGCGCAGCTTGATCGCACGGCGAAATCTCGCCGCCGCCAGCGCCGCCACGCAGGCGAACAGCGCCGACTGCGACTCCTTGCCGCCGAAGCCGCCGCCCATGCGGCGCATCTCCACGACCACGCGGTGGGCGGCGATGCCCAGGCAGTGCGCCACCACCTGCTGCATCTCGCTCGGGTGCTGGGTGGAACACCACACCTGCATGCAGCCGTCCTCGCGCGGCTGGGCGAGCGCGACCTGGCCTTCGAGGTAGAAGTGCTCCTGGCCGCCGACCTGCCATCGCCCCTCCACGCGATGCGGCGCCGCGGCCAGCGCCGCATCGACGTCGCCACGCATGAGGCGCATCGGCGGCAGCACGAGCTCGCCCGCGCATGCGGCCTCCAGCGGGTCGAGCCGCGCCGGCAGCGGTGCGTAGTCGATGCGGGCGAGGCGCGCGGCGCGGCGCGCGGCGTCGCGCTCGTCGGCGATCACCGCGAAGATCGGCTGGCCGACGTAGTGCACTTCGCCTGCGGCGAGGATGGGGTCGTCGTGCACGATCGGCCCGCAGTCGTTGCGTCCCGGAATGTCGGCGGCCACCAGCACGCCGAGCACGCCGGGCGCCGCGAGCACCGCGCCGAAGTCCATCGCCACGATGCGCGCGTGCGCCTGCGTCGACAGGCCGAGCGCCGCGTGTGCGGTGCCGGCGGGTTCGGGGAGGTCGTCGACGTAGGTGGCCTCGCCGGCCACGTGCAGGTGGGCGGACTCGTGCGGATGCGGCTGGCCGGCGGGGGGGGCGGATGCCGGCGGTGACGAGGTGGGCTCGATCGGCTCGTTCATCACGTTCTCCTCAGCGCCCGCCGCCGGCGAGATCTTCCGCGGCGAAGGCGCGCGTCTGCGCCGCGGCGAGCGGCGCGTCGGGGCGGGTCTCGAGGAAGAAGCGCGCGAGCAGGCCGGCGGCGGCGCGGCGGCGGTAG
>NZ_AMXD01000230.1 GCF_000310185.1 Thauera aminoaromatica S2 | reverse complement strand
CAGCGGCCCCGGCCGTCGCACCGGCGGCCGCGGCGACGGCCGCGAGCGCGGCCGGTGCAGCCGCACCTGCGCTTGCGGTCGCGCCGACAGCGGGCTCCGCACAGAAGGTCTCGAGCGAGGACATGGCAAGGCAGAAGGCCTGCAATCGTGCGGCTACCGAGCAGTCGCTGCGCGGGGCCAAGCGCAAGGCCTTCATCGGCGAATGCATGAGCGGCTGATCCGGTCGTTTCCATGCGGGCGTGCCGCGCGGGCGGGCGCCTGTGTCCCCCGCGCACGCCCTTCTCCCGCGCGCGGGGCTCAGACGATGTCGAAGAACACCAGGTCGCGCTCGAGCTCGGTCGTCGAGAAGCCGCAGCCGAGCCGGCCGGGACCGTCGAGCAGCATCTGCTCCTGTCTCACGAAGCACTCCGGCTTGCCCTCGATGGCGACGAAGCTGCCGTTGGTGCTCTGATCGAACAGCACGAAGCCCTCGGGGCGGCGCTCGATGCGCGCATGCTGACGCGAGGCGCGCGGATCCATGATCGTGACGTCGTTGGCCAGCTCGCGGCCGAGCAGCAGCACCGGGCGCAACTCCTCCACGAACAGGACTTCCTGCTGGTGGCGCAGGCGCAGCCGGCTCGACAGCCGCGCTGCGCCGGGAACCGAGGTGACCAGACCGCTGCGCTGTCCGATCGCATGCACCGGGATGCCGACCCGCGTCCACACCGGACCGCTCAGCGGCTGCGAGCCGACCTGTTGCCGTGCGGCACCGCCGAGGACCATCACCGCGGTGCCGGAGATCAGCGCCTGCCCGCTCTCGGCCAGATGGGCGAGCTGGCGGGCCACCGCTGGACCCTCTCCGGCGGGCTCCTCGCCATCGTTGTCCAGGACCCCATAGTGCACGCCGATGCGTACCGTCTGCTTGCTGCCGAGCAGGGGTGGAAGGCCGTGTATGCGGTCGAGCGCCTCGCTCGCCGCGTGCACCGCCGCGTCGCTGCGTTCGAATCCGGCGATGGTCTGCTCCGCGCCGCCGAGCAGGACCTGGCCGCCCTGCATCACGATCGCACGCTCGATCCGCCGCGCGTGACGCTCGGCGGCATGGCGCGCCTCGTCCGCACCGAGGCGTTCGGCGAGCACCGCATCCACCGGATGGAGCGCGACCAGCACGCAGAGGTTCTTTCGCTCGGGCATCGCAGGGTTTTCCGTGTCAGATCTGGCGGCTGGCGTGGCCGGCCCGGAACAGGATCATGGGGATGTCGCACCGGATCCGCAAGGCGCCGGCGTCGGCATCCGAATCAGGCGCGGTCGCGCCTCCCTCAGGCGCATTCGCGTTCTTCCTGGTCGCCCGCGCGGAACAGCTTCACGCTGGCGCCGAGCGTACGGTCGGGCAGCTCGGGCGGATCGAAGGCGGTGTCGCCTTCTTCGACCACGGTGTGCTGCGTGAGGCCGACGAAGTCGAACAGGCGCGCGTCGGACAGGTGCGAGGGCACCACGTTCTTCAGCGAAGTGGCGAGCGATTCGATGCGGCCCGGGTAGTCGCGCGCCCAGCCCTGCAGCATGTTCTTGATCAGCTTGCGCTGGGCGTTTTCCTGCGAGCCGCACAGATTGCACGGGATGATGGGGAAGTCCATCGTGCGCGCGAAGCGTGCGATGTCGGCCTCGGTGCAGTAGGCGAGCGGGCGGATCACCACGTGCTTGCCGTCGTCGCTGACCAGCTTGGGCGGCATGGCCTTGATCTTGCCGCCGAAGAACATGTTGAGGAACAGGGTCTCGAGCATGTCGTCGCGGTGGTGGCCGAGCGCGATGCGGGTGGCGCCGATCTCCGTGGCGGTGCGGTAGATGATGCCGCGGCGCAGACGCGAACACAGCGAGCAGGTGGTCTTGCCCTCGGGAATCTTGTCCTTGACGATCGAGTAGGTGTCCTCGGTGACGATGCGATACTCGACACCGATCGACTCGAAGTAGGCCGGCAGCACGTGGTCGGGGAAGCCGGGCTGCTTCTGATCGAGGTTCATCGCCACGATGCGGAAGTCGACCGGGGCGCGTTCGCGCAGCGCGAGCAGGCAGGACAGCAGGGTGTAGGAGTCCTTGCCGCCGGAGACGCACACCATCACGGTGTCGCCGTCGCCGATCATGTTGTAGTCGCCGATGGCCTCGCCGACGCCACGCTCGAGCTTCTTCTTCAGGCGCAGGAAGGTGTTGGAGAAGCGGGCGTCTCCGCCGGCCTCGGTGGTGGGGAGGGCGGCGGCGGGGGCGGAGGCTGCGGTCACGGTCGATGCTCGTCGGGAAAATCAGGTACGAATTATCCCAGAAACCGGCGCGGAAACGACCCTTGGCTACAGATGCGCGCTGCGCCCGCCATCGACTGCGAGGATCTGGCCGGTGATGTAGGGTGCGTCGAACATCAGGAAGGCGACCGTGCGCGCGATGTCGTCCGGGCTGCCGACGCGGCCGAGCAAGGTGTGGGCGACGATGCGCTCGCGCTCGGCGGGCGGGAACTGGTCGTCCTCCGGCCATTCGATCGGGCCGGGCGAGACGCCGTTGACCCGCACCGCGGGGGCGAGCTCGATCGCGAACGAACGCGTCAGCGCCGCCAGTCCCGCCTTCGCCGCGCAATACACCGGGTAGCCGGCGAGCGGGCGCTGGGCGTGGATGTCGACAATATTGACGATCGCGCCGCGCGCCTCGCGCAGGGCGGGCGCGAGCGCCTGGGTGAGGAAGAGCGGGCCCATCAGGTTGGAGCCCATGAGCTCGTCCCAGGCCGCGCGGTCCACGCTGCCGAGCGGAGTGGGGAAGAAGCTGGAGGCGTTGTTCACCAGGCCGTCGAGGCGATTGCCGCGCGCCAGCACCGCTGCGGCGATCTCCGCGGCGGCGCCGAAGCGCGCGAGGTCGCCGCCCACGGTAAAGGCGGAATCGGCGCGCAGGGCGCACAGTTCGGCAGCGAGCGCTTCGGCCTCGCCCGCGCTGTGGCGGTAGTGCAGGGCGAGGCGGGCGCCTCCGGCGTGCAGCCGGCGTGCGATCGCCGCGCCGACGCGGCGCGCGGC
>NZ_AMXD01000229.1 GCF_000310185.1 Thauera aminoaromatica S2 | reverse complement strand
CGCCCCCGCAGCCCCGCCCGGCGCCGGGGCGCCCGCAGGCCATGGCATGGGCTCGGGGCGCGGCATGATGAGCCAGGGGCGCGGCGCAGCGTCGGGCACCTCCGGCGCCGGACCGCGCCAGGGTACGGTGCGGGTCGCCGATGCACGCGGCGCGCTGGAAGAACGCAAGGTCGAACTCGGCGTCTCCAACCGCGTGCAGGCACAGGTGCTGTCCGGGCTGGCCGAGGGCGAACGCGTCGTCTCCGGGCTGGTGGTCGGAAACGGCGCCGGTCGCCCGCAGATGACGCCGCGGCTATGAAGATCGAACGCCTTCCCGACGAGGACGCGACCTCGTCCGCCAGCGCGCGCGCAGCGGCCACGCGGCCCGCCGCCCCGCCCACGACCGCAACACCGCTGATCGAGCTCTCGGGCATCACGCGCAGCTTCGTCAATGGCGAGGTCGAGACCCGCGTGCTGCACGGCATCGATCTCACCATCCACCCTGGCGAGTTCGTCGCCATCATGGGCACCTCGGGTTCGGGCAAATCCACGCTGATGAACATCCTCGGTTGCCTCGATCGCCCCACCGGCGGCACCTACCGCTTCATGGGCACGGACGTCGCGGCGCTGGACCGCGACGCGCTCGCGCGCCTGCGCCGCGAGGCCTTCGGCTTCGTCTTCCAGAGCTACAACCTGCTCGGCGGCGCCTCCGCGCGCGACAATGTCGAGGTGCCGGCGATGTATTCCGGCATGCCACGCGAGGAACGCCATGCCCGTGCCGAGGCGCTGCTGGCGCGCCTCGGGCTCGGCGAGCGCATCCACCATCGCCCCGGCCAGCTCTCCGGCGGCCAGCAGCAGCGCGTGTCGATCGCGCGCGCGCTGATGAACGGCGGCCGCATCATCTTCGCCGACGAGCCCACCGGCGCGCTCGACAGCCGAAGCGGCGCCGAGGTCATGAAGCTGCTCGCCGAGCTCTCCGCCGCCGGCCACACCATCGTGCTGATCACCCACGAGCGCGAGGTGGCCGAGCAGGCGCAGCGCATCATCGAGATCCGCGACGGCCGCATCGTCGCCGACCCCGGGCCGCACCCGCCGCAGGAGCCGGAGCCCGACTTCGCCCCCCACATCGATCGCACCTCGCCGCTGTCGGACGTGGTGGAGGCCACCCGCACCGCGCTGCGCGCGCTGCGCGCCAACCTCTTCCGCACCGTCCTGACCCTGCTCGGCATCGTCATCGGCGTCGCCTCGGTGATCGCCATGCTGGCGATCGGCGACGGCGCCAAGCAGAAGGTGATCGACCAGGTCAGCGCGATGGGCACGAACCTGCTCACCGTGCGCCCCGGCGCACCCAACACGCGCGGACGCGACGCCCCCGCCACCCTGGTGATCGAGGACGTGCACGCGATCGCCGAGCTGCCCAACGTGCTCGCCTCGGTGCCCGAGCAGGGCGCCACCATCACCCTGCGCGCAGGCAACATCGACCACCGCAGCAGCGTCAACGGCACCTCGGCCGACTACGTCGTGGCGCGCAACTGGGCACCGGCGAGCGGCACCTTCTTCAGCGCGGAGGACGAGGCGCGCTACGCCACGGTCGCCGTGCTCGGCCAGACGGTGGCACGCGCCCTGTTCCCCGGGCGCGACGCGGTGGGCGAGTTCATCCTGGTCAACAACATCCCCTTCCAGGTCATGGGCGTGATGACGCCCAAGGGCGCCACGCCCTGGGGGCAGGACCAGGACGACATCGTCTTCATGCCCTACACCACGGCGAGCCTGCGCATCACCGGCCAGCGCTTCCTGCGCAACGTGACCGTGGCGGTCGAGGACGTCGGGCAGATCGACGACACCCAGGCCGCGGTAAGCGCGCTGCTGCTCGCCCGCCACGGCGTGGAGGACTTCCAGATTCGCAACATGGCCTCGGTGATCGATACCGTGTCGGAGACGCAGAACACGCTCACCGTGCTGCTCGGCACGGTGGCGGCGATCTCGCTGCTGGTGGGCGGCATCGGCGTGATGAACATCATGCTGGTGTCGGTGACCGAGCGCACCCGCGAGATCGGCATCCGCATGGCCACCGGTGCACGCACCCGCAACATCCTGCAGCAGTTCCTCATCGAGGCCCTGGTGGTGTCGGCGGTGGGCGGGCTGATCGGGGTCGCGGCCGGGCTCGGCGCCGCCGCGATCATCGAGGCCTTCGGCACCGCGGTGCAGTACTCGCTGACGCCGGTCGTGCTCGCCTTCAGTTGTGCCTTCCTCACCGGGCTGGTGTTCGGCTACCTGCCCGCGCGCAAGGCTGCCCGACTCGACCCCGTCGTCGCCCTCGCCTCCGAATGACACATCCATCCGGTTTCCCCCTGCGCACCCGTCTGCTCCCTGCCCTGCTCGCCGCCCTGACCGCCGGCTGCGCGCTCACCGAGCCCGTCGTGCGTCCCGAGCAAGCGCTGCCGGCGCAGTGGGCGGAACCCGCCCGGGCGGCAGAACCCGCCACACCGCCGCATGACACCTGGTGGCAGGACTTCGGCTCGGCCCGGCTCGATGCCTTCGTCACCGAAGCGCTGGCCACCACCCCCGACCTGCGCATCCAGGCCGAACGCGTGGTCCAGGCCGAGCTTGCGCTGCGCCAGGCCGGGGCGTCGCTATTGCCGTCACTTGACGTGAGCGGCGGGAGCAGCGCGCGCAATGTCGACAGCAATGAATCCAGCTCGACCGGCATCGACCTCGGCGCCAGCTACGAGATCGACCTCTGGGGCCGGATCGCCGCCGGCGTCGACGCCAGCCGCGCCGGTCTCATGGCCACCCGCTTCGACTATGACGCGGCCCGCCTGTCGATCAGCGCCAGCGTCGCCACCACCTGGTTCCAGGTCCTGGCGCTGCAGGAGCGCCTGGACATCGCGCGCCGGAACCTCGCCACCGCCGAGCGCGTGCTGCGCGTGGTGCAGGCGCGCTACGACAACGGTGCGGCCTCGGCGCTCGATCTGAGTCAGCAGCGCACCACGGTGCTCAACCAGCGCAAGGCCATCGAGCCGCTCGAGGTGCAACTGCGCCAGACGCGCAGCGCGCTCGCGATCCTGCTTGGCCGCAACCCGCAGGCCGGACCCACCCCCGACGGCGCTGGCGGCATCGAGCGCCTGGGGGCCCTGAAGGTGCCCGCGGTCGGCGCCGGCTTGCCGTCCGAGCTGCTGCTGCGCCGCCCCGACCTCGCCGCCAGCGAAGCCCGGCTCGTCGCCGC
>NZ_AMXD01000228.1 GCF_000310185.1 Thauera aminoaromatica S2 | reverse complement strand
GCCCTCGTGAAAGTAGGTCATCGTCAGACTAACCACACCAACACAACGCCCCACGCACACATCCGTGCCTGGGGCGTCGTGCTTTACAGCTGCCGGATCCCCCCGCACTCCGCGAGTGCGTACGTGGCGGCAAGGCGCGCCCTCGGGCACAATCCAAAGCTGTACCGAGTTTCCGGGGATCGCGATGAAATTCGACCTCATCATCGTCGGCGGCGGTCTCGCCGGGGCCGCGCTTGCGGTAGCGCTGCGCCGTAGCGCACTGCGGATCGCCGTGATCGAACATGCTGTGCCGCGCCGCCCCGAAGGCTGGGACGCCCGCGTCTACGCCTACAGCCCGGTGAGCGCACGCTTCCTGGACCAGCTTGGCGTGTGGGCCCATCTGGACCACCAACGCCTCGCTGAAGTCGCCGAGATGCGTATCCACGGCGATGCGGGCGGCGAGCTCGTATTTTCGGCCTACGACAGCGGACTCGAGGAGCTTGCCTGGATCGGCGAGTCCAGCTTGGTTCATGTCGAAATCTGGGAGAGCCTCAAGCGCCAGCACAACGTCACGCTGTTCTGTCCAGCGGCGCCGGAGGCGCTCGAGATCGACGAAGATGCGGCGACGTTGCGCCTGGGCGACGGTCGCAGCCTGAAAGCCGCGTTGGTCGTCGGTGCGGACGGACGCGACTCCTGGGTACGCGAACGCGCCGGAATCGCCGCGACGATCACGCCCTACGGCGAGCGCGGCGTGGTGGCCAACTTCGTCTGCGAGCGCCCCAGTCGCGGTGTCGCTTACCAGTGGTTCCGCGCCGACGGCGTGTTGGCTTGGCTGCCCCTGCCCGGGCGTCACATGTCCATGGTGTGGTCCGCGCCCGACGCGTTCGCTGACGAGCTGCTCGGGCTCGAGGCCGAGGAGTTCTGCGCGCGCGTGGAGGGGGCTGGCGGCCGCGCGCTCGGCAAGCTCGAGCTCGCCGGCCAGCGCGCCGCTTTTCCGCTGCGTCTGATGCGCGTGGAAGAGACGGTGCGCCCAAGGGTGGCGCTGATCGGAGATGCCGCGCATGCGATCCACCCGCTCTCGGGACATGGCATCAACCTCGGCTTTCAGGATGCGAAGGCGCTGGCGGAGGTGCTCGACGCGCTACCGTCCTGGCAGGACGCAGGCGATCTTTCGGTGCTGCGGCGCTATGCGCGCATGCGTGCGGAAGAGCCCTTCCTGCTGCAGTACACGACGCATGCCCTGAGTCGCTTGTTCGGGCGCCAGGATCCCCTCTCGGCGACCCTGCGCAATCTCGGGATGAACCTGACCGGGCGGGTCCCGGTCTTAAAAAATGCGCTGGTGCGCTACGCTGCCAACGGTCGCTTCTGAACCCTGTGGAGAACTTGATGAAAGCCCTTTCCGTCCCGTCCCTGATCCGGCCCCTCGGCCTCGCCCTGGCGCTCGGTGCGACCACGTTCGCACACGCCGACGAAGCCGGGGTCAAGAAGAGCATGGAGGCCTTCATCGGCTCGCCGGCGGTGGAGAGGGTGACTCGTACCGACTATGCCGGGCTGTACGAGGTCGTGCTCAAGAACGGCCAGCTCGTGTATACCGATGCGAAGAACAGCTTCATCATCGACGGCAGCATCATCGATACCGCCACGCGCCGCGACGTGACCCAGGCGCGCCTCAATCAGCTCTCCGCGATCGACTTCTCCACCCTGCCGCTCGACCACGCGGTGAAGGTCGTGAAAGGCAAGGGCACGCGCGTGATCGCCACCTTCGAGGATCCCAACTGCGGCTACTGCAAGCGCCTGGGCAAGGAGCTCGCGCAGATGGACGACGTCACCGTGTACACCTTCCTGTATCCGATCCTGAGCGAGGACTCGCGTGTCAAGTCGGACAACATCTGGTGCGCGAAGGACAAGGGGAGGGCGTGGACCGACTGGGTGGTCGATGGCAAGGAGCCCGCCAAGGCGAGCTGCGATACCGCGACCATCACGCGTAACGTCGAACTCGGCCAGAGCCTCCGCATCAGCGGCACGCCGACGATCTTCCTCGCCGACGGCTCGCGCATCGGCGGCTACCTGCCGCGCGCCGAACTCGAAAAGGCGATGGACGCCGCCAAGCGCTGATCCCTCGCAGGGCGCGGGCGGACGGTCACGCCCGCGCCGCGGATCGGGTCAGTGCGGCATGGGCGGCTTCATCCCCCTCGGCAGCAGCACCCACATCCGCCCCTGCTGACGCATCTTCCCGGCCTCGCGGCCAGCCTCGGCACCGAATCCCCAAAAGAAATCGGCACGCACTGCGCCCTTGATCGCGCCCCCGGTGTCCTGCGCCATGACCAGGCGCTCGAGCGGGCGCTCGCTGAGCGGCTGCGTGGTCGAGAGGAACACCGGTGCGCCCAGCGGCACGTAGCGCGGATCCACCGCGATGCTGCGGCCCTCGGAGAGCGGCACGCCGAGCGCGCCCACCGGCCCGCCGCCCGAGGCGGGCAACTCGCGGAAGAAGACGTAGCTCGGGTTGGCATTGAGCAGTTCCTGCAGGCGCCGCGGGTTGTCCTGCGCCCAGCGCTTGATCCCATCCATCGAGGCCTTGTCCAGCGTCAGCTCGCCCTGGGCGACCAGCCAGCGCCCGATCGACTGGTAGGGATGGCCGTTCTGGTCGGCATAGCCGACCCGCACCAGGCTGCCGTCGGGCAGCTGCACCCGCCCCGAGCCCTGCACCTGCAGGAAGAAGAGTTCGATCGGATCGTCCGCCCACAGCAGCACCGGTGCCGGGACCTGGCGTTCGGAGAGCTGCTGGCGGTTCCAGTACGGCAGCACCTTGTTGCCGACGAGGCGGCCGCGCAGGCGCAGGCTCTTCAGTTCCGGATACACGTCGGCGAGCTCGATCGTCAGCATGTCCTGCGGCACGCCATGGATCGGCCAGGTGCTGCGTCCGCCGCGCGTGCGACTGCCACGGATCAGCGGCTCGTAGTAGCCGGTCACCAGCCCGTTCGCGCTGCCGTCGGGATTCACCACCTGCCAGGGCGTGAAGCGGCTCTCGAGGAAGCGACGCACAGTGCCGCCGTCGGGTGCTCCGCCCAGGCGGGCGGCCTCCTCGCAAGCTGCCTTCCACGGTGCCTGGCGCACCAGGGTGCTGCAGGAGGCGCGCAACGCCGGCCAGGCCGCCGACAGCTCGTCGCGCTGCCAGCCTTCGATCGCGCCCCAGTCGCTCGCCTGCAGCGCGGCTGCGGCTGGGGCGGCCGGGGCAGCCGGAGCGCCCGGCGTGGCGGCT
>NZ_AMXD01000227.1 GCF_000310185.1 Thauera aminoaromatica S2 | reverse complement strand
AGGAGCACGCAGATGAGCACGACCCCCAAGCCCCGCATCCCCTCCGCGACCGTGCAGCGTGCGCGCACGGTGGAGCGGCTCGTGACCGGCCATCCGACTTCGGACGGTGCCGGTGTCAAGCTCACCCGCGTGCTCACCCAGCCGCTGCAGCGCCGGCTCGATCCCTTCCTGATGCTCGACGCCTTCGGCAGCGACCAGGCCGACGACTACATCGCCGGCTTCCCCGACCATCCCCACCGCGGCTTCGAGACCGTGACCTACATGATCGCCGGCCGCATGCTGCATCGCGACAGCGCCGGCCACGAGGGCCTGCTGGAGAACGGCGGCGTGCAGTGGATGACCGCCGGCCGCGGCGTGATCCACTCCGAGATCCCGCAGCAGGAAGAGGGCGTGATGGAAGGCTTCCAGCTCTGGTTGAACCTGCCAGCACAGGACAAGATGAGCGCGCCCTGGTATCGCGACTTCGCCGCGGGGGAGCTGCCGCGCTTCACCACCTCCGCCGGCGTCGAGGCCACCGTGATCGCCGGCGAGAGCCATGGCGTGACCGGCGCCGTCACCCGCACGGTCACCGCGCCGCTCTACCTCGACCTGCACCTGCCCGCCGGTTCGAGCTTCGCGCAACCCCTGGCGGCCGACCACAACGTCTTCGTTTACGTGTACCGCGGGCAGGTGAAGCTTGGTGAGGTGGCGGTGCCGGTGCGCAACATGGCGATCCTCGCCAACGCCGCGGATCGCGACGGCGTGCGCATTGAGGCGACCGAGGACGCCCGCGTGCTGCTGATCGCCGGCCGCCCGCTCGGCGAGCCGATCGCGCAATACGGCCCGTTCGTGATGAACAGCGAGCAGGAGATCTACCAAGCCGTAGCCGACTATCGCGCCGGCCGCCTGGCCGCCTGAAGAGAGACCTGCGGTTCGTCCGCGCTGGCGGCGATCGCGGGAGAGGCGCCGCGGTCGCCCCGAAAACCGCCGCGCTTCCTTTGCCCCGCTGCGATCGCGACTTGCGTCGCTCCTACGGGAACCGCCGCGCTTCCGAAGCAGTGCTGTAGGAGCGACGCAAGTCGCGATTACGGTGCTTCAGGCCGCGCCGTCGCGTGCTGCTCCGGCTCCCGGCCGTATCGCGACTTGCGGAGCGGCTCGGGAACGATGGGAAGTCGGGTCGGATGCGCTCAGGCGGCCACGGATGCGAGGGCGGCGACCTGGGCGCGGATCGGCGCCGGCACGGGAACCTCGCCCGCGAGCATGGCGCGGATCAACGCAGCGTTGTCCGCCACCGAGGGCGCATCCGGCAGCCCGGCGAGCGGGGGGGCGCCGCCTTCCTCTGCGGGGACAGCGACTCTGGCCTCGCCATCCACGTAGACCTTCATTTCCGGACAACGTCGCGGGTTGGCGTAGATCTCGCCCTCGGTGCCGCGCATCAGCATCGCGCGGCCGCCGTCGGCGCGCAGGAAGGCGTCCATGCGCTCGAGGTACTCGGGGTGGGTCACCGCCACCACGCGTACGCTGCGTCCGCGGCAGGGGTCGATCAGCTTGGCCATGGTGTGGCCGCTTGCGCGCACGCCCATGCGCAGGCGCAGCGCGAGCAGCGGATCCAGCCCGGGCAGCAGCTTGTCCACACCGATGCAGGCGATGTGCCGCCGCGCGAGTTGCGCGGAAGCCTCGACGGCGTCGACGGCCGGATGCAGGTCGAGCGCGGCGAGCAGCTCGAAGGGGCTCACCCGCGTCTCGAAGTCGTGGCGGCCCTGGATCAGAACCGGCACGCCCTCGCGCGCGAGCAACAGCGCCACCAGCGGCATCAGGTTGGCCTGGCGGCGCGCGCCGTTGTAGGTCGGCAGTACCACGCAGCGCGGACCCTCGGGCACCGCCACCTGCACGGTGCGTGCGTCCATCGCCTGCTTGAAGCCGAGCAGCTCGGGCAGCGCCTCGCTCTTGATGCGGAAGGCGAGCAGGATGGCGCCGAGCTCGAGCTCGGGCACCACGCCGTCGAGGATGTCGCCGAAGAGCGCCGCCGCCGCGGCCGTGTCGAGGTCGCGGGCGCCCTTGGCGCCCCGCCCGATTTCCTTGATGATTGGACCGTATTTCATGGCGGCGATTATGGCGAGCTTCGCGCCGCGCGACCAGCGTGTCCACGCGCCGCACCCGCCGCAGAACAAGCAATCCCGTGGAGACTCGACGAATGGATGTCGGATTCATCGGGCTTGGCCTCATGGGCCGGCCCATGGCGCTCAATTTGCTGAAAGCGGGCCATCGCGTGCAGGTGTGGAGCCGGCGGCGCGAGTCGATGCGGCCGCTGCTGGAGGCCGGCGCGGGCGACTGCGCGAGTGCGGCCGAGGTGGCGCGGCGCGCGGCGGTGACGATCAGCATGGTGCCGGACGCGCCCGACGTCGAGCAGGTGACGCTGGGTGCCGAGGGCGTGGCCGACGGTGCCGCACCCGGCCACATCCACATCGACATGAGCACGATCGCGCCCGCTGTGGCGCAGTCCATCGCCGAGCGCCTGGGGGCGCGCGGGGTGATCGCGCTCGATGCGCCGGTTTCGGGCGGCGAGCCGGGCGCGATTGCGGGCACGCTCACCATCATGGTGGGCGGCGACGCGGCGGCCTGCGTGCACGTGCAGCCGCTCTTCGAAGCCATGGGCAAGTCGATCACCCGCATCGGCGAGGCCGGTGCTGGCCAGGTCGCCAAGGCCTGCAATCAGATCGTCACCGGGGTGGGCGTGGCGGCGGTGGCCGAGGCGCTCAATTTCGCGGCCAAGAGCGGCGCGGACGGCACGAAGGTGCGCGAGGCGCTGCTCGGCGGCTTCGCGTATTCGCGCATCCTGGAGAACCATGGGCAGCGCATGCTCGAGCGCAACTTCCGGCCCGGCTTCAAGGCCTGGATGCACCAGAAGGATCTGCGCATCGTCATGGGCGAGGCGCACCGGCTCGGCGTGGCGCTGCCCGCAGCGGCGGCCGCGGCGCAGCTCTTCAACGGCATGATCGGCTGCGGGATGGGTGAGGACGATTCGGTGGCGATGCTCAAGCTGCTGGAGCGCATGAGCGGCGGGGTAGGCGAATGAGCGCGCCCGCACAGCCGGCCGAAGGGAAGCGCTGCCCTCTCCCGGGGAGGAGGTCGCGCAGTGACAGGAGGGTGGTCCGGTGAGCGTGGCGGAAGGCAGGGCGGAGGGCGGGGCGATGAGGGTCGGTTTCATCGGGCTGGGCGTGATGGGCGAGCCGATGGCGCACCACCTGCGCGCCGCGGGCCA
>NZ_AMXD01000226.1 GCF_000310185.1 Thauera aminoaromatica S2 | reverse complement strand
CGCGGCCGCCGCCCCGACGCGCATCGGCCGCCTGCACCTGCTCGGCAGCCTCGCGCCGATGCCGGTCGCGCCCCTCCTGCTCGAGGCCGCGCGCAGCGACCCGGCGCAGGCGCACGCGCTGATCAACAAGTTCTCCTTCGCCCCCGCCGAGGTGCTCGGCGAAGAACGCCGGCGCGCGCTCGAGACCGGCAACCGTGCGCGCATGGAGCGCAACGGCAGCGAGACGCTCGCGCGCGACCTCGCCGCCTGCAATGCCTGGCAGGACGGGCTGGCCGCCGCCGCCCACCGCAACGGCCCCACCCTGCTGCTGTGCGGCGCGCTCGACCGCATGACCCCGGTCAAGGCTGTCGGCCCGCTGTACGAAGCCCTGCAAGCCGGCGGCGGCGAGGTGAGGCGGGTCGAGCTGGCCGGCTGCGGTCACGCGATGCAGGAAGAGGACCCCGCCGCCGTGGTACGCGCCCTGCTCGGCACGAACACCGGCCCGCTCAGCAAGAAGTAAGCGAGTCCGCCCCACGAAAAAGCCGGCGCCAGCCGGCTTTTTCACGCCTCACGCCAGCTCCATCACCACCGGCTGGTGATCCGAGGCCGCGGTGTCCGCGCGCACCTCGACCGCGCGCACCCGCGGCGCCAGGTCGGTGCTCACGAAGAAGAAATCGCAGCAATAGGCGCGTTTGGGCCACTCCGCGCCGTGCAGGCCCACGCTGGGTGCGTGCGCTCGCGCGCCGTGGACGAGCGGCCACGCATCCGTCCAATGCGGGCGCTCGGCGTCTGTTGCCAGACCGGACGCGGGCAGCGGACGCTGCAGCGCGAGGTATTCGGCCGAGCCCGGCTCGCAGTTGAAGTCGCCGCACAGCACGGCCGCGGCCGGGCGCGGGCGCGCGGCGAAGGCGGGGTTCGACTCCTTGCCCGCCGCCGGCAGCCGCGCCAGGTCCGCCGCCTCGGCCTGAAGCGCGCGCAAGGCCTCGACCTGGGCATGGCGCTGGCGCGCGGAGTAGTACTCCAGGTGGGTGCTCAGCACCCGCAGCGGGCCCCACGGCGCCTCCACCACCGCCTCCACGCACACCCGCTGCATCGCCGGCCAGCCGGGGTCGGCAGGCGACGGCAGCAGGTGGCGGAACACCTGCCCCACGGGCAGGCGCGACAGCAGCAGGTTGCCGAAGCGCGCCCGCCCGCCGTCGCCGTCGGGCACGTCCATGCCCGCGCCGAACACCGGCTCGAAGTCCGCGAAGGCCGCGGCGAAGAAATCCGGCTCATCCTCGCGTGTGCCGCCGGCGAGGCCGGGGAAATTGCTCGCCACCTCCTGCAGGCAGATCAGGTCGAGCGGACCGGCGGCGCGGATCGCGTCGCGCGTGCGCGCCAGGTCCACGCGGCCGTCCGCGCCGCGCCCCCACTGGATGTTCCAGCTCAGCAGGCGAATGCTTGGTTCTTGCCGTGCGATCGTCTTCTTCATATTCGATTCGACATGATGTAAAGAAAGACCCCCGCGCGCCGTTATACCGGGCACGCCCCGTGTCCGGCGCGGACGCCCCGCCGCCTTCCAGCCCGACACGCCGCGCATCCGGACAGGCGGCCTGCGGCCGCCCGTCATCGCGACTCCCGACGACGGCCACCAGACCATGTTCAACCGCAAGCTCAAGAGCACCCTCCAGGAACAACAGGCCGAGCTCGCCGCACGCCAGGCGGTGATCGAGGCGATCGACCGCGCCACCGCCCGCATCGAGTTCGCACCCGACGGTACCGTGCTGTTCGCCAACGAGCTCTTCCTCGCGACCATGAAGTATCGCAGCGAAGAGGTGCTCGGGCAGCACCACCGCATGTTCTGCGACGAGGCCTACGCGAATTCGTCGAACTACCTCGCGCACTGGCAGCGCCTGCGCCGCGGCGAGCCGGTGAGCGGGCGCTTCGAGCGCCGCGACGCCACTGGCGAGCCGGTGTGGCTCGAGGCCACCTACAACCCCGTATTCGGCCCCGACGGCCGCGTGCTGCGCGTGGTCAAGCTCGCCACCGACATCACCGCCCAAGTCCGCGAGGGCACGGAGCACCGCGCCATGCTGTCGGCGATCGAGCGCTCGATGGCGATGATCGAATTCGACCTCGACGGCAAGGTCCTCGCCGCCAACGACAACTTCCTCGCCACCATGGGCTACGCCCGCCACGAGGTGCTTGGCCGCCACCATCGCCTGTTCTGCGCCGCCGAGGACGCTGCGACGCCCGAGTACGCGCAGTTCTGGGAGCGCCTGCGCCACGGCGAATATTTCTCCGGCCGCTTCCGCCGCGTGGCGCGCAACGGCCGCACGGTCTGGCTCGAGGCCAGCTACAACCCGGTGTTCGATGCGTCCGGTCGCCCCTGCAAGTTCATCAAGCTCGCCGCCGACATCAGCCCCCGCGTCGAGGCGCTCGAGGAAGAGGTCGCCAACGCCGCCGCCGCGCTCGAACGCGCCCGCGACAACGCCCACCTCGCCGAGCGCGGCACCGACGTGATCGCGCGCGCCACCGCACAGATGGTGGCGATCTCGAACAGCGCCGAGGATGCCGCGCACACCTTCGGCCAGCTCGGCGACGAGACCGGGCGCATCACCACCATCGTCAACACCATCCGCGAGATCGCCGACCAGACAAACCTGCTCGCACTCAACGCGGCGATCGAGGCCGCCCGCGCAGGCGAGCATGGCCGCGGCTTCGCGGTGGTCGCCGACGAGGTGCGCAAGCTCGCCGAGCGCACCTCCAAGGCCACCACCGAGATCAGCGCCATGATCTCCACCGTGCAGGACGCCACCCACCTAGCGATCTCGCGGGTGCACGGCATGCACGAGACCGCCACCGCGAGCATCGGCTTGGCACGCGAGGCCGGCGAGGTCATCGACGGCATCCACAACGGCGCCACCGAGGTCGTCGAGGTGGTGGAGCGCTTCTCGGGGCTGCTGCATCGCTGAGTCCCCGAAGGGTGTGGACGCGCGCCGCGGCCCGCCGCGGATGCCGGAGGTGTCGGGACCGACTGCGCCACAGGCATAATCCGCTGAAGCCCTCGAGGAAGCGCTGCGATGCACACCCATCACGGTCATCAGCACGACCACCACGCCCACAACGAGCACGACCACCAACACGGCGACCCCGCACACGGCCACGCATACCCGCATCAAGCCGGTCACGCCCACCCCCCTCATCACGCGCACGACCACTCCGCGAGCCGCTTCCTGCCGCTCGCGCTCGTGCTCACGCTCGGCTTCGCCGCGGTCGAGGCGATCGCCGGGTGGTGGTCGGGCTCG
>NZ_AMXD01000225.1 GCF_000310185.1 Thauera aminoaromatica S2 | reverse complement strand
GCCGCGGAGGCGGCGGTGGCGGCCGCGGCCGCGGTGCCGGCCTGGCGCGCGGCGGCGGAGAGGATCTGCGTGTCGCTCGGCGCCGGCGCCCCCGGCGGAAGCACCGTCTCGGTCGTGGCGCGCGGCATCTCGAAGGCCTTGTAGGCCGCGGTCTCGATCATCTCGGACGGCGCCAGCCCGGGCTTGGCATCGTCCACGATGTACTTGATGCGGTACTTGCCGAGCTCGATGACGTCGTTGTTGCGCAGCACGTTCTTCTTGACCGGCTGGCCGTTGAGGTAGGTGCCGTTGGTGCTGTTCTGGTCCTCGAGGAAGGCGTCGTTGGTGATGCAGGTGATCACCGCGTGATGGCCGCTGATCGCGAGATTATCGATCTGGATGTCGTTGTCCGGCTTGCGCCCGATGGTGGTGCGCTCCTTGACGAGCGCCATTTCCTTGAGCACCAGCCCGTCCATGCTGAGAACCAACTTCGGCATGCCCATACCCGTCTGTAAGTGGAACGGCCGGCGCGCCTGCGCCGCCTGCGAGGAATCCTCCGCCCATTCTAGCGCGCGCACCGCGCCGGTTAACAAAAAAGGGCGCCGGAAAATCCGGCGCCCCTTGCCATGCCCCGGGGGACGGCTTACAGCATCGCCTTGAGCAGCTTGCCCATCTCGGACGGGTTGCGCGTGACCTTGAAGCCGCACTCTTCCATGATGGCGAGCTTGGCGTCGGCGGTGTCGGCGCCGCCGGAGATCAGCGCGCCGGCGTGGCCCATGCGCTTGCCGGCCGGCGCGGTGACGCCGGCGATGAAGCCGACGATCGGCTTCTTCATGTTGGCCTTGCACCACTGCGCGGCTTCGGCTTCGTCCGGACCGCCGATCTCGCCGATCATGATCACCGCGTCGGTGTCCGGATCGTCGTTGAACATGCGCATCACGTCGATGTGCTTGAGGCCGTTGATCGGGTCGCCGCCGATGCCGACCGCCGAGGACTGACCGAGGCCGATCTCGGTGAGCTGGGCGACGGCTTCATAAGTCAGCGTGCCGGAGCGCGAGACCACGCCGATGCGGCCCTTGCGGTGGATGTGGCCGGGCATGATGCCGATCTTGATCTCGTCGGGCGTGATCAGGCCGGGGCAGTTGGGACCGAGCAGCAGGGTTTCCTTGCCGCCGGCGGCGACCTTCTGCTTCATCCTGTTGCGCACGACCAGCATGTCGCGGACCGGGATGCCCTCGGTGATGCAGATCGCCAGGTCGAGGTCGGCCTCGCAGGCCTCCCAGATCGCGGCGGCCGCGCCGGCGGGCGGCACGTAGATCACCGAGACGGTGGCGCCGGTGGCGTCCTTGGCATCCTTGACCGAGCCGTAGATCGGCACGTCGAGGATCTTCTCGCCGGCCTTCTTCGGGTTCACGCCGGCGACGAAGCAGTTCTTGCCGTTGGCGTACTCGATGCACTTCTCGGTGTGGAACTGGCCGGTCTTGCCGGTAATCCCCTGGGTGATGACCTTGGTGTCTTTGTTGATCAGGATGGACATTCGAAGTGCTCCTTACTTGACCGCAGCGACGATCTTGGTCGCGGCTTCCGCCATCGTGTCGGCGGCGATGATCGGCAGGCCCGAATCGGCGAGGATCTTCTTGCCGAGGTCTTCGTTGGTGCCCTTCATGCGCACCACGAGGGGGACGGAGAGGTTCACTTCGCGGGCCGCGGCGACCACGCCGGTGGCGATGGTGTCGCAGCGCATGATGCCGCCGAAGATGTTGACCAGGATGCCCTTGACCTGGGGGTTCTTGAGCATGATCTTGAAAGCTTCGGTGACCTTCTCGGTGGTCGCGCCGCCGCCGACGTCGAGGAAGTTGGCCGGCTCGGCGCCGAACAGCTTGATCGTGTCCATGGTGGCCATCGCCAGGCCGGCGCCGTTCACCAGGCAGCCGATGTTGCCGTCGAGGCTGATGTAGGCGAGGTCGTACTTGGAGGCTTCGATCTCGTCGGCATCCTCTTCGTCGAAGTCGCGGAAATCGACGATCTCCGGGTGACGGTAGAGGGCGTTGGAGTCGAAGTTGAACTTCGCGTCGAGCGCCTTGATGTTGCCGTTGCCCTCGAGGATCAGCGGGTTGATTTCCGCCAGCGAGGCATCGGTCTCCATGTAGCAGGTGTAGAGCTTCTTGAAGGCGTCGACCGCCTTGGCGACCGAGCCTTCGGGCACGCCGATGCCCTTGGCAAGCTCGGTGGCCTGCGCGTCGGTGAGACCGACGAGCGGATCGACGAAGACCTTGATGATCTTCTCGGGGGTGTTGTGGGCGACTTCCTCGATGTCCATGCCGCCTTCGGAGGAGGCCATCATGGCGACCGTCTGGGTGGCACGATCGGTCAGCGCCGCGACGTAGTATTCGTGCTTGATGTCGGCGCCTTCCTCGATCAGCAGGTTGCGCACCTTTTGGCCTTCGGGGCCGGTCTGGTGGGTCACGAGCTGCATGCCGAGGATGTCGTTGGCGTGCTGGCGCACTTCGTCGAGCGAGCGGGCGAGCTTGACGCCGCCGCCCTTGCCGCGGCCGCCGGCGTGGATCTGGGCCTTGACCACCCAGATCTTGCCGCCGAGTTCCTCGGCCGCCTTCACGGCAGCGTCCACCGATACGCAGTGGAAACCGCGCGGCGTGACGACGCCGTACTTCCTCAACAGTTCTTTTGCCTGATACTCATGAATTTTCATGGTTGCCCTTCGATCGAAGCCGCGACGGCAGCCGCCGCCGCGGACAGGTTGATGGCATGCTTCGGAGCGATCGCTCCACGACCGGCGCCGTCTCCCTCGACCGTCGCCCGCCGCACTGGAATCGGGACCCCCCGACCCGACCCGCGGACCGGGCGCGCACGCCGCGGTCGCAAGACCCCATAATTATAACTGGTTTTGCGCGGTGCACAGCCATGCGCCGGCAGCCGCACCGGGCCCGCTCCACCCGCATCCCGCACCGTGCCGGCTGCCGTGTGGCGGAAGCATCCGGGAACGCTGAATACGTCACACCTGCAACAAAACACGGTCGCATTGCGGCACGAGTCGCTGGAATGCCTACGGCGAGTCTGCTAAAACTCGGCAATCATTCGATCCACCGCCGGACGCGCGGAATATGAACAACAACAGCATGCCGCTCGCAATCGCAGTCGCAATCGCCCTCGCCTCGCTCGGCACCGCCCCTCCCGCGGCGGCGGTGGCGCTCGGCGAGGTCGCCGCACTCTCCGCGATGGGGGAGAGCTTCCGCGCGGAGATCCGCCTGCCGGACGGAAAACCTGCCGATGCCGAATGCTTTCGCGTCGCCCCCCTCTCCGGTGGAGAGTTTCCGGCCTTGCGCCAGGGCCGTATCGCCGTCAGCGGCAGCGGTGCCGAAGCGCGCCTGGTGGTGCGGGACGCCGCCCGCGTCAACGAGCCGGTGCTGAAGCTGGCGATCGAGAACGTGTGCGAGGCGCGCCTGCGGCGCGAGTACACGCTGCTGATGCCCTTCGCACCCGGCGCCCGCCTGCCGGCGGCTGCGGTGGCAGCCGCCGCGCCACCCCCGGCCGCCCG
>NZ_AMXD01000224.1 GCF_000310185.1 Thauera aminoaromatica S2 | reverse complement strand
TGTAGGCGGCCGAGGGCGCGGCCTGCAGGCGGGCGAGCGCGGCGTCGAGTTCGCCCGCCTGCAGCAGCACCGCCGCCAGACGCAGGCGTGCGAGCTCGCGCAGCGCGGGGTCGCTGCCCTTGTCGGCCGCCCACTCGAGCTGCGCGCGCGCGTTGGCGAGGTCGCCGGACTCGAACTGCATCGCCGCCGACAGCAGCGCGCCGAGTTGGGCGCCTACACTGCCGCCGTGCTCGCTCACCAGGCGACCGGCCGCCTCGCGGGCCTTCTGCGGCTCGTTCTTCTCCACCGCCTGCTGCACCGCGTAGTACAGCGCACCGGCCTCGCCGGCATTGCGGCTCTGGTACCAGTTCCAGGCCTGCCAGCCCACCGAGGCGAGCGCCGCCACCACCGCGAGGGTGACGACGAAGTTGCCGTACTGCGCCCACCACGCCTTGAGTTCGGAAATCTGTTCCTGCTCTTCGAGATCGTAGACCGCCATCATCAAACCTCTTCGTCTTCTTCTTCGGGGAACATCAGCGCGGCCATCGCCTCGACCAGGTCGTCGATCGCCACGCGCTGCTGGGCGCCCGCGACGCGCAGGGGCTTGAGGCCGACCTCCCCCGCCGCGGCCTCGTCCTCTCCGATCACGATCGCCACCGGCGCCTCGCTGGCGTCGGCCTTCTTCATCTGCGACTTGAAGCTGCCGCCACCGCAATGCATCAGCACCGCGAAGCCGTGCTCGCGCAAGGTCTCGGCGGCGCGGAAACCGAGGCGCTGCGCGGCCTCGCCCACGCTCACCACATACACGTCGGGTACCGGACGCTCGGCCTCGCCACCGCAGGCCTGCCACAGCAGCAGCAGGCGCTCGATGCCGATCGCGAAGCCCGCGGCCGGCTGCGGCTTGCCGCCGAGCTGCTCGAACAGGCCGTCGTAGCGCCCGCCGGCGCAGATCGTGCCCTGCGCGCCCAGGCGCGTGGTGACCCACTCGAACACCGTGCGGTTGTAGTAGTCCAGGCCGCGCACCAGGCGGTGGTTGATGCGATACGGGATGCCGGCGTCCTTGAGGAAGACCTGCACCGCCTCGAAGTGCGCCTTCGATTCGTCGCCGAGATAGTCGGCGAGCCTGGGCGCGGCTTCGACGATCGCCTGCAGTTCGGGATTCTTGGTGTCGAGGATGCGCAGCGGGTTGGTGTACAGGCGGCGCTTGCCGTCCTCGTCGAGCTTGTCCTGATGCTGCTCGAGGTGGGCGATCAGCGCGGCGCGGTGCTGCGCGCGCTCCTCGGGCGAGCCGAGCGAGTTGATCTCGAGCGCGACATCCTCCAGGCCGAGGTCCTCCCACAGCCGCGCGCACATCAGGATCAGCTCGGCGTCGGTATCGGCTCCGGCGAAGCCGAGTGCCTCCACGCCGATCTGGTGGAACTGGCGGTAGCGGCCCTTCTGCGGACGCTCGTGGCGGAACATCGGGCCGTAGTAGTACAACCGCTGCGGGCCGCCCGCGGGGATCAGGTTGTGCTGGATCGCGGCGCGCACGCAGGAGGCCGTGCCTTCGGGGCGCAGCGTGAGGTGCTCGCCGTTGAGCGCGTCCTCGAAGGAGTACATCTCCTTCTCGACGATGTCGGTGACCTCGCCGATGGCGCGCTTGAACAGCGGCGTCGGCTCGACCAGCGGCATGCGGATCGGGCGGTAACCGTAGCTCTGCAGCCAGTCGCGCACGATGTCTTCGAAGTATTCCCAGGTTTCGGCGTCGGCCGGCAGGATGTCGTTCATCCCGCGCACGGCCTGCAAGGTCTGGCTCATGTGGTTCTTTTCGGTTGTGCCGCGCGCTCGCGCGCGACGGTCGTTGTTCGTTGCGGCGCTCAGGCGCCCTTCTTCACGTAGCGGGTGGCGACGTAATCGTCGACGAGCGCCTTGAACTCTGCAGCGATGTTGTCGCCGCGCAGGGTGACGACCTTCTCGCCGTCGACAAACACCGGCGCCGCCGGGGTTTCGCCGGTGCCCGGCAGCGAGATGCCGATGTTGGCGTGCTTGCTCTCGCCCGGGCCGTTGACCACGCAGCCCATCACTGCCAGCGTCATGTTCTCGACGCCGTCGTACTGTTCGCGCCACACCGGCATCTGCGCGCGCACGTAGTCCTGGATACCGGAGGCGAGCTCCTGGAAGAAGGTGCTGGTGGTGCGGCCGCAGCCCGGGCAGGCAGTCACCATGGGGGTGAAGGCGCGCAGGCCCATGGTCTGCAGGATCTCCTGCGCGACCACGACCTCCTGGGTGCGGCTGCCGCCCGGCTCGGGGGTGAGCGAGATGCGGATGGTGTCGCCGATGCCTTCCTGCAGCAGCACGGCGAGCGCGGCGGTGGAGCCGACGATGCCCTTGCTGCCCATGCCGGCCTCGGTGAGGCCCAGATGCAGCGCGTAGTCGCTGCGCCGGGCGAGATCGCGGTACACCGCGATCAGGTCCTGCACGCTGGAAACCTTGGCCGACAGGATGATGCGCTCGCGGCCGAGGCCGTATTCCTCGGCCTTGGCCGCGGATTCGAGCGCCGAGACGACGAGCGCCTCGCGCATCACCGCGCCGGCGTCGCGCGGCTCGGCACGCTTGGCGTTGGCGTCCATGATGCGGGCAAGGACCGACTGGTCGAGGCTGCCCCAGTTCACGCCGATGCGCACCGGCTTGTCGTAGCGGCAGGCAAGCTCGACGATCGCGGCGAACTGCGGGTCGCGCTTGCGGCCGGCGCCGACGTTGCCCGGGTTGATGCGCAGCTTGGCGAGCGCCTCGGCGCACGCCGGGAAGTCGGTGAGCAGCTTGTGGCCGTTGTAGTGGAAGTCGCCGACCAGCGGCACGTCCATGTTGAGCGCGAGCAGGCGGTCGCGGATCTTCGGCACCGCCGCCGCCGCGGCCTCGTTGTTGACCGTGATGCGCACGATCTCGGAGCCGGCGCGGGCGAGCTCGGCGACCTGCATCGCGGTGGCGAGCACGTCGGCCGTGTCGGTATTGGTCATCGACTGCACGACGACCGGGGCTTCGCCGCCGATCCTCACCTTGCCGACGCGCACCTGATGGGTGCGATGACGGGCGAGCGGGCGGGCTTCGATCGGCTGGAGTTCGTGTCGGGGATTCATGGCGTTCGGATCAGGGAAGCGTCAGGCGGGCGACGGAGCCGCGGGTGTGGGCTGCGAGATCGACCGCCTTGCCGTCCTGCTCGAGCACGACGTTGGCGGAGTTGCCCACCACCAGGCGGAAGGGCGGCGTGCCCTGGACCACCCGACTGCTGCCGGCACGGTTGGTGCCGGAGTGCAGGATGGTGCCGCTGGCGTCGCGCACCTCGATCCAGGAGTCGCCGCCGAAGCGGAAGCTGAGGCGGTTGCCGCCGGCACCTTCCTCGGCGACGGGGGTGGCCGCCTGGGCCGGCGACTGCACCACGGGAGACACGATGGCCGAGGCTGAGGCCGGGGGCGTTGCGCTCGCCGGCGCGGCGAGCGGGGTCACCGGGACGCCTGCACCCACCGCAGCGGGAATCGCCACCGGGCTGGCGTGCGGCGCCGCGGGCGCGCTCGCCTCCAGCGGAGCGGGCGTGGCCACCGGCTCGCTCGTGGCCG
>NZ_AMXD01000223.1 GCF_000310185.1 Thauera aminoaromatica S2 | reverse complement strand
CGCCTGCGCCGCGCCGGCCGCGCATCGAGGGCGATCCCGTCCGCCATCCCGACGCTCACCGTTCCGCGCTCGGCCAGCCCGAGGGCGGCGAGCGCCCCGTGCGTGGCCGTGGGCCGGGCGGCGGGCGCAACGCGCCCACCACGCTCAGCGAGCCCGAGCGCCTGCAGAAGGTGCTCGCCCAGGCGGGTGTCGCCTCGCGGCGCGAGATCGAGGAATGGGTGGTGGCCGGGCGCATCTCGGTCAATGGCCTGCCGGCCTCGCTCGGCCAGAAGATCGGCCCGGGCGACCGCGTCAAGGTCAATGGCAAGCTCGTGCCGCTGCGCTTCACCCAGCGCTCGCCGCGCGTGCTGATCTACCACAAGCCCGAAGGCGAGATCGTCTCGCGCGACGACCCCGAGGGCCGTCCCACCGTATTCGAGCGCCTGCCCATCCTGCGCAAGGGGCGCTGGCTGGCGGTCGGGCGCCTGGACTTCAACACCTCGGGGCTGCTGTTGTTCACCAACGACGGCGACCTCGCCAACAAGCTGATGCACCCGCGCTACGAACTCGAGCGCGAGTACGCGGTGCGCATCCTCGGCGAGCTCACCGAAGAGCAGGTGAAGTCGCTTACCGACGGCATCCAGCTCGAGGACGGCCCGGCCAAGTTCAACCTGCTGCGCGACGAGGGCGGCGAGGGTGCCAACCACTGGTACCGGGTGACGATCTCGGAGGGCCGCAACCGCGAAGTGCGGCGCATGTTCGAAGCCGTGGGCCTGACCGTGAGCCGGCTGATGCGGGTGCGCTACGGCAGCGTCGAGCTGCCCGCGCGCCTCAAGCGCGGCATGTGGATGGAGATGCCCGAGGCCGAGGCCTGCGCGCTCGCCGGCCTGCCGCCGCCGCAGCAGAGCCGTCAGCAGGATCTGCGCGACAAGCGGCCGGTGAAGCTGCACCGCACCCAGGCGCGTTGAGGCGTCCCGCAGGGACTCCGCAGTCCTCGCCGGGGGAGCGGCGCACGCGCGATCTTCGCGCGTGCGTTTGCTCGTCCCCGCGGTTTGGCTGTATACTCGTCCGGCTTTGATGGATGGATTTCCTTTGTGGCCACGAGCCACGGCAGGCGTCCGCTCCGTCATGCGGTTGTGGCCAGCGGTTTTTCGTGCAGGAACAATTGTTTGATGGGCGTTTCGCCCATTTTTTATTTGTGGCGCCCGACGTGGCGCCGAAGCGGTGGGGCAGGCAGATGCGCGCGGACGTCGAGGGATTGATCGAGCAGGTGGTGACCGGACTGGGATACGAACTCGTCGATATCGAGTTCTCGCCCAAGGGCCGCTTGCTGCGCGTCTTCCTCGACATCGAGCGCGGCATCACGGTCGACGATTGCGCCACCGTCAGCAACCAGCTGCAGCGCGTGTTCGAGGTCGAGAACGTCGATTACGACCGGCTCGAGGTGTCCTCACCCGGCCTCGACCGCCCGTTGAAGAAGCTGGCCGATTTCGAACGTTTCGCCGGCGAGCAGGCGCAGGTCCGCCTGTCGCTGCCGATCGGCAATCAACGCAATTTCGTGGGCGTGATCGAGCGGGTGCAGGACGGCGCGGTGGCGCTGCGCACCGAGAAGGGCGAGGTGCTGCTGCCCTTCGACGACATCGAGAAAGCGCGCCTGGTGCCCCAATTTTGAGACTGTGGATGTGGAGGTTTTACTGAAATGAGCCGCGAGATCCTGCTGCTTGTCGATGCCTTGGCGCGCGAGAAGAACGTCGCCAAGGACATCGTTTTTTCCGCGCTCGAAACCGCCTTGGCCTCTGCGACCAAGAAACGCATCCACGACGATGCCGACGTGGTGGTGTCGATCGACCGCGACTCCGGCGACTACACCTCGAAGCGCCGCTGGCTGGTGATGCTCGACGAGGAGGTCGCGAACGACGAGGCCGAGATGGGCATCATCGATGCCCGCGAGCTGCGCGCCGACGTGCAGATCGGTGACTACATCGAGGAAGAGCTCGAGCCGATCGACTTCGGTCGCATCGGCGCCCAGGCCGCCAAGCAGGTCATCCTGCAGAAGATCCGCGACGCCGAGCGCGAGCAGGTGCTCAACGACTTCCTCGACCGCAAGGAGTTCCTCGTCTCCGGCTCGATCAAGCGCATGGAGCGCGGCAACGCGATCATCGAGGTCGGCCGCATGGAAGCCGTGCTGCCGCGCGACCAGCAGATCCCGCGCGAGAATCTGCGCGTGGGCGATCGTGTCAAGGCCTTCCTGCTGCGCATCGACCGCGGCGCGCGCGGCCCGCAGCTGGTGCTGTCGCGCACCGCGCCCGAATTCCTCATGAAGCTCTTCGAGCTCGAGGTCCCCGAGATCGAGGACGGCCTGCTCGAGCTCAAGGCCTGCGCCCGCGACGCCGGCCTGCGCGCCAAGATCGCGGTCAAGTCCAACGACCAACGCATCGACCCGATCGGTACCTGCGTCGGCCTGCGCGGCTCGCGCGTCACCGCCGTGCGCAACGAGATCGCCGGCGAGCAGATCGACATCATCGTGTGGTCGCAGGATCCCGCCCAGTTCGTGGTCGCCGCGCTGCAGCCCGCCGAGGTCGTCTCCATCGTCGTGGACGAGGAGTCGCACGCGATGGACGTGGTGGTCGACGAGAACAACCTCGCGATCGCCATCGGCCGCAGCGGCCAGAACGTCAAGCTCGCCTCCGAGCTCACCGGGTGGACGATCAACCTGATGAGCGAGCAGGAGTCGGCCGAAAAGACCGCCCAGGAGCAGCAGGGCCTGCGCGCGCTGTTCATGGAGAAACTGGACGTCGACGAGGAAGTCGCCGACATCCTGATCGAGGAGGGCTTCTCCTCGCTCGAAGAGGTGGCCTACGTGCCGCTCTCCGAAATGCTCGAGATCGAGGCCTTCGACGAGGACACGGTCAACGAACTGCGCAATCGAGCGCGCAATGTGCTGCTGACCGAGGCCATCGTCACCGAGGAGCAGCTCGAGAAGGTTTCCGACGACTTGCTCGGCCTCGAAGGCATGGACAAGTCGCTGGCCGCCACACTGGCCCAGCAGGGCATTCGTACCCGCGACGACCTGGCCGACCTTGCGGTCGACGAGCTGGTCGAAATGGCCGGGATCGACGAAGAAAGAGCCAAGGCGCTGATTTCCGTTGCGCGCGCCCATTGGTTCGAAGAATGATGGGAGGGCAGTAATGGAACAGATGAGCGTGACCCAGTTTGCCGGCGAACTGAAAATGCCGGCCGCGGTGCTGCTCGAGCAGTTGAAGCGTGCGGGCGTGGAAAAATCCGGCCCCACCGACCTGCTCACCGAACAGGACAAGGCGAGGCTGCTGGACTACCTGCGGCGTTCGCACGGCGACACCCAGCCCAAGGGCAAGATCACCCTGACGCGCAAGCAGACCTCCGAGATCCGCGCCACCGACTCCACCGGGCGTGCGCGCACGGTGCAGGTCGAGGTGCGCAAGAAGCGCACCTTCGTCAAGCGTGACGAGCTCGCCGAGCAGGCCGGGGTCGAGGCTGCGGCGGTCGAGCAAGCCGAAATCGCCGAGGCGGTCGTCGAGGCGCCCGCGCCGGTCACCGAGGCCGCTGCGCCCGCGGTCGAGCCTGCCGTCGAAGCGGCGCCGGTTGTTGCAGCCGCCGCGCCGGAGGTGGTCGAGCCGCCGGCGGCCGAGG
>NZ_AMXD01000222.1 GCF_000310185.1 Thauera aminoaromatica S2 | reverse complement strand
GGACGCCGCGGGCGCGCGCCTGCACCGCCTGCTGCAGGCGCATGGACTGGAAAGCTGCGGGCCGGCCTTGTTCCAGTACGTCCGCCTGCCGCACGCGGCGCAGGTGCACGCGGCCTTCGCCCGCCGCGGCATCCTGCTGCGCCGCTTCGACGCCCCGCCCGCGCTGCGCTTCGGCCTGCCCGCGGACGAGCCTCGCTGGGCGAGGCTGGAGGCCGCCCTCGCAGACTGCCCGAATCTCCTCAAGGAGCCGTGATGAGTTCTCTCCCCTGCCGTCTTTCCGATGCAGCGGCCTCGGCCGCAGCGGCCACGCTGCTCGCCCTCGGCGGCCCCGCCTCCGCCGCGGGCGTCGAGCTGGTGGACGACACCGGCCGCAAGCTCGCGCTGGCCGCGCCGGCGCAGCGCATCGTCAGCCTCGCCCCGCACGTCACCGAGATGCTGTTCGCCGCCGGCGCGGGCGAGCGCGTGGTGGGCGCGGTGGACTACAGCGACTACCCCGAGGCGGCACAGC
Source organism: Thauera aminoaromatica S2 (assembly GCF_000310185.1). Classification (GTDB taxonomy): domain Bacteria; phylum Pseudomonadota; class Gammaproteobacteria; order Burkholderiales; family Rhodocyclaceae; genus Thauera; species Thauera aminoaromatica. The sequence continues at coordinate 3,396 of NZ_AMXD01000222.1, read as the reverse complement.
GCATCGCGCGTGTGGGCGGCTACACCCGGATCGACCTCGAGGCGGTCGCGGCGCTGCGCCCGGACCTGGTGATCGGCTGGCAGAGCGGCAACCGCGAAGGCGATCTCGCCCGCCTGCAGGCGCTCGGCATCCCGGTCTACCTGAGCGAGCCGCGCAACCTGGAAGACGTGGCGCGCAACCTGGAGCGACTCGGGCAGCTCGCCGGCAGCGAACCCGCCGCCCAGGCCGCGGCGAGCGCCTTCCGCGCGCGCCGCGAGCACCTCGCCGCCACGTATTCGGCACGCGACAAGGTGCGCGTTTTCTACCAGATCTGGGATCGCCCGCTGATGACGGTGAACGACCACCACCTGATCGCCGACGTGATCCGCCTCTGTGGCGGCGCCAACGTGTTCGGCGAGGTCGCCCACCTGACGCCGACGATCGGCGTCGAGGCGGTGCTCGCGGCCAACCCCGAGGTGATCGTGGCCTCGGGCATGGGCGAGGCCCGTCCGGAGTGGCTCGACCAGTGGTCGCGCTGGCCGCAGCTCGAGGCCGCGCGCCGCGACAACCTGTTCTTCATCCCGCCCGAGCTCATCCAGCGCCATACGCCGCGCATCCTCGACGGCGCGGCGCGCCTGTGCGGCCAGGTCGAGACCGCACGCAAGCGCCGCGGCGCCGCCTCCGCGGCGCTCACGCCCCCTGCAGCACCCGCTCCGGCGCGTGCGGACTGAGCGCCGGCGGGCAAGCGTCGCGCAGGCTCTCCAACCAGATCCGGTCGAAATGCCAGGCCAGGAAAGGCAGGCTGTCGCCGAAGAAATGCTGCGCCGCAGAAGGACCCGACACCTGCAGCCGCTCGGGCATGGCGACGCCGATCGCCACGAGGCGATCCTGCAGCGCGGGGTGGAAGGGGTCGCCGGCGTCCGCGCGCAGCACGCGCTGCGGATCGATGGCAGCGCTCGATTGGGCGAAGCCGGCGGCAAAGCCGTGCCCCATCTCGCGGTAGGGCCGCACGCAAGACGCCTCGTCGCACTCGGCCAGGGCATGCACGCGCGGCAGGTAGTCGTTGGCGAGGAAGTCCGCCTTGCAGCAGAGCTCGACCAGGGTCCCGGCAAGCAGCTCGGCCCCTACCAGGCGCACCGCGGTGCGGTCGGCGGCGTACTCCTCCATTTGCGCCAGCAGCAGCATCCTCATGCACAGGGCGTCGCCCTGGGGGTCGAACCAGGGAAAGCCGGACGGCAACGCGGCCGCAAGCTCGTCCAGCGTGCGCATCCACCACGCCTGCAGCCAACCGCTCCGGCCGTGCATCCCGCGCTGGCGTGCGACCATGTGGCCGATCTCGTGGGCGATCACCGCCGCGAGCTGGCGGGGGCCGAGCGCATGGGCCAGCGGCAGGCCGATCAGCAGATCGGTCGCCATCTCGCCGACACCCAGGTGGCGCGGGCGCTGCACGATCGAGGCGTTGATCTCGCCCGTCACGTAGATGCGCCGGATCGGGCTCACCCCCGCCACGTGCGCGAGCGCATCGACCAGCGCGTAGAGCTCGCCCACCCGTTCGCGCGCGACCGCCAGCCCGCAGGGCCGCGGCGCGAGGCTTGCCAGGGAGGCCAGCGTGGCCCAGATCGCGGCGATGCTGCCGAGCATGAAGAGCACCCAGAACAGCGTTTCCACCGGTGTGCCCCGGCCGATCGCCTCCCAGGTCGCCACGGCACCCACGACCGCCCCGCCGAGCAGGACGAGGATCGAACCGGACACGGCGAGCAGGCCGGCGAGCGCGCGCGCGCCCAGATCGCGGGAGAGCCGATCGTAGCGGCCGTCGAGGTCTTCGGAGAGCTGGATTTCGCGCACGGGAATACCCCTGCCGGGAACCGGGTTGTGTCGGATTGTAACCAAACCTTCATTCCATGACACGATCCAGCGCAAGATTCGCCAGCGCCCCCGAGGCCGCGGGGGCGGATTCGCGGTCGCCAGCGGGCCGAAATGGCTCGCCATTCCGGTGTGGAGCGCTTATAGTGCCGGCTTCGCTGCGGTGCACCAGTCACCCGCCGCGTTTCCTGCAACGATCCGTTCGCCCCCATGCGGCGCGGATCCCTCCCGCAGCCCGGATTGGTGTCGCATCGATGCATGCGACGGGCTTGCGCCGGACCATCGAATGAATCCCCAAGTCACCTTCGCCAGCCTCGGGCTGGCCGAACCCATCCTGCGCGCGGTCTCCGAGGCGGGTTACTCCACGCCCACGCCCATCCAGGCCAAGGCCATCCCGCAGGTGCTCGCCGGCGGCGACCTGCTCGCGGCGGCGCAGACCGGCACCGGCAAGACCGCCGGCTTCACGCTGCCGCTGCTGCACATCCTGTCGCAGACCCACACCCATCCGCACCCGCCCGGGCGCCCGCGCTGCCTGATCCTGACCCCCACGCGCGAGCTCGCCGCCCAGGTGCAGGAGTCGGTCGACACCTACGGCAAGCACCTGCCGCTGTCCTCGCTGGTCATGTTCGGCGGCGTGAACATCAACCCGCAGATCAGCGCACTGAAGAAGCGGGTGGACATCCTCGTCGCCACCCCCGGCCGCCTGCTCGACCACGTCGGCCAGAAGACGCTCGATCTCTCCGGCGTCGAGATCCTGGTGCTGGACGAAGCCGACCGCATGCTCGACATGGGCTTCATCCGCGACATCCGCAAGGTGCTCGCGCTACTGCCGAAGAAGCGCCAGAACCTGCTGTTCTCGGCCACCTTCTCGGACGAGATCCGCGAGCTCGCCCACGGCCTGCTGCACAACCCGGCAGAAGTGGAAGTCGCCCCGCGCAACACCACCGCGGAGCGCGTCGACCAGGCGGTGTACCTGATCGGCCAGAAGCAGAAGCGCGAACTGCTCGCCCACCTGATCAAGGAAAAGCAGTGGTTCCAGGCGCTGGTGTTCACCCGCACCAAGCACGGCGCCAACAAGCTCGCCGAGTACCTCACCAAGCACGACATCGGCGCCGCCGCGATCCACGGCAACAAGAGCCAGGCCGCGCGTACGCGCGCGCTGGCCCAGTTCAAGGACGGCTCCCTGCCGGTGCTGGTGGCCACCGACATCGCCGCGCGTGGCCTGGACATCGACCAGCTGCCCCAGGTGGTGAACTTCGAGCTGCCCAACGTCGCCGAGGACTACGTGCACCGCATCGGCCGCACCGGCCGCGCCGGCGCCGCCGGCAATGCGATCTCGCTGGTCGACAACGAAGAAATCAAACTGTTGACCGCGATCGAGCGCGTCATCAAGCGCCGCATCGAGCGCGCCGTGGCCGAGGACTTCGTGCCCAGCGCCGGCGGCGAGGCCGCACACGACGCCGACCACCAGCGCGAACCGCTGCAGCGCCGCGGCGGCCGCAACGGCCAGGGCCGCAGCCCCGCCGCCGCGCCCGCGCGCAGCGAGCGCGCAGG
>NZ_AMXD01000221.1 GCF_000310185.1 Thauera aminoaromatica S2 | reverse complement strand
CGTGGCGTCCTTGTCGATGCCGCCGGCCAGACCCGGGCGGGCGTGCCAGGGGAAGGTCGCCCGGCTCATCCGCGACGGCGGGCGAAGTCCGCCATGAAGCCGGCCAGCGCGTCGGCGCCGGCCTGCGGCATGGCGTTGTAGAGACTGGCGCGCAGCCCGCCGACCTGGCGGTGGCCGCGCAGGTTGTGCAGGCCTCGGGACGCGGCCGCGGCGAGGAAGGGTTCGGTGAGGGCGTCGTCGGCGAGATGGAAGCGGACATTGACCGGCGAGCGGTGCGCGACGGCCACCGGGGCGCGGTAGAAGCCGCCGCTGCCGTCGATCGCCGCGTACAGCGTGGCCGCCTTGCGCCGGTTGGCGGCGCCCATCGCGGCCAGCCCGCCGGATTCGGCGATCCAGTCGAAGACCAGGCCGGCGAGGTGGATCGCGAGTGTCGGCGGGGTATTGAGGCAGCTGTCGGCCTCGGCCTGGCGGCGGTAGCTCAGCGCCGCGGGCACCGCGGGCGCGGCGCGCTCGAGCAGGTCCTCGCGCACCACCAGCACGCACAGCCCGGCGACGCCGAGGTTCTTCTGCGCGCTGGCGTAGAGCAGGCCGAAGCGGGCGAGGTCGAGCGGCGCGGTGAGCAGGCACGAGGTGGCGTCGGCCACCAGCGGGACCTCGCCGGTGTCGGGCAGGGCCGGGTAGGCGAGGCCGTCGACCGTCTCGTTGGGGGTGATGTGGCAGTAGGCGCAGTCGGCGGGCAGGTCCCAGCGCCCGGCCGGGGGCGCGGCGAGCGGCACGTCGCCGGGGAAGCCGGGCGCGGCGACCACCTCGCAGTAGCGCCGCGCCTCGGCGATCGCGCGCTGCGCCCAGTAGCCGGAATCGGCGTAGGCCGCGCGCCGCGCGTGGCCGAGCAGGTTCATCGGCACCAGCGCGAACTGCTGCATCGCACCGCCGGCGAGGAAGAGGATGCGGTAGTTCGCGGGCAGCTCGAGGAGCTGCGCCAGGCGTTCGCGCGCGCGGCTCAGCGTCGCGCGGAAGTCCGCGCCGGTGAACGGGCGCTCGAGCGCCGAGGCGCCTTCCGCGCCGCGCACGAACAGGCCGTCGCGCGCGCGCTCGAGCACCGCGTCGGGCAGGCGCGCCGGGCCGGCGGCGAAGTTCCAGGCGGTGGCGGGATTCATCGCGTTCAGCCCGCCAGACCGCCGTGGCTGCTCGCCGCCATGAAGAACAGCAGCGGGATCGACAGCATGGTGTTGGTGCGCGAGGACAGGTGGGTGATGCGCGAGCAGCGCAGGCGCTCGTCCACGCTCGCCGGCACCAGGCCGAGCACCTTCTGCTGGTGCGGCCACAGCACGAACCAGACGTTGAGCATCATGAAAGTGCCGATCCAGGTGCCCAGCCCGATCGGCGCCAGCGCGCCGTCGAGCATGAGCGCGTCAGGCAGCCAGCCGCGCTGCCACAGCATCAGCAGGCCGGCGCTCCACGCCACCACCGAGGCCCAACGGAAGAAGCCGTGCTCGCGGTTGAGCAGGGACTGGAAGCGCGGGCTGGTGTCGTCGGTGAGGTCGGTGGCGGCGAGCGGCCGCCAGCCCGGACGCTGCACCACGCTGGAGTAGTTGTGGCCGACCCAGAGGATGCCTGCGATGAAGTGCGTCCAGCGCAGTGCGAGATCGAACAGCGGGTCCATGGCGCTTCAGCCGGCGACGAGTGGCAGCAGGAGGGCGAGCACCGCGGTGAGCAGCAGCCCGAGCGCGATCGTGCCGGTGGCGGTGTCGTAGGGATGGCGCATTCAGTCCTCCATGAAGGCGGTGGATACGGCGCCGGCGGCGCGCTTGACGAGCGGCTTGCGGAAGCGCAGCGGCGCCGCCACCCCGGCCACCGCCTGCTGCACCAGGTGATGGTGCGGCGAGCGGCTGCACGCCGGGTCGGTGTTGGCGGCGTCGCCGGTGAGCAGGAAGGCCTGGCAGCGGCAGCCGCCGAAGTCCTTCTCCTTCTCCGCACAGGACCCGCAGGGCTCGGGCAGCCAGTCCAGGCCGCGGTACTTGCGGAACAGCGGCGACTCGTGCCAGATCCAGCCAAGCGGTCGGTCGCGCACCGACTCGAACGCCAGCCCGGGGATCACGCGCGCCTCCTGGCAGGGCATGGCGACGCCGTCGGGCGCGATCGTGAGGTGGATCGCGCCCCAGCCGTTCATGCACGCCTTGGGGCGGCCCTCGTAGTAGTCGGGGATCACGAAGTAGATCGTCATCGCCTTGCCGAGCTTCGCGCGCCATTCATTGACCACGCGTTCGGCCTCGCGCACCTGCTCGAGGGTGGGCATCAGTTCGTCGCGGTTCATCAGCGCCCAGTTGTAGTACTGGATGTTGGCGAACTCGATGTACTCGACGCCGAGCCCGGCGGCCCACTCGATCATCTCGCCGATCAGCTCGATGTTGTGGCGGAACACCGGCATGTTGAGCACCATCGGGAAGCCGTGCGCCTTGATCAGGCGCGCGGCCTCGAGCTTGTGCGCGTGGGCGCGCGCGCCCACCAGCGCGTCGGTGAGCCCGGGGCGGGTCGACTGCAGCGAGAGCTGGATCTGCTTGAGGCCGGCGGCCTTGAGGGCGAGCAGGCGTTCTTCGCTCAGGCCGATGCCCGAGGTGATCAGGTTGGTGTAGAAGCCCAGCCCGTCGGCGTGCGCGACCAGCTCTTCCAGGTCGGCGCGCTGCAGTGGCTCGCCGCCGGTGAAGCCGAGCTGCAGCGCGCCGATCGCGCGTGCGTCCCGCAGCACCTGCTTCCACTCCTCGGTCGACAGCTCCTTCGCGGCGTAGTCCTCGAAGTCGAGCGGGTTGTTGCACCAGGTGCACTTGAGCGGGCAGCGATAGGTCAGCTCCAGCGACAGCCACAAGGGCTTGCCCTGGCCGTCGAGGCTGAGTCCGTGGGTTTCCTTGGGCATGGCGTGCATCCTCCGGTGTCGATGCGGCCATGTTGCCCGTCGTCCGGGGGCGTGGCGTCCTGATGCTCTGCGATGCGGGCTGGCGATTTTCTTTAGCGGCTGCGGCGGGGGTGGGCGCCGCGGTGGGCGCACTCTGCGACACGGTCGAGTGCGGCGACGCAGGCGGCGGCGATCGCCGCATCCAGCCCGGAGTGGCCCGCGCCGGCGACCTCGGTGTAGTCCGCCGCCGGCCATGCGCGGTGCAGCGCGCGCGCAGTGGCGGGCGGGCACACCGGATCGTCGGCGCCATGCACGATCGCCGCCGGCAGGTGGCGCAAGGCCGCGCAGGTGGCGAGCAGGCGTGCGGCGTCGGTGAAGCAGCCGTGGGCGAGGTAATGCGCCTGGATGCGCGCCTTGGCGAGTTCGCGGGCGTCGGGCGGGGCGGCGAGCGGCGGCTCGCCCATCAGCGCGCGCTCGTGGTCCAGCCAGTGGCGCGCGGCGGCGCACCTCGTCTCGGGGCGGCCGGCGAGCATGCGGCGGCACCAGGTGGCGAGCAGATCGTCTTCCGCGTGCCGGGATCGGGCCCGGGGCAAGCGGATGAGCGCTTCCTCCGCGAGGCGCTGGCGCAGCCCGGGTGCGCGTGGAGGAATGCGCTCGGTGTAGGTACGCAGTTCCGCCGGCGAGCCGAGGAAGATGCCGCGCAGCACCAGACCCGCGACGCGATGCGGGTGCGCGCCGGCGTATTCGAGCGCGAGCAGGCTGCCCCAGGAGCCGCCGAACACGATCCAGCGCTCGATCGCCAGCGCTGTGCGGATGCGCTCGATGTCGGCGACGAGGTGGGCGGTGGTATTGGCGCGCAGGCCGCCGAGCGGCGTGCTGCGACCGCCGCCGCGCTGGTCGAAGAGCACGGCGCGAAATCGTGCGGGGTCGAACAGCCCGCGCTGGCGTGGGCTGCAGCCGCTGCCCGGGCCACCGTGCAGGAAGACCACCGGGATGCCGTCGGCGCGGCCGCATTCCTCCACGTGCAGCACGTGGCCGCTCCCCACCGCGAGGCGGTGCGTGCAGAACGGCGCCGCCTCGGCCCACAGCGGCGGCGCGCCGCGCGAGGGCGCCGGGGCGGCGTCCAT
>NZ_AMXD01000220.1 GCF_000310185.1 Thauera aminoaromatica S2 | reverse complement strand
CTCGCGCGCCTCGCCTGCGGCACCTGCGGGGCGCAGCTCGGGGCGCGCAGCGCGATCGCGCGGCGGTTCGGCGCGCAGCAGTCCTTCACGTCCACCGGGCGGGCGTTCCTGGAAGATCCTCGGGGGGCGGGCCTCGTCGCGCAGGTCGCGGCGATCGCGCAGCTGCGGGCCATCGGGAGAACCAGCGCCGTCGCCACGGGGGGAGAAGCCGGGCCAGGGCCGGCTGTCGCGGTCGCGGCGGACATCGTCGCGGCTGCGGTCGTTCCAGCGCCGGTCGTCCCGTCGCGCGTCGTCGCTCCGCCAGCGGTTGCGGTCGTGTTCGTCGCGACGGTCGCCGCGCCCGTCCGGGCGCACATCGATGTGCGGCGGCTGCGCGAGCGGTCGCGAATGCATGCGCGGTGGGCTCCAGTAGCCCGGGACCCAGTGCGGGCGCGGTCCGACCCGGTTCCAGTAGCCATCGATCCAGATGTAGCCGGCGGCCGGTGGCAGGCCGCGGTACTCGATGCGGGGGGGCGGCGTGACGATCACCGTCTCGCGCTCGTAGTAGCGGTCGTCTTCGTAGTAGCCGTAGTCGTCGACCGGGACCACCGCGCATCCGCCGAGTGCCAGCGCGGCTGCGAGCAGCATGGGCGAAAGGGGCGAGCGGATGGTCATGGTTGCGTCCTGCCACGGAGAAGGGTGCGACATGCGGGGCGGCCGGGGGCGGGGCGCTGCCGCCCGCCGCCCCCTTCCGCGTCTCTGCTGTCTCCACGCGCACGATAGGCGAAAGGGGGCGCGCCGGGTGGGCGGCGAGGTAATCAGTTGTGACGACGCGATCGCTCAACAGATCCGCGGCAGCTGCTCGCCGGCGATCCAGTCCACCATGCGCCGCCCGCCCAGGCCGGTGCGCAGCTGCACGAAGTGCTGCGGGTCGGCGGTGGCGCATCCGATCCGCGCCGCCTCGGTGCCGAGCGGATGCGCGCGCAGCGCGGCGAGCGCCGCGCCGGCGTGCTCCGGAGCGCACAGCACCACCAGCTTGCCCTCGTTGGCGACGTAGAGCGGGTCGAGCCCGAGCAGCTCGCAGGCAGCCTGCACCTGCGCCGACACCGGGATCGCCGCCTCGTCGAGCTCCATGCCCACGCCCGACTGCGCGGCGATCTCGTTCAAGGTGGTCGCCAGTCCGCCTCGCGTGGGGTCGCGCAGCACGCGGACCGCCTCGGCCGGCACCGCGGCGTAGAGCGCCTCGACCAGGTCGTGCAGTGCCGCGCTGTCGGAGACGATCTCGGAGTCGAAGGCGAGCGACTCGCGCTGCGCCATGATTGCCATGCCATGGTCGCCGATGCGCCCCGACACCAGCACCACGTCGCCCGGCCGCGCCCGCGCGCCGCCCGGATCGCGCCCGGCCGGCAGCGCCCCCACCCCGGTGGTGGTGATGAACACGCCGTCGCCCTTGCCCTGTTCGACCACCTTGGTGTCGCCGGTCACCACCGCCACCCCGGCCGTGCGCGCCGCGGCGGCCATCGATTCGACGATGCGGGCGAGGTCGGCGAGCGCATAGCCTTCTTCCAGGATGAAGCTGGCGGCGAGGTACAGCGGGCGTGCGCCCATCACCGCGAGGTCGTTCACCGTCCCATGCACCGACAGGCTGCCGATGTCGCCGCCGGGGAAGAACAGCGGGCTCACCACGTGGGCGTCGGTCGCCATCACCAGGCGCTCGCCCGCTGCGGGCGCGGGCAGTACCGCGCCGTCGTCGCCGCGGGCGAGCCAGTCGTTGGCGAACGCGCGCAGGAAAAGTTCGGAGATCAATTGCGCCATCGCCCGCCCGCCGGCGCCGAAGCCGAGGTCGACGCGGCCCTTGCGCAGGTCCAGGGGGCGGACGTAGCCGGTTTTGACGGTGTTCATGCGGTTTCCTGGTCCGGATTCGGGGGTGCGGAGGTGCCGACGACATGTACCGGAACGTCGCGGAAGCGCCCGTAGTTGTAGTGCGCGGCGCAGGCGCCCTCGGAGGACACCATGCACGAGCCCATCGGCGTTTCCGGGGTGCACACGGTGCCGAAGAGCTTGCAGTCGGTCGGCTTCTTCACGCCGCGCAGGATGGCGCCGCATTCGCAGGCGCGGTGGTCGGGCACGGGGCGGTAGTCGAGACCGAACTTCGCCTCGGCGTCCCAGGGCGCGAAGGCGGGGCGGATGCGCAGCGCGGAGCGCGCCAGCACACCGAGGCCGCGCCACTCGAACTCGTCGCGCAACGCCAGCACCTCCGACACGATCGCCTGCGCTTTCGGGTTGCCGTCGCGCACCACCGCGCGGGTGAACTCGTTTTCGACCTCGGCACGGCCCGTGTCGACCTGGCGCACCAGCATGCGGATCGCCTGCATCACATCGAGCGGTTCGAAGCCGGCGATGACCACGGGCTTGCGGTAGCGGGCGGCGAAGGCTTCGTAGGGGCGGCTGCCGATCAGGGTGGACACGTGGGCGGGGCCGATGAACCCGTCCAGGTGCAGCGCCCCGAGCCGGCTGGCTGCGGGCGAGTCGAGGATCGCGGTGATCGCCGGCGGCGTCAGCACGTGGTTGCAGATCACGCTGAAGTTGGCGAGCCTGCGCGTGGCGGCCTCGCGCAGCACGAGCGCGGTGGGGGGCGTGGTGGTCTCGAAGCCGATCGCGAAGAAGACCACCTCGCGTGCGGGTTCGCGCACGGCGAGCGCAAGCGCGTCGGCGGCGGAGTACACCATGCGCACGTCGGCGCCGCGCGCCTTGGCCTTCAGCAGCGAAAGGCCGTCGGAGGCGGGCACGCGCAGGCAGTCGCCGTAGCTGCACAGGATCACCTCGGGGCGCGCCAGCGCGAGGCCGATCGCCATGTCCACGCGACCGATCGGCAGCACGCACACCGGACAGCCGGGGCCGTGGATCATGCGCACGTTGGGTGGCAGCAGGTCGGCCACGCCGTAGCGCGAGATGGCGTGGGTGTGGCCGCCGCAGAACTCCATGAAGGCGTAGTCGCGGCCGGGGTCGACCTCGCGCGCGAGAGCGCGCGCCAGCCCGGTGGCGAGGGCGCCGTCGCGGAACTCGTCCACGTATTTCATCGCGCAGCCTCGTATTCCATCACTCGATGGCGCACTTCAGCGCGCCGCACCGAGTGCGGGGTGCTCGCCGCCGAGCGCGCGCGCGGGGTCGATGCCGGCGTCGGCGATCAGCGCCAGGGTCTGTGCGGCCTCTTCGGGGTCGAGCCGGGTCAGCGCATAGCCGACGTGCACGATCACGTAGTCGCCGACGGCGGCGCCGTCGACCAGGGCGAGCGAGATCTCCTTGCGCACGCCGCCGAGCTCGACGCGGCATTGGTCGCCGGCGAGCAGTTCGACGATGCGGGCGGGGATGGCGAGGCACATGTTCAGTCTTCCTTGGTTGCAGCGAGCCGGTGCATGGCGACCCAGGCCTGGCCGAGCGCGAGGCCGGCGTCGCCCGGAGAGAGGCGGTGCGCGCCGAGCACCTCGAAACCGCGCGCCGGCAGGGCGGCGTGGAGCGCGTCGGCGAGCAGGCGATTGTGCAGGCAGCCGCCCGACAGCACCACCGTGGCGCAGCCGGTGCGCTGCCGTGCCTCCTCGACCCAGGCGACGAGCGCGGCGGCCAGGGTGGCCTGGAAGCGTGCCGCGCCGCGCGCGGGCTCGGGTTCGTCGGCGAGGCGCAGCAGCAGGGGGTGGAGATCGAGTTCGAGCGTCCCTCCGGGCGGCAGTGCGCCGGCGCCGGGATGCGCGCGGTCGTCCGGCTGCGGGACGGAGCCTGCTGCGGGCGCCCCGCGGTCGGTGCGCGAGCGCGCTCCATCGGCCTGTCCGCGCAGCGCACCGCCTGCGTCGCAAATCCGCCAGTCGCCGGGAGTCACCTCCGGCGCGGCCGTGCCGGAGGCCAGGCGCTCGAGCGCGATCGCCGCCTCGGCCTCGTTGTGCATGACCTCGCACAGGCCGAGCAGGCCGGCGGCGGCGTCGAAGTGGCGGCCGAGGCTGGAGCTCGGCGGGCTCAGCGTCGGGCGGGCGAGCACCTGGGCGAGCAGCGCCGCCGCCGGCTG
>NZ_AMXD01000219.1 GCF_000310185.1 Thauera aminoaromatica S2 | reverse complement strand
GGCTTGCGCCGCTCCTACGTCGGCCCCGTGTAGGAGCGGCGCAAGCCGCGATCTCCTCCGCTCCCCCCACTCGGGCGCCAACGCCGCCCGCGCCGACGCTCCCGCGCGCCCCCTACCTGCCCGCCGCTCGCCCGGCGTCCCGCCATGGACTACATCCTCAGCATCCTCGGCCCGCTCGCCGAGGGCTCGCTGGTCACGCTGCAGCTCTTCCTGATCACCCTGCTGCTGGCCGTGCCGCTCGGCCTGGCGCTGGCGCTGGTGCGCATCTCGCGCTTCCGCGTCGCCAGCCAGGCGGTCAACGCCTACATCTGGCTGATGCGCGGCACGCCGCTGATGCTGCAGATGCTGTTCATCTACTATGCGCTGCCCTTCGTGCCGGGGATCGGCATCCGCCTGCCCGACTTCCCGGCGGCGATCGTGGCCTTCGCGCTCAACTACGCGGCCTACTTCGCCGAGATCTTCCGCGCCGGCATCCAGTCGATCGACCGCGGCCAGTACGAGGGCGCCAAGGTGCTCGGCTTCTCCTACGGCCAGACCATGCGCCGCATCGTGCTGCCGCAGGTGGTCAAGCGCATCCTGCCGCCGATGAGCAACGAGACCATCACCCTGGTCAAGGACACCTCGCTGATCTACGTGCTCGCGCTCAACGACCTGCTGCGCGCCGCGCGCGGCATCGTGCAGCGCGACTTCACGATCACCCCCTTCATCGTCGCCGCCGCCTTCTACCTGATCATGACGCTGGTGCTGACCTGGCTCTTCCAGCGCCTGGAGAAACGCCATGCCGTCTATGACTGAGGCCGCCGCGATGACGGGGCCGATGACGAGCCCGATGATCCTCGCCGACGGCATCCGCAAGCGCTTCGGCGCCAACGAGGTGCTCAAGGGCGTGTCGCTGACGCTCGCCAAGGGCGAGGTGGTGGCGGTGATCGGGCCTTCGGGCTCGGGCAAGAGCACCTTCCTGCGCTGCCTCAACCATCTGGAAACGATCGACGCCGGGCGCATCGTCATCGAGGGCGACGTCCTCGCCGACAACGACACCGGCGGCCGCGCGCGCTACGTCGCCGACGCCGAGGTGCGCCGCATCTGCGCGCGCATGGGCATGGTGTTCCAGCACTTCAACCTGTTCCCCCACCTCACCGTGCTGGAGAACGTGATCGAGGCCCCGATCACGGTGAAGGGCCTGAAGCGCGAGGCCATCCTGCCCAAGGCCGAAGCGCTGCTGCGCAAGGTCGGCCTCTTCGACAAGCGCGACGCCTACCCCTCGCGCCTGTCCGGCGGACAGAAGCAGCGCGTGGCGATCGCACGCGCGCTGGCGATGGAGCCCGACATCATGCTCTTCGACGAGCCCACCTCGGCGCTCGACCCCGAGCTCACCGGCGAGGTGCTGCGCACCATGCGCCAGCTCGCCGACGAGCACATGACCATGCTGGTGGTGACGCACGAGATGGGCTTCGCCCGCGAGGTCGCCAGCCGGGTGGTGTTCATGGACGGCGGCGAGCTCATCGAGTCGCGCCCCGCGGCCGAGTTCTTCGCCAACCCGCAGCATCCACGCACGCGCGCCTTCCTCGACAGCATGCTGTAGCAGGCGGGCGTCGGCCGACACGGCGCGGGTGGAACGGGGAATCGCGACTCGCGTCGCTCCCACCGAAAACCGGGCGATGCGCTTGGGGACACGACCGTAGGAGCGACGCGAGTCGCGATTGCAGCCTCCTTCCCCCGCCAACGCCCGTCGCAGTCGGACGACTCGATCGCGGCTTGCGCCGCTCCTACAGGTCCCGGATCGCGTCGGGGTGATTTTCGTGGGAGCGACGCGAGTCGCGATTGCAGCCTCCTTCCCCCGCCAACGCCCGTCGCAGTCGGACGACCCGATCGCGACTCGCGTCGCTCCTACAGGCCCCGGATCGCGTCGGGGCGGTTTTCGTGGGAGCGACGCAAGTCGCGATTGCAGCCTCCTTCCCCCGCCAACGCCCGTCGCAGTCGGACGACCCGATCGCGACTCGCGTCGCTCCTACGGGCCCCGGATCGCGTCGGGGTCGTTTTCGTGGGAGCGACGCAAGTCGCGATCGGCCAGGGCACCGGGTACCTCGACAAGACCCGCCGCGTGCACGCGGCCGGGAGTTTGCTGCACTGCGATGGTGCCCGTCTTCCGGGTACTGCATCGGCGCGGGGCGCGGCATCGCCGACAAAGGCGCGCTGCAGGGACGCCAGGAGAGCGGGTACAAGATCCGTCGGCGTGCCACGAGCGCATCAACGGCGCGGATTTAGGCCGCGTCCCACACTCCGTCCAGCGATTTTCCGACAACTTGGCACGCCCCTTGCAGAGGGTTCATCGACGCAGCCTGCGCTGCGCTCGACTTCCACCCACTGCAAGAGGTCCGTCCATGAACCGTCGCAACTTCGTCAAAGCCCTCACGCTTTCGGCTTCCATCGCCGCGATCGGCCTGCCCGCCGGCGCGCACGCCGCCGACACCATCAAGGTCGGCATCCTGCATTCGCTGTCGGGCACGATGGCGATCTCCGAGACCGCGCTCAAGAACGTGGCGCTGATGACCATCGAGGAGATCAACGCCGGCGGCGGCGTGCTCGGCAGGAAGCTCGAGCCGGTGGTGGTCGACCCGGCCTCGAACTGGCCGCTGTTCGCCGAGCGCGCACGCCAGCTGCTGGCGCAGGACAAGGTCGCGGCGGTGTTCGGCTGCTGGACCTCGGTGTCGCGCAAGTCGGTGCTGCCGGTGTTCAAGGAGCTCAACGGCCTGCTCTTCTACCCGGTGCAGTACGAGGGCGAGGAGCTCGAGAAGAACGTCTTCTACACCGGCGCCGCGCCCAACCAGCAGGCGATTCCCGCGGTCGAGTACCTGATGAGCGAGGAAGGCGGCGGCGCGAAGCGCTTCGTGCTGCTCGGCACCGACTACGTGTATCCGCGCACGACCAACAAGATCCTGCGCGCCTTCCTGAAGAGCAAGGGGGTGAGCGATGCGGACATCCTGGAGGACTACACGCCCTTCGGCCACGCCGACTACCAGACCATCATCGCGCGCATCAAGCAGTTCGCCTCCGAGGGCAAGAAGACGGCCGTGGTGTCGACCATCAACGGCGACTCCAACGTGCCCTTCTACAAGGAACTGGGCAACGCCGGACTGAAGGCGACGGACGTGCCGGTGGTGGCCTTCTCCGTCGGTGAGGAGGAGCTGCGCGGCGTCGACACCAAGCCCCTGCTCGGCCACCTCGCGGCGTGGAACTACTTCATGTCGGTCGACAACCCGCAGAACAAGGCCTTCATCGACAAGTACCGCGCGTGGGCGAAGAAGAACGGCGTGCCCAACGCCGACACCGTGGTCACCAACGACCCGATGGAGGCCACCTACGTCGGCCTGCACATGTGGAAGCAGGCGGTCGAGAAGGCCGCCAGCACGGACGTCGACAAGGTCATCGCGGCGATGGGCGGGCAGAGCTTCAAGGCGCCGTCGGGCTTCACGCTGACCATGGACGCGACCAACCACCACCTGCACAAGCCGGTGCTGATCGGCGAGGTGCGCGCGGACGGCCAGTTCGACGTGGTATGGCAGACGAAGGGACCGATCCGCGCCCAGCCGTGGAGCCCGTTCATCGAGGGCAACGAGGGCAAGCAGGGGCTGTGATCGTCCAGAAGATCGGGGTCCGACCCCGATTTTCGCCGCCGGTCCGGAGCGCGGCGGTTCTCCTGCAGGAGCGGCGCAAGCCGCGAGCCTCTTGCGGCGAGATCCCGCACGCCCCCTTGGCCCCACGCCTGCCGAACCGCCCGCCGCCCCAGCCGTTTCCCCGCAACTGAAGATGGAGCCGACGATGTTCGGACCGACAAGACGACCATGGCTTCTCGCCGCCGTGCTGTGCGTGCTGACGGCGCTCGCCGCGCTGCCGGCGCGGGCGGCGCTCGACCCCGCGCTGGTGCGCGGACTGGGCGGTGACTTCAACGCCCGCGTCGCCGCGATCGACGCGCTCGGCGTCTCCGGCGGCGACGAAGCCGCGGCGCTGCTGGACGCGCTCGAAAGCGGGCGACTCGGCACGCTCGACGGCCGGGTGGTGATCGTCGCGCCCGACGGGCTGCGCGACGCCGCCAGCGGCGAGGCGCTCGCCGCCGAGGCCGGGGCCGC
>NZ_AMXD01000218.1 GCF_000310185.1 Thauera aminoaromatica S2 | reverse complement strand
CTGCCGGCCGCGCGCCGCCAGCCGCCGCGCGCGGCCGGCAGGCCGTCGACGGACGGGGGTACGGATTCGGCAGGTGCGTGCGGGGCGGAGGGGCTCAGTCGGATGCTCGCAGGACGTTGTGTGGGAGCGCGGTTGCAGCGCTGCCGGCGCATGGCGCGGGCAGCTAGAATATTGGGATCGCGCCCGCCACCGGATCGCCGACGCGCGCGCATTCTACCAAGTCTCGATCGCCCTCTCGATCACCCTCTCGCGCCGCACTGGAGCCCCCTCATGTCCGCCCCGAACAGCGTTTCCGCCCCTGCCCTCCCGCCCGCGGTGGCGCAGGCGCGCCGCCTGTCGCGCTATCTGGCGCGCATGCTCGACAGCCAGCCCTGGCTGGCGGAGGCGCTGGCCGCCAGCATCGAGCGCCCGCTCGCCGAGGCCGACCTGCAGCGCTTCGTGGCCGCGCGCGAGGTCCTCCACGGTGGCGGCGACGGCGCGCTGCGCCCGGCGCTGCGCCAGCTGCGCATGTGGACGCTGTGCCACCTGATCGTGCGCGACCTCGCGCTCGGCGCCCCGCTCGCCGAGGTCACCGAGACCATGACCCTGCTCGCCGAGGTGGCGCTGCGCCACGCCCACGACGTGCTGCGCGCGGGATTGGTCGAGCGCCACGGGCAGCCGCTCTCGCCCACCGGCTGGGAGCAGGAGCTCCTCGTGGTCGGCATGGGCAAGCTCGGCGGGCGCGAGCTCAACGTGTCCTCCGACATCGACCTGATCTTCATCTACCCGGAGGACGGCGACACCGGCGGGCGCAAGGCGATCAGCAACTACGAGTTCTTCGAGAAGCTCGGCAAGCAGCTGATCCAGGCGCTCGCCGAGATCACCGAGCACGGCCAGGTCTTCCGCGTGGACATGCGCCTGCGCCCGAACGGCGACTCCGGCCCGCTGGTGTGCTGCTTCGACATGCTGGAGAACTACTTCGTCACCCAGGGCCGCGAGTGGGAGCGCTACGCCTGGATCAAGGCGCGGGTGATGCTGGGCGAGCGCTGGCCCGAGCTCGAACAGCTCGCGCGCCCCTTCGTGTTCCGCAAGTACCTCGACTTCGGTGCGATCAACGCGATGCGCGAGCTGCACGCGCAGATCCGCCGCGAAGTCGCCCGCCGCGAGCGCGCCAACAACGTCAAGCTCGGTCCCGGCGGCATCCGCGAGATCGAGTTCATCGCCCAGGTCTTCCAGCTCATCCGCGGCGGGCGCGACACCGCGCTGCAGGTGCGACCGACGCTCGCGGTGCTCGCCCGCTTGCCCGAGCGCGGCATCCTTTCGGAGGAGGCGGTGACGGAGCTGTCGAACGCCTACGTCTTCCTGCGCCGGCTCGAGCACCGCCTGCAGTACCTCGACGACGCCCAGACCCACGACCTGCCCGAGAAGGACGAGGATCGCGCGCTGATCGCCGAGGCCATGGGCTTCGCCGACTACGCGGCGCTGCTCGCGGTGCTCGACGCCCACCGCGAGGTGGTGAGCCGGCACTTCGACAGCGTGTTCGGCGACCCCTCCGAGGAGGACCACAGCCTTGATGCCACCTGGGCCAACGCGCGCGACACCGAGGCCGCCACCGGCGCGCTCGGCGAGCTCGGCTACCGCCACCCGCGCATGGCCGCCGAGCGTCTCGCCGCGATGCACGCCAGCCCGCGCTATCGCCAGCTGCCCAACAACATCAAGAGCCGCTTCGACGCGCTCATGCCGCGCGTGCTCGAAGCCGCCGCCAGCACGCCGGGCGCGGACGAGACGCTCGCGCGCATGCTCGACCTCATCGAGGCGATCGGCCGCCGCGGCGCCTATCTCGCGCTGCTGCAGCAATACCCGCAGGCGCTGCGCCGGGTCGCCGACCTGATGAGCGCATCGCGCTGGGGCGCGCAGTTCCTCACTCGCCATCCGATCCTGCTCGACGAGATGCTCGACGCGCGCAGCCTGGACAACGCCCCCGACTGGAAGGCCTTCCGCGCCAGCCTGGCCGAGGAGCTCGAGGCGCTCGAACCCGACATGGAGCGCCAGATGGACGTGATGCGCGAGCGCCATCACGCCCAGGTCTTCCGCCTGCTCACCCAGGACCTCGCCGGCCTGCTCACGGTCGAGAAGCTCGCCGACCACCTCTCCGAGCTCGCCGACATCGTGCTCGACCTCACCCTGCCGTTGTGCTGGCGGCGCATCAAGATCCGCCACCGCGAGGCGCCGAAGTTCGCGGTGATCAGCTACGGCAAGCTCGGCGGCAAGGAGCTCGGCTACGCCTCCGACCTCGACATCGTGTTCCTCCACGACGACGAGGCGGGGGAGGCGCCCGAGGTCTACACCCGGCTGGCGCAGCGCGTCAGCACCTGGCTGTCGAGCCAGACCGCCGCCGGCCAGCTCTTCGAGACCGACCTGCGCCTGCGCCCGAACGGCGAGTCCGGCCTGCTGGTGAGCTCGCTCGAGTCCTTCCGCAGCTATCAGCTCGAGTCGGCCTGGGTGTGGGAGCACCAGGCCTTGACGCGCGCGCGTTTCTCGGCCGGCGACCGCACGATCGGGGAAGCCTTCGAGCGCATCCGCTGCGAGGTGCTGTGCATGCGGCGCGACCTGCCCAGCCTGCGCGCCGAGGTGCTGGCGATGCGGCACAAGATGCGCGACGCACACGGCAGCAGGAGCGAGGAGGTGTTCGACCTCAAGCACGACGAAGGCGGGCTGATCGACGTCGAGTTCCTGATCCAGTACCTGGTGCTCGGCCACAGCCACGACCACCCGCGCCTCACCGGCAACCTCGGCAACATCGCGCTGCTGGGCATCGCCGGCGAGCTCGGCCTGGTCCCCGCCGACCTCGCCGCCGCCTGCGCCGACAGCTACCGCGAACTGCGCCGCCTGCAACACCGCCAGCGCCTCAACGAGCGTCCCTCCCGCGTCGATCCCGCCGAGGCCGCGGCCGCACGCAAGCCGGTGCGCGCGCTGTGGCGGGCCGTGTTCGGGGACTAGGCCGCCCGGCTGCGCAGCGCTTTCCCGTGGGAGCGACGCGAGTCGCGATCGACCGTCGAGCGGCGCGAGACGCCAGCGGGCACCGATCCGCTGCAGGCCCAGCGCGGGAAAGTGAAATATTTCACGTCGCAAAAGCGCGCATGACGCCCCGCGGGCCGGCGTCTAGAATCCAGGGCACCTGTCTTCCAGCGCCCGCCCGCGGGCGACCTCCATGAGCCACGAAATCGAACTCAAGCTCGCGCTGCCCAGGCGCGCGCTCCCGGCGCTGCGCCGCCACCCGCTGGTGGCCGCGGCGGAGAAATGCGGCAACGCCCTCACCCTCGACAACACCTACTACGACACCCCGAAGCTGCAGCTCAAGGCGCGCAAGGTGGCCGTGCGCACCCGCCGCCAGGGCCGCCAGATGCTGCAGACGGTGAAATGCGCGGCGGTATCGAGCGGCGGGCTGTCGCAGCGGCCGGAGTGGGAGACCGCGTGGACCGGCGGCTTCGATTTCACGCCGGTCGACGACCCCGCCACCGCGCGTCTGCTCGAACGCCACCGCGCAGAACTGGTGCCGGTGTTCACCACCCGCTTCCGCCGCGAGACGCGGCGACTCGTCCCGCAGGCGGGCGTGTCCATCCTGCTGATGATCGACACCGGCGCGGTGCATGTGCGCACCCCGGAGGGCGTCGAGCGCGAGGCGGAGATCTGCGAACTCGAGCTGGAACTCGAGAGCGGGCGCGCGCAGGACCTCCTCGACCTCGCCTGCACGCTCGCGCAGGACCTGCCGCTGATGCCGGCCGACCTCTCCAAGGCCGAACGCGGCTACCGCCTTTTCCTCGACACGCCCGCGGGCGCGCTGCGCTCCGAGATCTCCACGCTCGAGCCCGGCCAGAACGTGGTCGAGGCCTTCCAGGGCCTGGCACTGTCCTGCGTGCGCCAGTGGCAGGGCAACGCCGCGACCGCGCTCGCGCAGGGCGACCCCGACGCGATCGACCCCGACAACATCCACCAGCTGCGCGTCGCCCATCGCCGCCTGCGCGCGCTGCTCAAGATCTTCGCACCCGCCCTGCCCGAGACCTTCGCCGGCACCTGGAACGCCCGCCTGCGCGACAACGCCAACCGCTTCGGCGATGCGCGCGACCTGGATGTGTTCCACGCCGAGCTGCTCGAGCCGGTGACCCCCGAGGGCCTCGCCGACGCAGCCTCGATGGCGGCCCTGCTCGAGACCGTGCGCACG
>NZ_AMXD01000217.1 GCF_000310185.1 Thauera aminoaromatica S2 | reverse complement strand
TGGGCGCGCCCGAGCAGGCGCAGGGCGGCGCGCTCGACCGGGCCGCCGTCGCGAAGTTCGGCGTCCGCGGGCAGGCTGGCGCCGCGCTGCCAGGCGAGCGCATGCAGACCGGCGGCGTCGGGAAGCGGCGACAGGCCGACGGAAACCGCCTGCGCGGCCCCGGCGCGGCCGATCGCGGCGAGGCGGTGGTCGCTCAGCACCAGGCGTGCGGGCGAGCCGGCCAGCATCTGCATTTCGCCCGCCGCGGCATCGTCCAGGCCTTCGACAGCGCACACGACGAAGGCGCGCGCGTGGTCGCGCACGAGGATCGAAAGTCCGCGTCGCAGGTCGAAAAGGGCACGCTCGGCTTGGCGCATTTGTTTTTCTCCGTTTGGGGTGTCGGGGCTCGACCCTGCACCAGGCGCTTTCCAGGCCGGCAGACGCGAGTGAAGACGATTTTTCAGGGAAGGATGGATGGCGGACGAACTTGTACCAGATTGGGGCTGGGCCTGCATCCTGCAAGCCCGCGACGCTGATTGGGCCGGCGCCGGGACGATAAGTTTCACGGTCGAGGGCGTGGCGATCGAGATCGCTCCGCGCGGCGCCTGGCGCTGCGCGCGGGCCTTGCGCGCGGACACCGCGGAACTGCTCGATCTCTTCCTGCCCTGGGTGGCCAGGCCCGGCCGTCTCGCGATCGCCCAGCTGGGGCAGAGCCTGGATGGCCGCATCGCCACCGCGAGCGGGGCCTCGCACTATATCAACTGCCTCGAGGCACGTACCCACCTGCACCGGCTGCGGGCGCTGGTGGATGCGGTGGTGGTGGGGGTCGGCACGGTGAATGCCGACGATCCTCAGCTCACGGTGCGCCACGTCGCCGGGCGCAACCCCGTGCGCGTGGTGCTCGACCCGCGCGGTCGCGCGCGGGCGGACGCGAGGCTGTTCCAAGACGGCGCCGCGCCCACCGTGCACCTGGTTGGCGAGGATCTCGCGCCGGGCACCGCCGCCGTGCTGCCGGGGCGGGTCGCGCGCGCGGGCCTGCCAGGTGCCGGGTCGGGTTTCGAGCCGGGCGCGGTGCTCGATTGGCTGGCACGGGCGGGCTGCAGGCGGGTGCTGGTGGAGGGGGGTGGGCACACCGTGTCGCGTTTCGTGCAGGCGGGGGCGATCGAGCGGCTCCATCTGCTGGTCGCACCGCTGCTGATCGGCTCGGGGCGCGCCGGGCTGGTTCTGCCGCCGATCGACACGCTCGACGAGGCCCTGCGTCCGGTGTGCAGGCCGTTCCGCTGCGGGAGCGACAGCTTGTTCGACCTCGACTTCGATGGGGCGGGGCGGGCGGCGCAGTAGAGATAAAATCTCGATAGAAAAGAAAAAATCGACAAACGCGTTTCTCGTCGACGAATGACTGATATGATCCCGCAGGTCTTCGTAGTCGTTTCCGTGCGATCCTGAATCGTTCGGCTGCGCTGCGGGACGACCGGCGCTCCACGGCGAGTGGGCGACGGACCCCGCTGCAGCCGGCTCGCCGATTCACTGGAGTGAGGATGTCGATCGACCTGCCGTCCAATCCGCATCAAGGCCCGCTCCCGACGCGGGCCTCCGCAACCGCCCGACCTGTGGTGCACGATCTGCCGCGGGCGCGGGAAGCCGGCGCGCGTCCGGCGAGTGTGCAGCGCCTGGACCTGTGCCGGCTGGTCGCCGATGTCGTGCCCGACGAGGCCCCGCCCAACCCCGCGGAGCAATACGAGGCCCTCGTGCTCGTGCGCGGGCACGCCTTCCTGCGCAGCAGCGAGGCGGCGATCGAGCTGGAGCCCGGACAGATCCTGCTCGGCACCGGTGCCTCGCCCGAGCTGCTCTATTCGGCCGATAGCGAGCTGTGGAGTGTGCTCGTCCCCGAGTCCGTGCTGCGCGAAGCGTGTTCGGAGTGCGGCTGGCTCCACGCGGGAGAGGGCGTGCGCTTCAACCGCAGCCCCTGCACGCGCGACGAGCTCGACCACCTGGTCACGCTGCTGCGCCTGGTTGCGAGCGAGAGCGCCAGCGGGGCGCTACGCGCGCAGCTGTTCATGCACTACGCCCATACCGTGGCCAACAAGCTGCTGTTCACCCTGCAGCATAACCAGCCGACCTCGCAGACCTGTGGCCAGGCGCGCCTGTTCGAGCGCCTCGAGCGCCACATCGAGGCGCGCATCAAGCAGGACATCAGCGTCGAGCAACTCGCCCAGTTCGCCGGGCTGAGCCAGCGCTCGCTCTATCAGGTGTTCAAGGACCAGGCGCGGATGTCCCCGCGAACCTACATCCGCCGCAAGAAGCTCGAGCATGTGTACGCCACCCTGATGGACCCGGCCGTGCGCGTGGCGAGCGTCACCGCGGTGGCGCTCGACTACGGCTTTACCCACCTCGGGCGCTTCGCCGAGCTCTACAAGTCGAGCTTCGGCATCCTGCCCTCGGAGAGCCTCAAGGCCCGTCCGCCCGGCAGAGCCTCAAGGCCCGTCCGCCCGGCAAGTAGGCGTCGCCTCGGCGGTGGAGCGCGCGCCGGGCTCGTGGCGCCGCAGCGCCAGCGCGCCCGGCAGCGTCGACAGCAGCACGACCACGCCGTAGCTCACCGAGGCCGCTACGCCTTCGGCGGCGTCCAGCCCGGCCGCCTGCCACACCAGCGCGGCCGCGCCTTCACGGATGCCCCAGCCCGCCACCGAGAGCGGGATCGCCATCGCCAGCAGCACCCAGGGCACCAGCGCCGCCGCCTGGGCTGGCGGCGTGGCGAGCCCGCTCACGCGCATGCAGCACAGCCACACCGCGACGTAGCTGGCCACGATCAGCAGCGAGGCGAGCAGCTGGCGCAGCAGCACCGCGCGCCCGAGCAGCGCCCGCCGGGTGGCGCTGGCCAGGCTGCGCAGGGCCGTCCTGGTGCGGCCTGCGAGTGCTGTCGCGACGAGGGCGAGCACGGCGAGCACGCCCATCCACGGCAGTCCCCGGAGGTCGACGGCGTCGCCCAGGCGTCCCGGCACAACCTGCAGCGCGGGGGCGGCGAGCACGCTCGCGACCACCACCAGCAGCAGCGCGAGCTGGCCCGCGCCGCGCTCGATCACCACTGCCTGCCAGGCTGCGTCGCGGGCTATGCCCGGCAGACTGGCGTGGCGCCAGGCGCGCGCGGCGTCGCCCATCACCCCGCCCGGCAGGATCTGGTTGAGAAAGCTCGCGAGGTAGTACTCGCGCAGCGCATGGGCGAAGCCGAGCGGGGCGCCGAGGCGGCCGGCGGTGAGCTGCCAGCGCCACGCCGACAAGGCCGTCTGCAGCACGCCGATCGCGAGCGCGAGCGCCAGCCAGGCGGGCGCAGGCGCGCCGAAGGCGGCGATGAGGGCGCGCGGTTCGATCCACCACAGCACGCCGGCGAGCAGCCCGAGGCTCGCAAGCGCACGCAGGACGGGCAGCGGGCGTCGAGTGCGCCGGGCTTCGCCGCTCATCGCGCGCGGGCGGCGGGGCCGTCGGGCCGGAGCGCTGCCGGGGTGGCGACCGGCGGGCTGGCGAAGAGGTCGAGGTGCCCGACTTCAAGCACCTCCTTGCCCCGTGCGGCGCACTGCGCACTGCGGCGTGCGTGCCAGGCGGCGATGCGCGCGGCGGCGTGCGGGCACTGCGCGGTGGCGGCGTCGCGCCAGCCGTCGATGAGCGCGCATGCGAGCGCAGCCTGGGGCGGGGCGGCGAGGTCCAGCCGCCACGGGCTGGCGGCGGTCTCGACGTCGAAGCCACGCGCCGCGAGCAGCGCGGCGAGCGCGGGTGCGGCGTCCGGTCCGAGCGCGGCACCGAGGCCCTTGTCGCGGCGTTGGTGGGCGTTGAAGGCGTCGCGGACGAAGGCATCGTCGGGGACGGGTGGCTCTGCGGAGCCGTGGGTCAGGAAGCGCCAGGTCCCGTCCACGCTCAGCGTGATCAGCAGCGCGCAGCCGGTGCTCGTGCAGGCATCGGCGAGGCGGACCAGCCAGCTCGCTGGCATGAGGTCGAGCACGGCGGAGGCGCACACGAGGTCTGTGTCCGCGAGCGCAGGTGCGGCGAGCGTGCCGAGGTCCCGGCAGCGGGTGTCGACCTGCGGCTTCGCGCCCTGCGCATCGCGCAGGTCCGCGCCGAGGGTGCGGGCGCGTTCCAGAAGACCGGTGTCGTGGTCGACCAGCGTCCATTGCTGCGGGCCGGGCAGGCGGGGTGCGAGGTGGCGCGCGTTGGCGCCGCTGCCGCAGCCGAGGTCCATCAGGCGCAGCGGGGCCTGCGGGTGCCGTCGCCGTCGCCCCTGCAGCCAAGCGGCGGCGAGCGCTTCGAGTCGGGGCGCGCGCGCG
>NZ_AMXD01000216.1 GCF_000310185.1 Thauera aminoaromatica S2 | reverse complement strand
GGGCCGCTCGCCGGCGGCGGGCCTCGCGGGGGCCGGGTCCCGCGGCGTGCGCGATTCGGCCGCGGACTCGCGCCCGGAAGACGCCTCCTCGGCAGGCGCTTCGTCGTCCGCAGGCTTGCGCACGCCGAGCGTGCCCTGGATGCGCGAGGGTTGAGGGGTGGGCGGCTTTCTGCGGATGGTGTTCAACGTGATTCCCCGACGGTTCAAGAGCGCATTATCGCCGATGGCCGTGGCGATCACGAACGCACGTGAGCGGCCGCTGATCGCGACTGTGGGAGCGACGCAAGTCGCGATCGTGCGGTGGGGAGGCGAGGAGCGTGGTCGGGGCGGGAAGGCTGTGATCGCGACTTGCGTCGCTCCTACGGGAAACCGCCGTGCTTCGGGCGGGGCTGTGGGAGCGACGCAAGTCGCGATCGGGCAGAGAACCGCCGCGCTTCAGGGGGTGTTGTGGGAGCGACGCGAGTCGCGATGGGGCGGAGAACCGCCGGGCTTCGGGGGGTGTTGTGGGAGCGACGCAAGTCGCGATCGGGCAGAGAACCGCCGCGCTTCAGGGGGTGTTGTGGGAGCGACGCGAGTCGCGATCGGGCAGAGAACCGCCGCGCTTCAGGGGGTGTTGTGGGAGCGACGCGAGTCGCGATCGTGCGGTGCGGCGGCGAGGGGCGTGGTCGGGGCGGGAAGGCTGTGATCGCGACTTGCGTCGCTCCTACATCTCGCTTCGGGCGTTGTGGTGTGGCGGAGACGCGTTCCCTTCGGCTTCCGCGAGTGCGTCTCCGAGCGCGCCGGTGATCGGGGCGATGCCCGAGCGGTGCGCGGCGCGGGACATGGCGTGGGCGGCGAGGGGGGCGGTGGCGAGGAGGACGAGCATCGCGAACAGCGCGGCGAGTGCGAAGCCGCCTTCGCTCGCGGCGGCCACGCCGGCGAGGATCAGCGCGGCGCCGAGCGCGCCGGCCTTGCTGGCGGCGTGCATGCGGGTGTAGCTGTCGGGCAGGCGCAGCACGCCGATCGCGCCGATCAGGCCGATCGACGCGCCGAGCAGCAGCAGCGCCGAGGATAGCCAGGCAAGGAATCCACTCATCGCGCAGCCTCCCCGTTCGCGCAAGGTTCCCGCTCCGCGACCGCGCCGCCAGGCGTTTCCCGTACCGCGGATGCCAACCCGGCGACCGTACCGCCAGTCGTTTCCCGACCCGTTGCCGCGCCGCCGCGCGTTTCCCGCACCGCGGATGCCAATCCAGCGACCGTACCGCCACTCGTTCCCCGCTCCGCGACCGCACCGCCACTCGCTTCCCACTCCGTCCGCTCCGTCCCCGCCGCCTCCCCACCCCCCGGCGCGCGACCCTGCGGCCCCGCTGCCGGGTCGGCCTCGCGGCCGCGGCGGCGGAAGAGGAGGATGAAGGCGGTGGTGCCGAGGAAGGACACCAGGGACAGCACCACCGCGGCGTCGAGCAGCATGGGCTGGCCGGTGGACAAGGCGAGCAGGGCGATCGTGGCGATGGCGATCATGCTCAGCGCGTCGATCGCCACCACGCGGTCGGGCGCGCGCGGGCCGCGCACCAGGCGCAGCAGGATCAGCGCGGCGG
Organism: Thauera aminoaromatica S2; assembly: GCF_000310185.1. Taxonomy (GTDB): domain Bacteria; phylum Pseudomonadota; class Gammaproteobacteria; order Burkholderiales; family Rhodocyclaceae; genus Thauera; species Thauera aminoaromatica. Next base: position 2,729 of record NZ_AMXD01000216.1, on the reverse strand, counting down.
CGAGGGCGAGCAGCGCGAAGGTGAGCGGCAGCACCCACGCCGCCCCGGCGATGCCGGCGTTCATGGCGTGTCCCTCCCGGTCGCATCCCCGGCATCCGCAGGCGCGCCGGCGTCGAGCCAGCGCAGCAGGCGGCGCTCGATCTCGCGCACCCCGGCCTCGACCTCGGCGGCCGTGCGCGCGTCGAGCGCGTGGATGTACATGAGGCCGGATTCCGGCCGGTAGTCGAGCGCCATCGTGCCCGGCGTGAGCGTCAGCAGGCAGCCGAGCAGGGTGGCGAAGCGATCGTCCGGACGCGCCAGGCGCATCGCCACCACCGCCGGTTGCGCCGCCGCGGCGCGACCGAGCACGATGCGCGCCACCCCCACGCTGGCGCGGAAGATCTCGCCGACGAACCACAGCGCGAACGCGCTGCCGAGCTCGAGCCGGCGCAGGTAGCGGCGGATGCCCAGAAGGTCGATCGCCAGGCGCAGCGCGACATACACGGCGACGAAGGCGGCGCATACGCCCAGCGGCCGCAGCGCGTCGGCATAGGCCGCGAGGCCGATCGCGAGCAGGAGGTGCAGGCCCAGCATGTTCAGTTTCCTCCCGCGCGCACGACCGCGTCGATGTAGGCCGCCGGGGCGGCGAGCTGCTGCGCCGCGGCCACCGCGTAGTCCATCACCGGCCCGGCCGCGAGGCCGATCGCCACCGTCATCGCCGCCAGCGCGCCCACCGCCCACAGCGCGGGCCGCAGCCCGTCCGCGCTGCGCAGGCCGCCCCCGCTTCCGTCGCCCCCGCTCCCGCTCCCAGCGCTCCCGCTCCCCTCGCCGGCCGGATGCGGCTTCAGGAAGGCCTCGTTCCAGATCTTGCTCATCGACAGCAGCGTGAACAGGCCGGTGACCAGCGCCACGCCGGCGGCGACCCAGGCGCGCGCGTCCAGGCTGGCCTCGACCAGCACGAACTTGGCCCAGAAGCCCGACAGCGGCGGAATGCCGGCGAGCGACAGCGCGGGAATCGCGAACAGCACCGCCAGCCAGGGCGCGTGCGCGTACAGCCCGCCCATCGCCGCCAGGCGCTCCGAGCCGGTCAGGCGCGCGGCGATGCCGCCGATGAAGAACAGGTTGGCCTTCACCACGATATGGTGGATCAGGTAGAACACCGCGCCGGCGAGCGCGAGCGGCGTCGCCAGCGCCAGCCCCAGGATCATGTAGCCGACCTGGCTGACGATGTGGAAGGACAGGATGCGCCGCACCTCGACCTGCGCCGCGGCGCCGAGCACGCCGATCAGCATGGTCGCGCACGCCACCCACAGCAGCACCTCGTGGGCGATGCCCGCTTCCGGCCAGAACAGCGTGACGAGGCGGATCAGCGCATACACGCCGACCTTGGTCAGCAGGCCGGCGAAGAGCGCCGACACCGGCGTCCACGCCACGTGGTAGGAGGCCGGCAGCCAGCCGAAGACCGGGAACAGCGCGGCCTTGATCGAGAACGCGGTCAGCATCAGCACCACCGCCGCGTGCGCGGTCACGGGCACCTCGCCGGCAGCGAAGGCCTGCGCCAGCAGCGCCATGTTGAGGCTGCCGCTGGCGCCGTAGAGCAGGCCGGCGGCGAGCAGGAACATCATCGTCGCCACCAGGTTGAGCACCACATACACCACCGTGCCCGCCAGCCGGCGCCGGCCGCCGCCGAGCACCAGCAGCGCGAAGGAGCCCACCAGCAGCACCTCGAACCACACGTAGAGGTTGAACACGTCGCCGGTGATGAAGGCGCCGCACACCCCCACCAGCAGCCCATGCACCAGCGCGTGGAAGTCGCGTCCGCGCGCCGGGTCCTCGTCGCGTGCCAGCGCGAACACGATGGTCGCGCTGCCGACGATGCCGGTGATCGCCACCATCGCCGCGGAGAGCCGGTCGATCACCAGCGTGATGCCGTAGGGGGCCGCCCAGCCGCCGGCCTGGCTGGCGAGGATCCCGCCCTGCGCCGCCAGCGCCACCAGCGCGAGCCCGGCGCCTGTGAGGGCGAGCGCGCCGGCCAGGCTCAGCGCCGCCACCGCGCGTGGCCAAGGGCGCGCGAACAGGGTCGCCACCAGGGTGGCGAGCGGGATCAGCAGCGGAGCGACGACGAGCGCGTTCATGCGGCGTCTCGCGGCGCGGGCAGGTCCGGCGCCGGCTCCTCGGCCACCGCGGTGATGCGGTCGGTCTCGACGTGGCCGTGCAGCGCCCAGCTGCGCTCGAGCACCGCGAGCGCGAACACGAAGAGCGCGAAGCCGATCACGATCGCGGTCAGCACCAGCGTCTGGGGCAGCGGATTCGCGGCCAGCGCCGGCGCGCCCGCCGCGCTCGCGAAGGCCGCGGCGAGCCCGTCGAGCCGCCCCGCGGAGAACACCGCCAGGTTCACCCCGTTGCCGAGCACCACCACCCCGAGCACCACGCGCAGCAGCCCGCGGTCGAGCATCATCCAGATCCCGATCGCCACCAGCACGCCGACGGTGAGCGCAACGACGATTTCCATCTTCAGTCCTCCCGCTCGAGCACGCCGAGCAGCACGTGCAGCACCGCGCCGAGCACGGTCAGGAACACCCCGAGGTCGAACAGCAGCGGCGTGCCCAGCGCCAGCCCGGCGGGGAAGATCCAGTGCCCGGCGAGGAAGGGGCCGCCGTGGAACAGCCCCACCAGCCCGGCGCAGGCCGCGACCCCCAGCCCGCCCGCCAGCATCGCCAGCGGCGGCACGCGCAGCAGCGCGCGCGCCC
>NZ_AMXD01000215.1 GCF_000310185.1 Thauera aminoaromatica S2 | reverse complement strand
GGCGGGCGCCCCGCCGCGGCGCCGCATTTCGTCGCCGACGCGTGTGCGCTGCCGCTGGCGCACGCCAGCCTCGGGCTGGTGTGGTCCAACCTGATGCTGCCGGCGCTCGACGACCCGCTGCCCGCCTTCCGCGAGGTGCACCGCACGCTGCAGGTGGACGGGCTCTTCATGTTCTCGACGCTCGGCCCCGACACCCTGCGCGAGCTGCGCGCCGCGCTGCCCGCCACGGCGGGTGAGCGGGTGCACCGCTTCATCGACATGCACGACCTCGGCGACGCGCTGGTGCAGGCCGGCTTCAGCGACCCGGTCATGGACATGGAGATGCTGACCCTGACCTACGCCGACCTCGACGGCCTCTTCGCCGACCTGCGCGCGAGCGGTGGCAACAACGCCGCCAGCACTCGCCCGCGCGGGCTCTCCGGCCGGACCGGCTGGGAGGCTGCGCGCGCCGCCTACGAGCGCCTGCGCCACGACGGCCGCCTGCCGGCGAGCTTCGAGATCATCCAGGGCCACGCCTGGAAGCCCGCCCCGAAGACCACCGCGGACGGACGCGCCATCGTGCGCTTCCAGCCCCGCCCGCCCGCGCGCTGAGCCCCTCCTCCCCGCACGATCCTGCCCCGAGCGAAGAAGATGTCCTCCCGTCCCGTCTGGCTGTTCGACCTCGACAACACCCTGCACAACGCCAGCCCGCACATCTTCCCGCACATCAACCGCAGCATGACGCGCTACCTCGAGCAGCACCTCGGGCTCGCCCTCGACGAGGCCAACGCGCTGCGCATGCAGTACTGGCACCGCTACGGCGCCACCATGCTCGGCCTGATGCGCCACCACGGCACCGACCCCGACCACTTCCTCGTCGAGACCCACCGCTTCGACCGCCTGCACGAGATGATGGTGTTCGAGCGCGCGCTGCGCAGCATGCTGCGCGCCCTGCCAGGGCGGCGCATGGTGTTCTCCAACGCACCACGCCACTATGCCGAGGCGGTGCTGGAGATCATGGGCGTGCGCCGGCTGTTCGAGGACGTGGTCGGCATCGAGGACCTCGACTACCACCCCAAGCCGGGCATCCGGGCCTACCGCAGCCTGCTGCAGCGCCGGCGCCTGAACGCCGCGCAATGCATCATGCTGGAAGATTCGGCCGTCAACCTGCGCACCGCCAAGCGCCTCGGCATGCGTACCGTGCTGGTGGGCGGCGGGCTGCGCACGCCGGCCTACGTGGACCTGCGCATCCCCAACATCCTCGCGCTGCGCCGCCAGCTCGGGCGGCTGCAGGTGCGCTGAGAAGAAGAACGCGTGCGGCCAGGAGCGCGCGCGACGGCGCTCGAGGCTGGCCGGCACGTCCGCGCTGGCTCAGTCGCGCAGCGCACGCTCCATCAGGCAGGCGTCCTCGCCATAGCCCGCCGGCAGCACCGCCGGCAGCGCGGCGAAGCCTTGGCGTGCCCAGAACGGCACCGCATCGGCGAGCGCCACCAGGCGCAGCCCGCGATGCCCCGCGGCGGCCGACCAGTCGCGCACGCGACCGAACAGCGCTGCCGCCACGCCCAGCCCGCGCGCCGCCGGCACCACCGCGAGGTCATGCACGAAGCCATGCCCGGCGCGTGCCGGCAAGGCTCGCAGCGGCACATGCAGGGGCGGCGCGTCGGCATCGTCCCAGGGATGTGCGAACACGTAGCCCACCGCCGCACCGTCCGCCTGCGCGAGCCAGCACGCCTGCGGCGCGAGTTCGAGCTTGCGCCCGAGCACCGCGGCCGACTCCTGGTAGCCGTCGCCGTAGGCCGCGCGCTGGATCGCCAGCACGTCCGGCAGGTCGGCCGCGCACAACGGCCGCAGGACCGGCCGCGCCGTCATCAGGCGCCGGCCTTCAGCCAGCGCGCCGCGTCGAGCGCGAAATAGGTCAGGATGCCGTCGGCGCCGGCGCGCTTGAAGGACAGCAGGGCCTCGAGCGCGCACGCCCTTTCGTCCAGCCAGCCGTTGGCCGCGGCGGCCTTGAGCATGGCGTACTCGCCGCTGACCTGGTAGGCGTAGGTCGGCACCTGCAGCTCCTGCTTCACGCGGCGCACGATGTCGAGGTAGGGCATGCCGGGCTTCACCATGAACATGTCGGCACCCTCGGCGATATCGAGCTCGACCTCGCGGAGGGCCTCGTCGCTGTTGCCCGGGTCCATCTGATAGGTGTGCTTGTTGCCCTTGCCGAGGTTGCCGGCCGAGCCCACCGCGTCGCGGAAGGGGCCGTAGAAGCTCGAGGCGTACTTTGCAGAGTAGGCCAGGATGCGGGTGTGGATGTGGCCCGCGCCGTCCAGCTCGGCGCGGATGCGGCCGATGCGGCCATCCATCATGTCGGAAGGCGCCACGACATCGGCGCCGGCCTGGGCGTGGCACAGGGCCTGCTTGGCGAGCGCCTCCAGGGTCTCGTCGTTCATCACGTAGCCGCGCGGGTCGGCGGGGTCGATGAGACCGTCCTGGCCGTGGCTGGTGTAGGGATCGAGCGCCACGTCGGTGATCACGCCCAGGTCGGGGAAGTTCGCCTTGAGCGCCTGCACGGTGCGCGGCACCAAGCCCTCCGGATTCCAGGCCTCCTCGGCGCCGGGGGTCTTGCCGGCGCGGTCGATCACCGGGAACAGCGCGAGCGCCGGCACGCCCAGGCGCATCGCCTCCTCGGCCACGCCCAACAGCCGGTCGATGCTCACACGCTCGACACCGGGCATCGAGGGCACGGCCTCGCTGCGGTCGGTGCCGTCGAGCACGAACACCGGATAGATCAGGTCGTTGGCGGTGAGCACGTGTTCGCGCATCAGACGGCGGGAAAATTCGTCACGGCGCATGCGGCGCATGCGGGTCGCGGGAAAGGCTCCAGTGGGTCGCATCTCGGTCTCTAGCAGGTCGTTGTGGAACGTGCGGCGGGGACGTGCGGCGGCGGGCGCCGACCGCAGGGCGCGCGCGGATCACCTCACGCACGGCCAGCGCAACCGCGCACGCCGGCAGGGCCGTGCGCGCGGCTTGCGGAACTTTCACGTCAGGAGCTCATCTTAGCAGGCAGATGGCGCCGTGCCCCCAGGCCGGCCATCTCCCGCTTCACCTCCCTGAGCGGGTGCCTCACGCCTGGTGAGGCATTTTCGCCCCCGACTACGTCCCCTGGTCGGGGGCTTTTGTTTGTGCGCCCGGCGGCGCATCGACCGCGCCGGCAGGCGTGTCGGCGAGGTCGCCGCCCACCGTGCCGGCTGGCACCAGCCAGCCGCCGATCACGCGCTCGACCTCCTCCACCCCGCTCTTCTTCAGGCTGGAAAACAGCTGCACGGTGACCTGCGGCCCGAGCGGCTCGAGCGCGCGACGCACCTCCTGCAGGGTCGCCGCGGCGGCGCCGCGCGAGAGCTTGTCGCTCTTGGTGAGCAGCACGTGCATCGGCCTGCCCGAGGGCGCGAACCAATCGATCATGTTGCGGTCGAGAGGCGTGAGCGGATGGCGGCTGTCCATGATCAGCACGAGTCCGATCAGGCTCTCGCGGGTACGCAGGTAGGTCTCGATCAGCCCCGACCACTGGCGGCGGATCTTCTCGGGTACCGCGGCGTAGCCGTAGCCGGGCAGATCGACGAGCAGCGCGCCGTTGTTGAGACGGAAGAAGTTGATCAGCTGGGTGCGCCCGGGCGTCTTCGACACGTAGGCCAGGCGCACGTGACCGGCGAGGGTGTTGATCGCGCTCGACTTGCCGGCGTTGGAGCGCCCGGCGAAGGCGATCTCCGCGCCCGAGGGCGGTGGCAGGCCCGAAGGCTTGGCGATCGAGATTTCGAATGTTGCGTTGCGGAACAGAGGCATGGAGGAAGATCACTGAAAACCGCGCCTTGCGCGGCGAACAGACCTCATCGCATCGCGCAATCAGGCGTTCGTGTATTAGAATACCGCGTTTGAAACAATCACTCACGGCTTTCCGAGGACATCATGATCAAGCGTTCCCTGCTGCTCTCGTCGCTTCTGCTGGTCGCCGGCGGCCTTCAGGCCCAGGACCAGGCCCCGGACCTCGAAAAGGCCAAGCAGACCGCCGAGACGGTCTGCGCGGCCTGTCACAGCGCCGACGGCAACAGCCAGCTCCCGGCCAACCCCAAGCTTGCCGGCCAGCACGAGGACTACCTCTTCAAGCAGCTGCGCGAGTTCAAGGGCTGGAACGGCAATCCGCCGGTGCGTGAGAACGCGATCATGGGCGCGATGGTCGCCGGCCTCGAGGAAGCCGACATGCGCGGCCTCGCCAAGTACTTCGCCACCTTCGAGCAGAAGCCTGAGCCGGCCAAGAGCCTCGGCACCATCGACCTCGGCCAGAAGATCTGGCGCGCGGGCATCCCCG
>NZ_AMXD01000214.1 GCF_000310185.1 Thauera aminoaromatica S2 | reverse complement strand
TGGCGGCCATCGCCGCGGTGGCGCGCACCGGCATCACCAGCCGCGCCGAGGGCGCGAGCCACGCCTGGCGCATCGAGGCCGGGCGCGAGCCCGAGCCGGCGGCGCTCGACCAGGGCACAGTGGTCGACGTCGCCGACCTCTACTACAACACCCCCGCGCGGCGGAAGTTCCTCAAGACCGAATCCACCGAGTTCGCCCACTGCGACGACATGTTCCGCCGCGTCGCGCTCGCGCGCCCCGACATCGGCCTGCAGCTCGCCCACAACGGCCGCGTGATCCACCGCCTCCCTCCCTCACCGCCCGCCGCGCGGGTGGCGGCGCTGATGGGCGACGACTTCCTGCAGCACGCCCGCGAGGTCCAGGCCGACGCCGGGATACTGCGCCTGGCCGGCTTCGCGTCGCTGCCCGCCTATTCGCGCGCCAGCCGCGACGCGCAGTATTTCTTCGTCAATGGCCGCTTCGTGCGCGACAAGCTGCTCGCCCACGCGGTGCGCGAAGCCTACGCCGACATCCTGCACGGCGCGCGCCATCCGGCTTACGTGCTCTTCCTCGAGCTCGACCCCGCCGGGGTGGATGTGAACGTGCATCCGGCCAAGATCGAGGTGCGCTTCCGCGAGTCGCGCGCGGTGCATCAGTTCGTCTTCCACGCCGTGCGCCGCACCCTGGCCGAGAGCGGAGCGGGACGCGCTGCGGAGCTGCACGCGCCCGCAGCCATTGGCGTCGGTGCCGGCCCCGCGGCCTCCCCGGCATCGGGCACCGTCCCGCAAGGGGGCTTCTCGAGCGCCCTCCCCCCGCTTTCCGTCCCGACGGCCGCCCACCACCCCGCATCGCGGTCCTGGCCGCCCGCAGACGCCCGCCAAGGACGCCTGGCGATGGAGTCGGCGAGCCGCGCCTACTTTGATTTCGCCGCGGGCGCACGCGATAGCGGTGGCGCCAGCCTGCCCGACCGCCCCGGCGAGATCCAGTCGGGCCCGCGCCCGGCGCCGACGGAGACCGCCACGGGCGAGGCGCCGCCGCTCGGCTACGCGCTCGGCCAGCTGCACGGCATCTACATCCTCGCCCAGAATGCCGCCGGCCTCGTGCTGGTGGACATGCACGCCGCCCACGAACGCATCCTCTACGAGAAGCTCAAGACCGTGATCGACGGCCGCCCGGCCGTGCAGCGCCTGCTGATCCCGGCGGTGTTCTCGGTGGGCGCGAAGGACATGGCGGCGGCCGAGGAAGGCACCGAGGTACTCGCCGGCATGGGCTTCGAGATCGCCGCCGCCGGTCCGCAGGAGCTCGTGGTGCGCAGCGTGCCCGCGCTGCTGGCGAGCGCGCCGGTGGCCGAACTGGTGCGCGAGCTGCTGCAGGAGCTGCGCGAATTCCCCGCCACCGAGGTCGTCACCGCGCGCCGCAACGAGCTGCTCGCCACCATGGCCTGCCACGGCGCGGTGCGCGCCAATCGCCAGCTCACCCTGCCCGAGATGAACGCCCTGCTGCGCGACATGGAGGCGACCGAGCGCGCCGACCAGTGCAACCACGGCCGCCCCACGTGGACGCAGCTGAGCTTGGCCGAGCTCGACCGCTTCTTCATGCGCGGGCAGTAGCACACCCCCGGTGCCGAATGCGCGCCCGTCGGCGCGCCTGCATCATCCCGCGCGATACACCAGCACCCCGACCACCACCGCGGCCACCGTGGCCCAGCCGATGCGGTCCACATACTTGCGCAGCGCACCCTCCATGCGCTCGCCCCCCCAGGCCATCAGGCCCGCGACGAGGAAGAAGCGCGCGCCGCGCCCGATCAACGAGGCCAGCGTGAATGGCAGCAGGGCCATCGACGCCACGCCTGCGGCGATCGTGAAGACCTTGTAGGGAATCGGCGAAAAGCCGGCGATGAAGATCGCCCAGAAGCCCCAGGCATCGAACCATGCCACCGCCTGCTCGTAGGCGCCCCAGTAGTTGCTGCCGCGCAGCCAGGGCTCGATGAGGTCGAAGGCGTAGTAGCCGATGAGGTAGCCGAAAAGTCCCCCCGCCACCGAGGTCAGGGTGGTCAGGAGCGCGAACCACCAGGCGCGATGCGGATTCGCCAGGCACATCGGCGCGAGCATGACGTCCGGCGGGATCGGAAAGAACGACGACTCGGCGAAACTCAGCCCCCCCAGGAACCAGGGCGCGCGCGGATGACGCGACCACACCATCGTGCGCTCGTACAGCGGCGAAAAGATCTTCAAGAAAGCACCTCGACAGGATTGCACGGACGCCCCGTGCACAGCGCGCGCAATCATACCTGCAAGCCACTTCTCCTTTGCGGGCACGCTCATCCACGCATCGCTCACCATGGCGACCGCCGGCTTTGTCCCCAGCACCCGTGGGCAGCTCCCGGGACAAGCTGTGGATAAGTTCCGCAAGGCGCTGACGGACAGGCGTATTCCCCCGCTGCCCGTTTTTTGTGCAGCGCCACGGCGCGGAACTATGTCTCATCCGCCGATGCGGCGCAATTGAGTCGGAGCGGGGCTTCTGCTAGCTTTCGGCATAGCTGCGACATACGCCGTTTCACTTGCCCGGCACCGTCCTCGCCGCCTGCGACCGACGCGGTGCCCCGTCCCGGAGAATGCGCTCCATGAAGAAGACCCTCGCCGCGGCCAGCGCTGCGGCCCTGCTGGCAGGCGCCTGCGCCACGCCCGTCCATCACGCCCCCGCGGCGAACGCCCAGGCAGCTGTTTCGCAGCGCGCACTGCACTCCGCCTCGCACTGGAACAGCCTCGCCCGCGACGTCGCGCAGCGCCTGTCCGCCCGCCTGGCCCCGCAGACCGCGCTGTTCGTCAATCAGCATGCCGACGCTTCGGCCTTCGACCGCGCCTTTTCCACGCAGTTGATCACCGCCCTGCTCGAGGCCGGCCACCCGGTGCTGCGCACCCCGGCCGGCGCCCTGCGCGTCGGCGTGGATACCCAGGTCAAGCCCGGCGTCGATGCCACCGGCTCGCTCGAGATCATCGTCAGCACCAGCGTGACGGACAACAGCCGGTTCATCGCGCGCGAGACCGGCGTGTTCCGCGCGGACGCGGCCGACGAGGCGCTCTACCTCGCCGCCCCGCAGGCGCGCACCAAGTCCTTCCAGGTCGTCGGAGGCGAATGATGCGCAAGCCCGCAATCCTCGCCGCAGCCCTCGCCGCCGCCGTGCTCGTCACCGCCGGCTGCGCCACCGAACCGGTCGCGTCGCGCAAGGACATCAGCTTCGACGCCGCCGCCGCCAACCCGCTGATCCCGTCCAACTACGCCGCGGCCGACAGCCTGCTCGCGCAGCTGCGCGGCCAGCTCGCGCCGACGCAGGCACTGATCGCCGCCACCGTGGTGAACATCGACGCGCTCGAGCAATCCTCCACCCTCGGCCGCCTCATCTCCGAACAGGTCTCGGCGCGCTTCACGCTCGCCGGCTACCGCATGATCGAGATGAAGTTCCGCAACAACGTCTATATGGCGCGCGACCAGGGCGAGCTGATGCTCACCCGCGAGATCCGCGACCTCGCCAGCACGCACGACGCGCAGGCGGTGGTGGTGGGCACCTACGCGCAGAGCAGCGAGATGGTGTTCGTGAACCTCAAGGTCATCCAGCCCGAGACCAACGTGGTGCTGGCGGTGCACGACTACGCCCTGCCGCTCGACCCGATGACGCGCTCGATGCTGCGCGGCCACCGCTGATCGCTGCATCCCGGGGGCGGGCGAACGCGCGCCCCCGCCGACCGCAAGCTTTTCGGCACCGGCCCCATCAGCCTGGAAATGCGCCGCCGTTCTCGGCAAACCTGAGGGGTTGCGGGTCGCACGCTGGCGGATCACGACGGCCTGGGAGATAATCCGCGCGCCCTGCGCCGTCGCGAATCCCGCGCCCGAGCGCACACTTCGGCCTCGCCCAAACTGCCTCCGCCCATCCCCGCCCCCCTGCCGCCCGCCCTGCTGCTGCTCGGCCCCACCGCCAGCGGCAAGACCGCGAGCGCGCTTGCGCTCGCGCAAGCCCTGCCGGTGGAGGTGATCAGCGTGGATTCGGCGCTGGTGTATCGCGACATGGACATCGGCACCGCCAAGCCGAACGCGGAGGAACGCGCGGTGTGCCCGCACCACCTGATCGACGTGGTGACGCCCGAGGAGAGCTATTCGGCCGCACGCTTCCGCGCCGACGCGATCCGCCTGATGGGCGAGATCGTCGCACGCGGCAATATTCCGCTCCTGGCCGGCGGCACCATGCTGTACTTCAAGGCGCTGCGCGACGGGCTCTCCGACCTGCCCGCGGCCGACCCCGAGCTGCGCCGCGCGCTCGACGACGAGGCCGCCGGGCGCGGCTGGCCGGCGCTGCACGCCGAGCTCGCCCG
>NZ_AMXD01000213.1 GCF_000310185.1 Thauera aminoaromatica S2 | reverse complement strand
CCGCGCGCCCGCGCGGACACCGCGCACGGCACCGCCCGCGCAGGCGAAGGCGGCGCCGAAACCACGCGCGCGCACCCTCGGCACGAGCGGCGACGAATCGCTCGTCACCCTGGCGTCGTCGCTGTACCCGGACGACCCCGCCGCGCAGGCGCGCTTCATCGAGGCGACCGCCGCGGCAAACCCGAAGCTGTTCGCCGACGCCGCCGCACTCACCCGCGTCCTGCCCGCAGGCACGGCGCTGCGCCTGCCCGACCTGCGCCCCGCCGCGCCGCAGTCCGAAGCGGCACCGGCACCGGTTGTCGCCCAGGGACCCGACCGGCTCGTCGTGGACAAGACCGTCGCCACGCGGAGCACGGGCGGGACCACGGCGGCGCATGGCGACGCCCCCCCGCGCAATCACGCGGAGCGCGAGCGCGCGCTTGCCGCGGCGATCGACCGCAGCATCATCGCCGAGATGGAGCTGCTCGCCCGCATCAAGGAGCTCGAGGAAATCCAGGCCGGGCTGAAGGAGCGCCTGCTCAGGATGCAGGCCGTCCCCGCCGTCGCAACCGCCCCGGCCGTCGCAGTCCCCGCCTCGCCTCCGCCGCGGACCGAGCCGGTCACCCCCGCCGAAAAGCGCCCTGCGCTCGCGGCCGAGAACGCCTGGGGCCGCGACGCCTACCTGTTCGGCGGACTCGGGTTTGCCGCCTTGGCCCTCGTCGCGCTGTTGCGCCGCTCGCGGCGTCCGACGCCGGCAGCGCCGTCCAGTCGGCCGACGGACACCGCCACCGCAACAACGCTCGGCAGCGCGGAGTCCCGCAAGGGCCGCGCGCGGGCCGAAGAGACCGGCTTAGGCTTCGGCGTCGGCACCGTCGACACTCGCCTCGAGTGGCCGGCGGGGACGGCAACCGAGACCATCCAGGAGCACAAGTCCGCGGTCGAGCTCGCCGACATCATGATGAGCTTCGGCCGCGTCCGCGGCGCAGCCGAGACGCTCGCCGAGTTCATCCGCGGCAATCCGCGCGAAGCGGTCTCGCCCTGGCTCAAGCTGCTCGAGGTCTACCGGGCAGCGGGCCTGCGCGACGAGTTCAACGCGATCGCCGGGGAGCTCAACAAGACCTTCAACGTCACCACGGTCAACTGGCAGAGCTACGACGCGCTGCGGGCGTCGAAGATGAGCCTGGAGGACCTGCCGCACATCTGCGAGGCCCTGCAGAAGACATGGCGCACCGCCGCCTGCCAGCGCCACCTGCAGCAGCTGCTGCGCGACAACCGCAACGGCACCCGCGCCGGCTTCCCGTTCTCGGTGATCGACGAGATCCTCACCCTCACCGCCATCCTCGAGGAAGACTTGGGCCCCTGCCCGCCGGCCGCGGACGAGCCCCCCCGGCGCTAGACCGGGTTATCGAGGTCGACGAAGCTCGCCTCCAGCCCGAGCACCTCGTTCAGGTAGTGCGCCATGGCGCGTGCGCCGTAGCGCTCGGTGGCGTGGTGGCCGGCGGCGATGTAGGGCACACCCGACTCGCGCGCCAGATGGACCGTGGGCTCGGAGATCTCGCCCGACACGTAGAGCTCGGCCCCGGCCAGGATCGCCTGCTCGAAAAAGCCCTGCGCACCGCCGGTGCACCAGGCGATCCGGCGCACCGGACGCTCGCCGTCACCGACCAGCAGCGGCTCGCGCCCGAGCCGCAGGGCAAGCGCGCGCGCGATCTCGTCAGCACGCTCGCCCTCCCGCGCCGGCCGGCCGATCCAGCCCAGCTCCTGGTCGGCGAAGCGCGCCGTCCCCTGCCAGCCCATCAGGCGCGCGAGTTGCGCGTTGTTGCCGAGCTCCGGATGCACGTCGAGCGGCAGATGGTAGGCGAACAGGCTGATGTCGTTGGCGAGCAGGGTATGCAGGCGCCGACGCCGGAAGCCGGTCACGCGACCGTCGTCGCCCTTCCAGAACAGGCCATGGTGAACGAAGACGGCGTCATACGCCCCCGTTGCTGCAAGGTCGAGCAGGGCCTGGCTGGCAGTCACTCCGCACAGCACGCGCCGGACCTCCGCGCGTCCTTCCACTTGCAGGCCGTTTGGGCAATAATCCTTCAGCCGTGAAGCGTCGAGCAGGGTGTCGAGATGACCCCCGAGTTCGGTGAGCTGCATGCGTCCTCCTTCATCCTTGCTTCGCGCGTGGCTCCTCGACCGGAGAACGCTCCGGCCGGCCGGGCGCGACCCCCTCTTCTTTGAAGCCCGACATTATGCGCCGCTTGTGGCTCATCTTCGCGCAGGCGGTGACCGTCAGCGTCGCCGTGCTGTTCGTGCTCAACACCCTCAAGCCGGAATGGCTGCGCAAGGCCACGCCCGCGGCGGTGGTGGCGATCCTCGAGGCACCTGCGGGCAGCGAGCGTTCGCCGGCGGCAGGCTCCTACGCCCCGGCTGCACAGCGTTCGATGCCGGCGGTAGTGCACATCTTCACCAGCAAGGGCGGTCGCGGCCAGCGCCACCCGCTGCTCGACGACCCGCTGTTCCGCCACTTCTTCGGGGAGCGCCCGGACAGCGCACCGAGCGAATCCGGCCTCGGCTCGGGCGTCATCGTCAGCCCCGACGGCTACGTACTCACCAACAACCACGTCATCGAGACCGCCGACGCGATCGAGGTCGCGCTCAACGACGGCCGCAAGTTCGCCGCCCGCCTGGTCGGGCGCGACCCCGAGACCGACCTCGCGGTGCTGCGCATCGACGGCGCCGAGGCGCTTCCGGCGATCACCTTCCCGGCCGCCGACAGCCTCGCGGTGGGCGACGTGGTGCTGGCGATCGGCAACCCCTTCGGCGTCGGCCAGACGGTCACCATGGGCATCGTCTCGGCGCTCGGTCGCAGCCAGCTCGGCATCAACACCTTCGAGAACTACATCCAGACCGACGCCGCGATCAACCCGGGCAACTCGGGTGGCGCGCTGGTCGACAGCGCGGGCAGCCTGGTCGGCATCAACACGGCGATCTACTCGCGCTCGGGCGGTTCGCTCGGCATCGGCTTCGCAATCCCGGTCTCGATCGCGCGCGACGTGCTCGAGCAGATCGTCGCCACCGGCGAGGTCGTGCGCGGCTGGGTGGGCGTGGAGATCCAGGACCTCACACCCGAACTGGCCGCCTCGTTCGGCTATCGCGACGCCGGCGGCGCGCTCATCGCCGGCGTACTGCGCGGCAGCCCGGCAGATCGGGCGGGCGTGCGTCCGGGCGACGTCCTGGTCGCGCTCGACGGCGAGAGCGTGCGCGACCCGCGCGCGATGCTCGACATGGTCGCGGCGCTCTCACCCGGCAAGCGTGCGGTGTTCAGGGTGCGGCGCGGCGCCGAGGCGCTCGACCTCGAGGTGGAAGTGGGCCGCCGCCCGATCCCGCCCGCCGCGCGCTGAGGCACCGACCGACGCGGCCCGCGGCACTCAGCGGGGCTCGCCCTCGCCATCCGCAGCAGCCGGCCCGGCGAGCTGCTGTACCGTCTCGCCGGCGGCCTCCTGCTGAGGGGAAGGCCTGGACAGCATGCCCGCGAGCACGATGCCAAGCTCGTAGAGCAGGCACATCGGCACGGCCAGCATGAACTGCGAGACCACATCCGGCGGGGTGACGATGGCGGCGACCACAAAGGCGCCGACGATCACGTAAGGGCGCGACTCGCGCAGCTTGGCGACATCGACGATGCCGGCCTTGACCATCAGGATCACCGCCACCGGCACCTCGAAGGTGATGCCGAAGGCGATGAACATCGACATCACGAAGGACAGGTACTGCTCGATGTCCGGCGCCGGGACGATGCTCTTGGGAGCGAATTCGGCGATGAACTTGAACACCGTGCCGAACACGAAGAAATAGCAGAAGGCCATGCCGAGCAGGAAAAGCAGCGTGCTGCCGAGCACCAGCGGCAGGGCGAGGCGCTTCTCGTGCGCGTACAGCCCGGGCGCGATGAAGGCCCAGGCCTGGTAGAGCACCCAGGGCAGCGCGAACACGAAGGCGACCATCATCGTCACCTTGACCGGGACGAAGAAGGGCGTCACCACGCCGGTGGCGATCATGTTGGTACCCGCAGGCAGCGTGTCCATCATCGGCTTGGCGAGGATGTCGTAGATCGCGCCCGCCCACGGCATCAGGCAGACGAAGACGATCACGATCGCGAGCAGCGCGCGGATCAGGCGGTCGCGCAGCTCGATCAGGTGGGCGATGAAGGTTTCCTGTTGTTCGCTCATGCCTTGACCTTGTCAGCTCCAGGCGCGGTGCGGGGCGTGCTATCCAGCCCAAGCTCGAGTTGCGGGGCGGGACGGGCGGGCGTCGCATCCGCTCCGGCCGGCGCGGGCGCTGCCGCCGGATTCGCGACGGGCGTCGGAGCGCCGGCCGGCGCGGGCGCCGCGGT
>NZ_AMXD01000212.1 GCF_000310185.1 Thauera aminoaromatica S2 | reverse complement strand
GGCTGGGGCGGCCGGGGCAGCCGGAGCGCCCGGCGTGGCGGCTGGTGCGGCGCCGGGGCAGGGCGCGCAGCTCGGACAGGGTACGCAGGGGCGCTCTCCGGAGGGTTCGGGCGTGCCGGGCAGGGCGGCGCAAGCGGCCACCAGCAGGGCGGAGAGGGAAGGGAAGAGGGCGTTGCGGGTGCGGCAGAGCATCTTGCGGGGCATTGGTTGAACTCGGCTGTCTTTGCCGCCAGTATACCGGGCCCCCACAGGCTGCCGGAGACGGAAGGTGTGGCTGATCTTTCTCGAACTCGGTGTCGCGCTCGCGCTGCTGCTGGTCGTAGGGCTCGCCCTGCGCCAGTCGTCCGCGCACGCGCGCGACCGGGACGATTGCGGAAACCCCGATGACCAAGGAACTCGCTGAGCTGCTCGCCCGCGCCGAAGGCGTGCTGGCGCGCCTCGAAACCCTGCTGCCCGGCCCTGCCGCCGCGCCCGACTGGGACGCCGCGGTCGCCTTTCGCTGGCAGCGCCGCCACGGCCGTACCGCGCTGCGCCCGGTGCGTGCGCCGCACCGCATCATGCTCGCCGACATCCAGGACGTGGACGAGCAGAAGGCGCGCATCGACCGCAACACCCGCCAGTTCCTCGCCGGCCGGCGCGCCAACAACGTGCTCCTCACGGGCGCGCGCGGCACCGGCAAGTCCTCGCTGATCAAGGCCCTGCTCAACGAATACGCCGCGCGCGGCTTGCGCCTGATCGAGGTGGACAAGACCGACCTGGTCGACCTGCCCGAGATCGTCGAACTGGTCGCCGGCCGGCCGGAGCGCTTCATCCTCTTCTGCGACGACCTTTCCTTCGAGGAGGGCGAGGACGCCTACAAGGCCTTGAAGAGCGTGCTCGACGGCTCGGTGTCGGCGATGTCGGACAACGTGCTGATCTACGCCACCTCCAACCGCCGCCACCTGATGCCGGAGTACCACGACGAGAATCTGCAGGCCCGCCATGTCGATGGCGAGGTGCACCCGGGCGAGGCGGTCGAAGAGAAGATCTCGCTCTCCGAGCGCTTCGGCCTGTGGATCTCCTTCTACCCCTTCAGCCAGGACGAGTACCTCGACATCGTCGCGCACTGGCTGCGCAGCTTCGGGGCGAGCGATGACGAAATCTCCGCCGCCCGCCAGGAGGCGCTGCAGTGGGCGCTGATGCGCGGCTCGCGTTCGGGCCGCGTCGCCTGGCAGTTCGCCCGCGACCATGCCGGTCGCCTGCAGGACGACGCGCGATGACGCGCAAGCGGGTGGAGGTCGCCGCCGGCGTGCTGCTGCGCGAGGACGGTTGTTACCTGCTCGGCCAGCGCGCGCCGGATGCGGTGTATGCGGGCTACTGGGAGTTTCCCGGCGGCAAGGTCGAGCCTGGCGAGAGCCCGGCGCAGGCTCTGGTCCGCGAGCTCGACGAGGAACTCGGCATCCGCGTCACGCGGCTGCGGCCCTGGCTGTGCCGCGAGCACCTCTACGAGCATGCCCACGTCCGCCTGCACTTCCAAGAGGTTGCGGCCTGGGAGGGCGAGCTCGCCGACCGGGTGCACAGCGCCCTCGCCTGGGTGCGTCCCGAGGGCCCCGCGCGCGAGCCGATGCTGCCCGCCAACGGACCGATCCTGAAGGCTCTGCGCCTGCCGCGCACGATGGGCATCACCCAGGCGGCGGAGATCGGCGTAGAGGTCCAGCTCGACGCGCTCGAGCGTGCGCTCGCCGGCGGTCTGCGCCTGGTGCAGGTGCGCGAGGCGACGCTGCCCGATGCTGCACGCGAGGCCTTCGCGCGCGCGGCGCTGGCGCGCGTGCGGGCGCATGGCGGGCTGCTGGTGGTGAATGAGGACGAGGTGCTCGCGCGCCGCATCGGCGCCGACGGCGTGCATCTGCCGGCGCGCCGGCTGATGGCGGTGCAGGCGCGACCGGATTTCCCCTGGGTGGGGGCGTCCTGCCACGACCGCGCGGGGCTCGAGCGCGCCGCGGCGCTGGAGCTCGATTACGCCTTGCTCGGACCGGTGCAGCCGACCCTGACCCATCCCGGCCAGGCGGGGATGGGCTGGGAAGGGTTCGCGAGCACGGCGGCGGGCCTGCCGCTGCCGGTGTTCGCCCTCGGCGGGCTGGCAGCGGATGACATGGAGCGTGCGCGCGATGCCGGCGCGCACGGCATCGCCGCGATCCGCGCGATCTGGAGGCCCGTCCGGGATTGAAGGCGCACGCGCCGCGAGGCGGTGGCGAATCCGCCCGCGCCGGCGGCGTTCAGCGCTGCGGCATCTCGCCCGCGCCGGGCGGCTGGTAGTCGATCTCGTCGAGCGGCGCATCGGGCGGCGAACTCGGCACACGGTAGCCTTCCGAGGCCCACTCGCCGAGGTCGATCTGCTTGCAGCGCGCCGAGCAGAACGGGCGCCAGCGGCTCTCCGGCTTCCATTCGACGTCCTTGCCGCAGGTGGGGCAGCGCACGGTGCGGGCCCGGGTGTCCATGTTCACAGGCTGCAGAAGGTCAGTTCGAAGGCGACGTCGCGCTCGGCCACGCGTGGGCGTGCGACGGTCTCGGGCAGCATGAAGCGCACGTTGAGTGCGTACTTGTTGGCGCTGATTTCGGGCACCACGGTCTCGGACTGCGCCAGACGCACGCGCAGCATCTGTGCGGTGCGCCCCGCCATGGTGAGCTGGAAGGCGCCGGCACGTGCGTGCAGCGGCTCGGGGTGGCCGCTGGCGCGCAGCAGGCGCAGCACGATCTCGATGCCATCGCGGATCGGCGCTATCGGCTGGATCCAGGTGCCGAGGTCGCCGCGGCGCACGGCCGGGTCGCGATTGAGCCAGTAGTGGTAGGACGGCAGGTCGAACTGGCAGACTCCGCCCGGGATCGCCGCGCGGCTGCGGATGCTCATCAGCCACTCGTTCTCGCGCAGGTACTGGCCGATCTTGCCTGCCATCGCGAGCAGCCCGGTGGAGGCCTGCTCGATCTCGTAGAGCGCGCCGGCAAGCGCTTCCTCGGAGATCTCGGGGTTGTTGCGGAAGGACATCAGGATCTGGCGCTGGCGCTCGAGTTCCTGCACCAGGTCGACCTTCAGGTCTGCGCGGCTCGCCACTTCGAGCGTCTCGAAGATGGTCAGCAGCGCGACATGGTGGTCTTGCGGCGCCGTGCCCGCGGTGAAATGGGCAATCTTGAGGAGCAGGTCCTCCAGGCGCAGCAAGGTGCGGATGCGCTCGTTGAGAGGATATTCGTAGCTAATCACCGCAGCGTGTCCGCCTGTATCGCACCTGTTCAGAGTCGCGCCGATGATAGCACAGGCCCCCTTCCCACCATGGCGAGGCACGGTTTCAGTGCGTCGCCGCGGCGAGGTAGGCGGCGTGCAGGCGATCGACCTGTGCGTGCAGGGATGCGAGCGTGCCGGCGTTGTCGAGCACGTCGTCGGCGGCGGCCAGACGTTGCGCCCGACTGGCCTGCGCGGCCATGATGGCGCGGATCTGTTCATCGACGAGCCCGCTGCGCGCACGCACGCGCGCGACCTGCAGCGCCTCGGGACAGTCGACCACGCAGATGCGGTCGTAGCGCTCGCGGTAGCCGCCAGACTCGACCAGCAGCGGCACTGCGAGGATCACGTAGGGGCCGCTGGCCGCCAGGCACTGGCGGGCGCTCTCGGCGCGGATCAGCGGGTGCAGGATGGCCTCGAGGCGGCGGCGGGCATCGGGCTCGCGGAAGGCGAGCGCGCGCATGGCGGCGCGGTCGAGGCGGCCATCGGGCGCGATCATGGCGTCGCCGAAGGCGACGTGGATGGCCTCGATCGCGCCGCCGCCGGGGGCGGTGAGCTCGTGGGCGATACGGTCGGTGTCGACCACGCTCGCGCCGAGGGCGGCGAAGCGGTCGGTGGCGGCGCTCTTGCCGCTGCCGATGCCGCCGGTGAGGCCGACGATGTAGGGGCGCTTCGCGCTCATCTCCTTCTCCGAATCAGCGCGTGCAGGCCTGGCGCCGGGCGCGCAGGCCGGGCGCGGCCGATTCGACGATGCGCAGCTCGTTGGCCGGGACGTTGGCCTGGATGCGGTAGCTGGTGCCCATGCGCGGCTCGATGCCGGCGTTCTCGACGCCCTTGGCACGCAGTTGGCCGAGCAGGATGCGGGCGCGGTTCTCGGTCTTGAAGAGGCCGAGCGAGACCGCGTTCTGGTTGGGGCCGGACTCCTGCACGATGAAGGTGTCGCTGACGCCGAGCAGGTTGAGCTCGACGACGCGGCGCTCGGCCTCGCTGCGGTTGCGCTGCGGCGGGATGCGCACCCACCAGGCCTCCGGCGTCTCGCTGCGGCTGCGCGCCGCGGTGATGCCGATGCGGCGCAGGCGCTGGGCGAGGCGGTCGGCCTCGCTCGCGCCGAGGTCGGCCCAGACGTGGCAGAGGGCGGGCGGCGCCGGCGAGGGGGCGGGGACCAGGGCAGGCTCGGG
>NZ_AMXD01000211.1 GCF_000310185.1 Thauera aminoaromatica S2 | reverse complement strand
CCGCGGCGCGCAGCGCTGCTCCGCGCAGCCGCGGCGCTGGCCGCCGCTCTCGTGCTGTTGGTGCTCGGGCTGCTCGACCGCGACCGTCCGGTGCCGTCGCGCGCGGGCGCTGGCGCGGCGGTTGGTGGGGCGGCGCCCGGCGCTGCGGCCTCGACTCCTCCTGCCATGCCCGCGAACCCGCTGTCGGCGGCCGGAAAGCCCGGCCCCGGTGCGCCAGCGTACGAGGCCGCCGTGCCGCTCGGGGCCGGGCAGGGGGCTGCATGCGCGCCCCCATCCGCGCCCCCACCCTCCTGCCCGACTCCGCCACCTGCGCCGGCATGCACTCCGCTTCCGGTTCCCACCGCAAAGCTCGATGGTGTCCTGCTTCCCCGTGCCGCCGTGGCGCCCGCCGGCTCCGGCTATCTCGTCCAGCTCGGCGTCTTCGCCGCCCCCGACAACGCGCTGCGCATCTACCAGCAGGCCGCAGCCGCGGGGCAGCCGGCGCACATCCAGAGCCGGGTGGTGCTCGGTCCTTTCGTCGACCGCGAGGCCGCCGAGCGTGCGCGCAAGCGGCTGCAGGCGGCGGGTGCCGGGCCTGGCGTGTTGATCCCCCCAGAACGCCCGCGTTGAGCGGACGTGAAGCGTGTCACGGCGGGTCCGCCGTGCCTCGGATGATGATGTTTTTTTGAAGCGAGGTTCCAGTCATGCAGATCAAGAGTCCGCTGTTCGGCAGCGCCGAGATTGCCGAAGACAAGATCATCGAGTTTCCCAAGGGCCTGCCCGGCTTCGAGGAGTGCCGCCGCTTCACCCTGCTGCACGAGGAAGGACGCGAGGCGCATGTGTTCCTGCTGCAGAGCGTGGACGAGCCCGATGTCGCCTTCTCGGTGACCGCGCCCGAGCGCCTCGGCGTTCACCTGGAATTCCCGCTGAGCGACGAGGAAGTCGCGATGCTGCGCCTGCGCACGCCCGAGGATGCCGCGGTCGCGGTGATCGTGCGCAAGGACGAAGGCGAAAGCCCGGCCGGCACCGGCCTGCGCGCCAATTTCATGGCGCCGCTGGTCATCAACACCGGCGAGCGTGTCGGCCTGCAGAAACTGATCGATCGCCTCGGCTGCGAGATCACCCTGCGCGCCGGCGGCTGAGCCGCCCGGGTGCCCTGCGGGCGGCATGTCCGCCCGCGCCCGCGGGTACAATGCCGGCTTTCCCCAAGCAGAGGCAAAACCATGGCCCGTCAGATCATCTCCACCCCCAAGGCACCCGCCGCCATCGGCCCCTATTCGCAGGCGGTAAAGGTCGGCAACCAGGTCTTCCTCTCCGGCCAGATCGGTCTCGACCCCGTCACCATGGAAATGGTCGAGGGCGTCGAGGCGCAGGCGCGTCGCGTGTTCGACAACCTCGCCGCGGTGGCCGAGGCGGCCGGCGGCTCCTTCGCCGACGTGGTCAAGATCACCATCTATCTCACCGACCTGGCCAACTTCGGCGTGGTCAACGAGATCATGAAGTCCTGCTTCGCCGAGCCCTATCCGGCACGTGCCACCGTCGGCGTGCGCGAGCTGCCGCGCGGCGCGCTGGTCGAGGCGGATCTGGTGCTCGTGCTCGGCTGAGGCCTGCAAGGGGCAAGGCACGAGGTGTGAAACTTAAGGGGCGGGGCGCTCGGAGCGCTGCCTCCTTGGCATACCGCTTCGGTGTCCCGGTCGCGTGCCGGCCGATCAACGGCGGGCGCGCGAGACCTGTTGCCCCTTTCCTCCTTCCGAGAAGGATCGACGATTGAACGCGACGCAGCCGCCGCGCGGCTGGCCGGGGGTCGGGGCGCAGCTGGCGGGGCGGCTGGCCAGGCTCGACCTGCGCGGGCCACGCGATGTCCTGCTCCACCTGCCGCTGCGCTACGAGGACGAGACCCGGCTGACGCCGATTGCCCGGTTGCGCCCCGGCTTTCCCGCTCAGGTCGAGGGCGAGGTGCTCGGTAGCGAGGTGGTGCTGCGTCCGCGCCGCCAGCTGGTGGCGCGGATCGCCGACGACAGCGGCACCCTGGTGGCGCGCTGGCTCAACTTCTACCCCTCGCAGCAGAAACCGCTCGCGCCGGGCGGGCGCGTGCGCCTGTTCGGCGAGGCGCGCGGCGGCTTCTTCGGGCTCGAGATGGTGCATCCGCGCCTGCGCGCCGTGGCGCCCGGCGAGGCGCTGCCCGATGCGCTCACCCCGGTCTATCCCACCACCGCCGGCGTCGGCCAGATCACCCTGCGCAAGCTGGTCGCACAGGCGCTGCAGAGCGAGCCGCTCGACGAACTGCTGCCGGCCGCCTGGCTGCACCGCCTGGGGCTGCCCGGCTTCGCCGAGGCCTTGCATGCGCTGCACCATCCCGCGCCCGACGCCGACCCCTTCGCGCTCGAGCAGCGCGAGCATCCCGCCTGGCAGCGCATGAAGTTCGAGGAGCTGCTGGTGCAGCAGCTCTCGCTGCGCCGCGCCTGGCTCGCGCGCCGTGCCCAGGCGGCGGTGGCGCTGCCGGCGCGCGCCCTGCTGACCGCGGCTTTGCTCGAATCGCTGCCTTTCCGTCCCACGGGGGCGCAGGCGCGGGTGGGCGCGGAGATCGCCGCCGACCTCGCGGCGCCGCATCCGATGCAGCGCCTGCTGCAGGGCGATGTCGGCTCGGGCAAGACCCTGGTCGCCGCGCTGGCGATGCTGCAGGCGGCCGAGAACGGGTGGCAGGCGGCGATGATGGCGCCCACCGAGATCCTCGCAGAGCAGCACTGGAAGAAGCTCTCGGCCTGGCTGGAGCCCCTGGGCATCGGCGTCGCCTGGCTGTCGGGCAGCCGCAGGAAGCGCGCGCGCGAGGCCGAGCTCGCCCGCCTGGCGAGCGGCGAGGTGCTGCTCGCGGTCGGCACCCATGCGCTCATCGAGGACCCGGTGACGCTGCCGCGGCTGGCGCTCGTGGTGGTCGACGAGCAGCACCGCTTCGGCGTGCGCCAGCGCCTGGCGCTGCGCGAGAAGGGCGAGGGCGGGCGGCGGCCGCACATGCTGATGATGTCGGCGACGCCGATCCCGCGCACGCTGGCGATGACCCACTACGCCGATCTCGACGTGTCGGTGCTCGACGAGCTGCCGCCCGGGCGCACGCCGATCCGCACCCGCCTGGTCTCCGACGTGCGTCGTGACGAGGTCGTCGCGCGCGTGCGCGCGGCCTGTCTGGAGGGCCGCCAGGCCTACTGGGTGTGCCCGCTGATCGAGGAGTCCGAGGCGCTGCAACTGCAGACCGCGCAGGACACCTTCGCGACGCTGGTCGAGGCGCTCCCCGAGCTGCGCGTGGGCCTGGTGCACGGCCGCCTCAGGAACGAGGAGAAATCCGCCACCATGGCCGCCTTCTCCGCCGGCGCGCTCGATCTGCTGGTGGCCACCACGGTGATCGAGGTCGGGGTGGATGTGCCCAACGCCAGCCTGATGGTGATCGAGCACGCCGAGCGCTTCGGGCTCGCCCAGCTGCACCAGCTGCGCGGCCGGGTGGGGCGCGGCACGGCGGAGTCGGTATGCATCCTGATCTACGCCCAGCCGTTGTCGCAGACCGGCCGCGAGCGCCTCAAGGTGATCTACGAGAACACCGACGGCTTCGCGATCGCGCGCGAGGACCTGCGCATCCGCGGTCCGGGCGAATTCGTCGGCGCCCGCCAGAGCGGCGTGCCCCTGCTGCGCTACGCCGATCTCGAACTCGACGCCGGGCTGGTCGAGCCCGCGCGCGAGCTCGCCGAACACCTGCTCGCCCACGACCCCGCCGCCGCCAACGCGCTGATGCGGCGCTGGCTGGGCGGGCGCGAAGCCTTGCTGCGCGCATGATGGGCTGGCGAGTGCTGTCGGTGCCCTGTGGCACTTTTCGCCGCGCATCGGGTGGAGAACGGCAGATCGCGACTTGCGTCGCTCCCACGGAAAACCCGGAGCGCCCGGTGTGGGACGCAGGAGCACCGCAAGTCGCGATTGCTGCCGCCCGGACGCACCGCATCTCCCGTGGGAGCGACGCAAGTCGCGATTGCTGCCGTCCGGACGCCCCTCGCGTGCCCTTGCGTTGCAAGCGGCCTGCTCCTGCACGAAGAAACCGAAACCCGCTCCTGACCCGATGCGCCCCCTGACCGCCTTCCCCCTGCACACCGGCCCGCGCCACGAGACCTGGCTCGCCCATCCGCCGCGCGTCTTGCTCCCGCCCGCGCTGCTGCCCTGGCTGAAGGATGCCGGCTCGCTCACCGCGCGCATCCGCGCGCGCTGCACCCGCTTCGAGGTGCGCGTGCTGTGCCAGCGCCTCGCCCACGTGCGGCGCGACGAGGCGTGGCTGCTCGGCCTGCGCGTCGGCGAGCTGGCCTGGCTGCGCGAGGTGCTGCTGGTGGCAGACGGCCGTCCGGTGGTGTTCGCGCGCTCGCTGCTGCCCCGCCGCAACCTGCGCGGGGCGTGGAACCTCTTCCACGGCATCGGCGCCCGCCCGCTCGGCGCGGCGCTGTTCTCCGACC
>NZ_AMXD01000210.1 GCF_000310185.1 Thauera aminoaromatica S2 | reverse complement strand
TGCGCGCCACCCGCGCCGGGCTCCGCCTGCGTGCCGCAGCGCCGCGCCCGCAAGCGCTCGCCGCGCGCGTCGACATGCTAGGTGGGCGCCTCGCGCGCGCAGCCACACGCCTGCTGGAAGCCCGCAGCCAGCGCCTCGACGCCCTCGCCGCCCACCTCCAGCATCTCGCGCCACAGGCGGTACTGGCGCGCGGCTATGCCATCGCCCGTGACAAGCAAGGCCGCGTCCTGCGCAGCACCGCCGGCATCCCCGAGGGCGCCGCGGTGAGCGTGCAGCTCGCGGACGGCCGCCTCGACACCCGGGTCATCGGCCACGGGAAGGCCTGAGCGCACGGGTTCCGCAAATCCCCCGCATGGGCTTACCATGCGGGAAGCAAGCTTGTTCGGGGTCTAAATCCAGACTAAAATGGTCCGGCTTCTACCCCCAACCCGAACACAGACAGACCAACAACGGAGATCACGCATGGAACACACCCTGCCCGCCCTGCCCTATGCCAAGGACGCCCTCGCCCCGCACATCTCGGCCGAGACCCTGGAGTTCCACTACGGCAAGCACCACCAGGCCTACGTCACCAACCTGAACAACCTGATCAAGGGCACCGAGTACGAGAACCTCGACCTCGAAGCCATCGTCAAGAAGGCCCCCGCCGGCGGCGTGTATAACAACTCCGCGCAGGTGTGGAACCACACCTTCTTCTGGAACAGCATGAAGCCCAACGGCGGCGGCGAGCCCAGCGGCGCGCTGGCCGACGCGATCAAGGCCAAGTGGGGCTCCTTCGACGACTTCAAGAAGGCCTTCCAGGCCTCCGCAGTCGGCAACTTCGGTTCCGCCTGGACCTGGCTGGTCAAGAAGGCCGACGGCTCGGTCGACATCGTCAACATGGGCGCCGCCGGCACCCCCCTGACCACCGGCGACAAGGCCCTGCTCTGTATCGACGTGTGGGAACACGCCTACTACATCGATTACCGCAACCGTCGTCCGGACTTCGTCGCCACCTTCCTCGACAAGCTGGCCAACTGGGACTTCGCGGCGAAGAACTTCGCCTGATTCCCGGAGCCGGCCCGCGGCCGGCCGAGCTGGATGCGAAAGCGACCCGCGTGGTCGCTTTCGTGCTTTATGGCCGGTACGAGCGTCGGCGCGCGCGCGCAGCCCCCTGCGCGTCGGCGAGGCGCCACCGACGAGACACGAGATGCTCGAGATCCTCTACCGCGACGACTGGCTGGTTGCGATCCACAAGCCCTCCGGCCTGCTCGTGCACCGCAGCCCGATTGCCGCGCACGAGGAACGCTTCGCGGTGCAGCTGCTGCGCGACCAGCTCGGCCGCCGCGTGTATCCCGCCCACCGGCTGGATCGCGGCACCTCGGGCGTGCTGCTGTTCGCGCTCGATCGCGAGGTGGCGCGCACGCTCGCGCAGCGTTTCGAGGCGCAGGCGGTCGACAAGCGCTACCTGGCGGTCGTGCGCGGGCATCCGCCCGAGCACGGCGTGATCGAGCACGCGCTGGTACGCCGACTCGATGCGGTCGAAGTGCGCAGCGGCAAGGGCGCCGGGGCCCGCGACGCGCTGCCCGAGGATGTCGACGACAGTGATTCGCCAGAGGCTGCCGAGCCGGTCGCCCAGCCCGCGCGCACCCGCTTCCGCCGCCTCGCCACGGTCGAGCTGCCGCACGCGGTGGACCGCTACCCCAGCAGCCGCTACGCGCTCGTCGAGCTCCTCCCCGAGACCGGCCGCCGCCATCAGCTGCGCCGCCACCTCAAGCACATCGCCCACCCGATCATCGGCGACGCCACCTACGGCAAGGGCCGCCATAACCGCCTGTTCCAGGCGCTCTTCGGCAGCCACCGCCTGCTGCTCGCGTGCACGCGGCTGGCGCTGGCGCATCCGGTGACGGAGCGCCCGCTGGAGATCGTGGCGCCGGTGGCGGAGGATTTTGCCGCGGTGCTCGCGGCGCTCGGCTGGCAGACGGCACAGCGCAGCACTTTCGAGGCAGAATCCAGGCTTTCCGCCGCCCGCGGGCCCGCGCCCGAGCGGCCCCGTTCCCACGACACTCCAGGTAGAACGATGAACCCGCTGCTCCAGGTACGCCAGCACGGCCAGCAGATCTGGCTTGACAACCTCTCCCGCACCCTGCTCGAGGAAGGCCACCTCGCCCGCTTCGTCGCCGACGACGGCGTCGCCGGCGTGACCACCAACCCGGCGATCTTCCACAAGGCGATTTCCGGCGGGCGTTATTACGAGGACGATCTCGCCGCGCTCAAGCAGCAGCCGCTGAGCGCCGAGGCGCGCTACGAGGCCCTGGTGATCCCCGACGTGCAGCGCGCCTGCGACCTGCTCGCACCCCTGCATCGGGACAGCGGCGGCAGCGCCGGCTACGTCAGCCTGGAAGTCTCGCCCGCGCTCGCCCACGACGCCGACGGTACCGTGGCCGCCGGCCTGCGCCTGAAGGCCGCGGTCGACCGCCCCAACCTGCTGATCAAGGTGCCCGCCACGCCGGCGGGCCTGGTCGCCATCGAGCGCCTGATCGGCGAGGGCGTCAGCGTCAACGTCACGCTGATGTTCTCGCTCGCGCACTGCGAGGGGGTGGCCGAGGCCTACCTGCGCGGGCTCGCGCGTCTGCGCGCGGCGGGCGGAGACGTCGCGGGCGTGATGTCGGTGGCGAGCCTGTTCCTGTCGCGGGTCGACACCCTGGTGGACAAGCTGCTGGAAGAGCGCGGCGGCGACCTGCCGGCGCTGCGCGGCCGCACCGCGGTGGCGATGGCACGGCTGGCCTACGAGGCCTACCAGGAGCGCTTCCACGGCGCCGGCTTCGAGGACCTGGCCGCGGCGGGCGCACGTCCGCAGTACATGTTGTGGGCAAGCACCGGCACCAAGAACCCGGCCTACAGCGACCTGCTCTACGTCGAGCCGCTGATCGGTGCCGAGACCATCAACACCCTGCCCGACGCCACGCTCGACGCCCTGCGCGACCACGGCCGCGTGGCCTCGACGCTGGAACAGGATGTCGAGCAGGCCGCCGCCCACTTCACCGCGCTCGCGGCCGCCGGCATCGACCTCGTGGCCGTGGGCGAGCGCCTGCAGCAGGAAGGCCTGGCGCAGTTCGAGCAGGCCTTCGCAGGGCTGCTCGAACTCACCGCCTGAGTTGCCACCTCGCTCGCCAGCCGAGCACGACCGGGGCGGCGGCTACGCCGCCTCGAACAGCGTCGAGCGCGACACGCTGCGCCGATCGCCGGCCGACTCGAGCAGCTCCTTCATGTCGAGGATCAGCACGATCTGGCCGTTGGCGAGCGTGGTCACCCCGGCCACGCCCTTCGGTCGGAAGACCTCGAGCGACTTGATCACCGCGTCCTCGCGCCCGGCGAAGCTGTCGATCGCGAGAATGAACACCGCGGCGCCCGACTGCATCACCACGCCATACTGCGGCACCGCCTCGCGCGGCCAGCCGAGCAGCGCGGACAGCGGCACGATCGGCAGCACCTCGCCGCGCACCACCATGGTGGCCTTGCCACCGACGTCCTGGATGCCGCCCGGCTCGATCGGCAGGATCTCGCGCACCATCGACAGCGGCACGGCGAAGGGCTGATCGCCGAGGCGCACCAGCAGCACCGGCAGGATCGCCAGGGTCAGCGGCAGGTGGATCAGCAGCGTGGTGCCCTTGCCGAGCTGGGACTGGATCTCGATGCTGCCGTTGAGTTTCTGGATGTTGGTGCGCACCACGTCCATGCCGACGCCGCGGCCGGACACGTCCGACACCTTCTCGGCGGTGGAAAACCCGGGCAGGAAGATGAGGTCGTAGCTCTGGCGCTCATCGAGCGTGCTCGCCTCCTCGGCGGTGATCACGCCTTGCGCGAGCGCCTTCGCGCGCAGCCTCTCGGGATCCATGCCGCGGCCGTCGTCGGCCACGGTGATCACGATGTGGTCGCCCTCCTGGCGCGCCTCCAGGCGCAGCACCGACTTGGCCGGCTTGCCGGCGGCGGCGCGCCGGGCGGGATCCTCGATGCCGTGATCCACCGCGTTGCGGATGAGGTGGATGATCGGGTCGGAGAGATCCTCGACCATGGTCTTGTCGATCTCGGTGTCCTCACCGACCAACGCCAGCTCGACCTCCTTGCCGAGGTTGCGCGCGAGATCGCGGGCGATGCGCGGGTACTTGTGGAAGAGCCGGCCGATCGGCTGCATGCGCGTCTTCATCACCGCGTTCTGCAGATCGGAGACGAGCAGGTCGAGCTGGCTCACCGCCAGGTCGAGCGCCTGCAGGGTCTCGGTGTCGGTGCGGCCGGCAAGGATGTCGCTGCGCAGCGCGTTGAGCCGGTTCTTGGTGAGGCCGATCTCGCCCGAGAGGTTGAGCACCTGATCGAGGCGGGCGGTGTCCACCCGGATCGAGTTGTCGCGCTGACGCTCGCCCTCGCGCCGACCGACCGGCGCGCCGGCACCGGGCACGTCGCTGGCGCGGCGGCCGAAGGCGGCGGCGACCACCGGGTCGGCAG
>NZ_AMXD01000209.1 GCF_000310185.1 Thauera aminoaromatica S2 | reverse complement strand
AGCCAGCGCACGCTCGCCGCCTCGCCGTGCTCCGGGCCGCGCAGCCAGGCGGCCTGGCGCAGCGCGGGGTGGGCTGCGCGCAGGGCGAGCAGCCTTCGAGCGCAGGCGAGGAGTTCGCGGTCGGCGGCGGCCCAGTCGAGCCAGGTCGTCTCGTTGTCCTGGCAGTAGGCGTTGTTGTTGCCGCGCTGGCTGTGGCCGATCTCGTCGCCGGCGAGCAGCATCGGCGTGCCCTGGGCGAGCAGCAGGCTGGCGAGCAGGGCGCGCTGCAGGCGGGCGCGCAGGGCGAGCACGTCGGGGTCCGCGCTCGGGCCTTCCACGCCGCAGTTCCACGAGTGGTTGTGCGGATGGCCGTCGCGGTTGTGCTCGCCGTTGGCCTCGTTATGGCGGTGGTCGTGGCTCACCACGTCGCGCAGGCCGAAGCCGTCGTGCGCGCACAGGAAGTTGATGCTGGCCGTGGGGGCGCGGCGGTCGTGGTCGAACTCCGCCGCAGAACCGGCGAAGCGGTGGGCGAATGCGCCGCGGTCTCCCCCTCCGCATAGCCACCAGGCGCGCATCGTGTCGCGGAAGCGGTCGTTCCATTCCATCCAGCCGGGCGCGAACCCGCCCAGCCGGTAGCCGTCCGGGCCGAGGTCCCACGGTTCGGCGATCCACTTCAGGCGGGCGAGCAGCGGGTCGGCGGCGATCGCCGCGAACAGCGGCGCACCGGTATCGAAATGGCCGTGGCGGTCGCGCCCGGTCGTGACCGCGAGGTCGAGGCGGAAGCCGTCGATGCGGTAGCGCGCGGCCCAGTGGCGCAGCGCGCCGACGACCAGCTCGACCATGCGCGGCTCGCCGAGGTTCACCGCGTTGCCGCAGCCGCTCCAGTCGCGGTAGCACGCCGGGTCTTGCGGGTCGAGATGGTAGGCGCGCGCGTTGGCCAGCCCGCGCAGCGACAGCATCGGGCCGTCCGCGTCGAGCTCGGCCGTGTGGTTGAAGACCACGTCGAGCACCACCTCGAGCCCGGCGGCGTGCAGCGCGTCGATCGCCCCCGCGAGTTCCCCGGTCGGGGTGGTGCCCGCGCGCCCGCTCCAGTAGCGCGGCTCGGGGGCGAGCCAGGCTGCGGGCGCATAGCCCCAGTGGTTGGCGAGGCCACGGCGCTGCAGCGCCGCTTCGTCGGCGCGGAAGTGCAGGGGCAGCAGGCTCAGCGTGGTGAGGCCGAGCGCCCGGTAGTGATCGAGCATCACCGGGTGGGCGAGGGCGGCGTAGCTGCCGCGCAGCGCCGGCGGGATGTCCGGGTGGCGCATCGTCAGCGCACGCACGTGGGCCTCGTAGAGTACCGTGCGCTCGCGCGGGATGTGCGGGCGGGGAGGGCGGTCATACGCCGGAGCAGGGGCGGGGGCGGGCACCCTCGCCTTGGGGGCGAAGGCAGCGTTGTCGCGCGGGTCGGGCAGGCGCGGATCGTCGCTGCGGGCGGCGCGGAACGCGGCGAGCCTTGCCGCGAGCTCCACATCGTCGGCTGCTCCGGGCTGCTGGCGGCCGTAGCTGCCGACCACCTCCTGCGCCCAGGGGTCGAGCAGCAGCTTCGCCGGGTTGAACCAGTGGCCGCGCCCTGGCGCCCACGGGCCATGAGCACGCAGGCCATACACCAGGCCGACCCCGCCGGCAGGCAAAAAGCCATGCCAGACGCCTTCGCTGCACGCCGGCAGCGCCAGGCGGCGAAGCGCCTCGCGGCCTGCGGCATCGAAAAGACAGACCTCGATCGCTTCGGCGTCCGGCGACCACACCGCGAAGTTCACCCCGGTCTCGCCGCTGTCTGCGGTGAGGGTGGCACCGAGCGGCCACGGCTGCCCCGGGCGCAAGTCCGGATCAGGCAGCGCATGCGCCATGGCGAGCGGATCCGCTGCGGCGCCGGGCCCGTCCTCGCAAGGAGCGCACCCGTGCTGCAGGATGGGAAGGGAGTCGGGGTGCGGGGCGCTCATCGCTGCGTTCTCTTGCCGGGGCATGCGTCCAGGCGTGTCAGTCCACGCGTACGAACATCGCCACGCCCAGCGGCGGCAGGCGCAGCACGATCGACTGTGCCTCGCCCTGCCAGGGCAGTGCCTCGCTTCGCAGCGCGCCATTGGTGACGCCCGAGCCCCCATACACCGGATCGTCGGTGTTGAGAAGCTCGCGCCAGGTGCCCGCCGCGGGTACGCCGATGCGCCAGCCCTCGCGCGCCAACGGGGTGAAGTTGCACGCGACCACCACGCTGCGGCCGTCGCGCGCGCGGCGCTCGAAGACCAGCACCGAGTGCGCCGCATCGTCGTGGGAGATCCAGCGGAAGCCTTCGCTCGCCGTGTCCTGCTCGTACAGCGCCGGATGGCTGCGCAGCACGCGGTTGAGATCGCGCACCAGGCGCTGCATGCCCGCGTGCGGGGCGTGCCCGAGCAGCTCCCAGGGCAGGCTGGCGTCGGCGTTCCATTCGGACCACGGGGCGAACTCGCACCCCATGAAGAGCAGCTTCTTGCCCGGGTGCGCCCACATGTAGCCGTAGAGCAGGCGCAGGTTGGCGAACTTCTGCCAGACGTCGCCGGGCATCTTGGCGAGCAGCGAGCCCTTGCCGTGCACCACTTCGTCGTGCGACAGCGGCAGCACGAAGTTCTCGCTGAAGGCATACGCCAGCGAGAAGCGCAGCTGGTCGTGGTGGTGCTTGCGATGCACCGGGTCGCGCGCGAGGTAGGCGAGGAGGTCGTTCATCCAGCCCATGTTCCACTTGTAGTGGAAGCCCAGGCCGCCGCCCTGCAGGTCGGGTGAGGGCGGGCGGCTGACGGCGGGGAAGGCGGTGGATTCCTCGGCGAGCGTGATCGCCTCGGGGCGCTGCGTGCCGACGAGGTGGTTCATGCGACGCAGGAAGTCGATCGCCTCCAGGTTCTCGCGCCCGCCGAAGCGGTTCGGCACCCACTCGCCCTCGCGCCGGCTGTAGTCGCGATACAGCATCGAGGCCACCGCATCCACCCGCAGCCCGTCGGCGCCGAAGCGCTCGATCCAGTACAGCGCGTTGCTGGCGAGGTAGTTGCGCACCTCGGCGCGGCCGTAGTTGTAGATCAGCGTGTTCCAGTCCTGGTGGAAGCCCTCGCGCGGGTCGGCGTGCTCGTACAGGTGGGTACCGTCGAACTCGGCCAGGCCATGGGCATCGCTCGGAAAGTGTGCCGGCACCCAGTCGAGGATCACCCCCAGCCCGGCGGCGCGCGCGGCATCGGTGAAGGCGCGGAAATCCTCCGGTGTGCCGAAGCGCGCGCTCGGCGCGTACAGCCCGGTGGGCTGGTAGCCCCAGGAGCCGTCGAAGGGGTGCTCGTGCACCGGCAGCAGCTCGAGGTGGGTGAAGCCGAGCCCGACTGCGTAGGGCACCAGGCGCTCGGCGAGCTCGCGGTAGGACAGCCAGCCGCCGTCTTCCTTGCGCTGCCAGGAGCCGAGGTGGACCTCGTAGATGCTGATCGGCGCGTCGAGCGCGTTGGCGCGCCGGCGCGCTTCGTCGATCGCCAGCCCGGGCAGCAGGCGCTGCACCACCGAGGCGGTGTGCGGGCGCAGCTCGGCGCGGAAGGCGAAGGGGTCGGCCTTGAGGCGCACGACGCCGTCGACGCCGAGGATCTCGTACTTGTAGAGCTCGCCCTCGCCGATGCCCGGCAGGAAGATCTCCCACACGCCGCACTCGCGGCGCTGCCGCATCATGTGGCGGCGGCCGTCCCAGGCGTTGAAGCCGCCCACCACAGAAACCCGGCGCGCGTTGGGCGCCCACACCGCGAAGCGCGTGCCGGCGACGCCGTCGACGGTCACAGGGTGCGCGCCGAGCCACTCGTAGGGGCGGTGATGGCTGCCTTCGGCGAGCAGCCAGACGTCGAGATCCTCGATCAGCGCGCCGAAGCGGTAGGCGTCGTCGAAGCGCGTCTCGCCGCCACCGGACCAGCGTACGTGCAGTCGGTAGCGCAGCGGATGCGAGCCTCCCGGGAGCGCGCCGATGAAGAGCGGCGATCCGTCCTGAGGCTGGAGCTCGAGCAGCGGACGGCCGTCGATGTCGAGCACCACGACCGCCTGCGCACCGGGCAGCAGCGTGCGCAGCACCATTCCGCCCGCGACCGGATGGGCGCCGAGCAGCGCGAAGGGATCGGCATGGCTCGCCTGCAGCAAGGACTGCAGCGACTCGGGAGCCACCCTGGCCAAGTCCGGGCCCATCGCTTGCAAGGGGGGTGCCGCAACGCTCGTTCGCGTCCTGGCCTTGCCGGCCTGCTTTTCGCCGCGCATCTGCGCCTCTCCGGTTCGAGTGCCGGGCTCTTTTTTTTCGTTGCGTCGCAGCGAAACGGGCCCGACAGCCCCAAGGATAAAACTTTCGCGCGTTTTGCGCTGCAACGGATCCGCATTTCCCGCCCGCCGCGCGTCGCAGCGGAAGACTCCGTTCCATAAGCCGCGGTGTCCGTAGGCGCGACGCAAGTCGCGACCGCACGATTGCGCATGCGGCGACCGCGGCGAGCGCGGCGGCGCCCCGATCGCGACTCGCGTCGCT
>NZ_AMXD01000208.1 GCF_000310185.1 Thauera aminoaromatica S2 | reverse complement strand
CGGATCGCGGCCTCGGCCTGCTGCACCTGGGCCTCGGCGGCGCGCACGCCGGCGCGGGCGGCGACGATGCGGGCCTCGGCGACGTGGATGCTGGCCTCGGCGGTGCGCGCACGGGCGGCATCGTCGTCGGCCTTCTGCGCGGAAGTGGCACGATCGTTCAGCAGCGCCTGCGAGCGCGCCGCGGTGCGGCGGGCGACGTCGTATTCGGCGCGGCCCTGCACCAGCACCGCCTCGGCCATGGTCACGTCGGCCTGGCGCTGGGCGACCTGGGCGCGCGCGGTCTCGCGGGCGCTGTGGGCGTTGGCGACTTCGGCACGCGCCTGCGCGAGCTGGGCCTGCAGGGACTTGACGTCCATGCGCGCGATCACGTCGTCGCGCGTGACGAAGTCGCCTTCGTTAACCAGGATCGCGTCCACCCGCCCGGGCGCCTTGGCGGCGACATCGACCTCGGTGGCCTCGATGCGGCCGTTGCCGCGCACGAAGCTGCCGTCGTCCGGAGCGGGGCGCAGGAACTGCCAGGCGCCGGCCGCGGCCAGGACGAGGACACCGGCGCCCAACCAGGCCAACCGGCCGGATCGTTTCATGCTCATGAGATTCTCCTCGGGGGGAGCTCTGCGATGTGTTCGTAGTATTTCAACACTTGTTGGATAATAGGTCAAGCTATGGGTCAAGCTGGGGTCAGGTCTTTCATTTGCTCATCTGCGGTGGGAACCGGTGCGACCTCGCCTTTCGTGCCGCCCGATTCGGGCCAGCCGGCGTGGCCGCCGGAGAGATTCGACCGGAACCGACTCGATGCATGTTGTACCATCCCGCCTCGATTCCTTCTCCTTTTCCAGCATGTCCGATCTTGCCGAACACGCCCGTACCGTGCGCGGCCGTGGCCGTCCGCGCGGTCCGGACGCGAATTACCGTGCACGCCTGCTCGACGCTGCCCTCGACGCTTTAGGGGCGCAGGGCTTCGAGGCGGCGGGGCTGCGCGCGATCGCGGCGAGCGCGGGCTGCGACGTGTCGATGGTGGCGCACTATTTCGGCTCCAAGGCCGAGCTGTGGGCCGCGGTGGTGGACCGCATCGAGGCGCAGGTGCGCGCCGACCTGGCCGCCCTCGACATGCTCTCTCCCGCGGCGGGGCCGATCGAGCGGCGCGTCGTGGCCGCCGTGGAGGCGATGTTCGTGCAGGCGGTGCGCCAGCCGCAGGCGATGCGCTTCGTGATGCGCCAGATGACCGACCCGGGCGAGCGCCTCGACGAGCTCGTCGCGCGCGTGGTCGAGCCGGTGCATGCCGTCTTCCTGCCGCTGTGGCAGGAAGCGATCGACGCGGGGATCTTCCGCATGCGCAGTGCGCTCGCGCTGCAGACCTTCGTGTTCGGGGCGATCTCGTACGCGGTGGCGGCGGCGCCGGTGCTGGCGCGCATGAGCGGCGGCGAGATCGACCTCGCGCGCCTGCAGCGCGAATTCATGGACGGCCTGTTCGCCCGCCTCGCGCGCGGCGAAGCCGATGCGGACGCATCCGACACCGCCGAGGAAGGACGATGAGCGCGGCGCCGCAGCACGAAGCCCGCGCGGGCGAGGCCCTGCTGGCCGGCGACGGCGTTGCCGCGGTCCTGCGCCTGCGCGGCGACTGGACGCTCGCCCACCATGCCGCGCTGCGCCGCCAGGCCGATGCGCTGCGTGGCCGCATCGACGCCGCGACGCGGGTCGAGCTGGCCGAGCTCGGCACCCTCGACACCGCGGGCGCACGCCTGCTGCACGGCTTGCTCGGCGGCGAGCGCGTCGCCGCCCTGCTCGCCGACGAGGGTGCGCTGAGCCGCGAGCGGCGCGCGCTGCTGAAGGCCGTGGCCGATGCGATCGAAGGCCGCGAGGAGCGCCCTGCCGCGGACGAGGGCTACGCGCTCGGCGACGTGCTCGCCCACATCGGCCACACCATGCTGGTGTTCTGGCGCCACGTGAGCGCGCTCACCGGCTTCATCGGCCTGATCCTGGAGACTGCGCTGCGCGTGAGCGTGCAGCCGCGGCGCTGGCGCGTGACCGCGCTGGTCGCCAACCTCGAGCGCACCGGCCTCGACGCGGTGCCGATCATCGCGCTGCTGACCTTCCTGGTCGGCGCGGTGGTCGCCTTCCTCGGCGCCACGGTGCTGCAGAACTTCGGCGCCAGCATCTTCACGGTCGACCTGGTGGCCTACTCGTTCCTGCGCGAGTTCGGCGTGCTGCTCACCGCGATCATCGTCGCCGGCCGCACGGCGAGCTCCTTCACCGCGCAGATCGGCTCGATGCGCGCCAACGAGGAGATCGACGCGATCCGCGTGCTCGGCCTCGATCCGGTCGAGCTGCTGGTGCTGCCGCGCGTGTATGCGCTGCTGGTCGCGCTGCCCATCCTGACCTTCGTGGCGATGATCGCGGGCATCGTCGGCGGCATGCTGGTGTCGGCGATGACGCTGGATATCTCGCCGGTGCTGTTCCTGTCGCGCATCGAGGACAACGTCGGGCTCATCCACTTCTGGGTCGGCATGGCCAAGGCGCCGATCTTCGCCTTCCTGATCGCGGTGATCGGCTGCCTGGAAGGCTTCCGCGTGCAGGGCAGCGCGCAGTCGGTGGGCGAGCACACCACTTCGGCCGTGGTGCAGTCGATCTTCGTGGTGATCGTGGTGGATGCGATCGCGGCGCTGTTCTGCATGGAGATGGGGTGGTGACGGCGGGGCTGGCGAGCGCCGCATCCGATCCGCGCGACAACATCGTCGAGGTGCGCGGCGTGCGCAACCAGTTCGGCGCCCAGGTGGTGCACGACCAGCTCGACCTCGACGTGCGCCGCGGCGAGATCCTCAGCGTGGTGGGCGGCTCGGGCACGGGCAAGTCGGTGCTGCTGCGCACCATCGTCGGCCTCAACCGGCCGCGCGCGGGCAGCGTGCATGTGTTCGGCGAGGACCTGCTGAGCCTGCCCGACGCGCGCCGCAAGCAGGTCGAGCGCCGCTTCGGCGTGCTGTTCCAGAAGGGCGCGCTGTTCTCGTCGCTGACCGTGGCCGAGAACGTGGCGCTGCCGTTGATCGAGCACGCCGGGATGTCGCGCCGCGAGGCGGCGGAGCTGGCGGCGCTCAAGATCGCGCTCGCCGGACTGCCGGCGCTCGCCGGCGACAAGTTTCCGTCGGACCTGTCGGGCGGCATGGTCAAGCGTGCGGCGCTGGCGCGCGCGCTCGCGCTCGACCCCGACATCCTCTTCCTCGACGAACCCACCGCCGGCCTCGACCCGATCGGCGCCGCGGCCTTCGACCAGCTCATCCTCACCCTGCGCGACGCGCTCGGGCTCACGGTGTTCATCGTCACCCACGACCTCGACACCATCTACACCATCACCGACCGCGTCGCCGTGCTGGCGCAGAAGAAGGTGCTGGTCAACGCCGGTCTGGACGAGGTCGCCGCCATCGACGACGCCTGGATCCGCGAATACTTCCACGGCCCGCGCGGCCGCGCGGCCGCCACCGCGGTGGCCGCCGCGCAGGCCGTGCCCGCTGCATCGGAGAACAACTGACATGGAAACCCGCGCCCATCATGTGCTGATCGGCCTCTTCACCGTGCTCGTCGTCGGCGCCGCGCTGATGTTCGCGCTGTGGCTGGGCAAGAGCGACGCCGACCGCCAGTTCGAGGTGTACGACATCGTCTTCCAGGAGGCGGTCTCCGGCCTGTCCAAGGGTGGCACGGTGGAGTTCAACGGCATCAAGATCGGCGACGTGGTCAGCCTGCGCCTCGATCCCGCCGATGCGCGCCGCGTCATCGCCCGCGTGCGCGTGGACAGCGCCGCGCCGGTGCGCAGCGACACCCGCGCCCGCCTGGTGCCTGCCGGCATCACCGGCTTGACCATGATCCGCCTGACCAGCGGCGAGGATCCGGCGAGCACGCCCCTGGTGTCCAAGGGCGACGAGGTGGCGCGCATCATCGCCGCGCCTTCGCCGCTGAGCCGCCTGCTCGCCGACGGCGAGGACGCGATCACCAACGTGAACGACCTGCTGGTGCAGGCGCGCGAGCTGCTCTCGGCCGACAACGTGGCCTCGTTCGGGCGCACGCTGGGCAACCTGGAGCTGGCCACCGGCGCGCTCGCCGCGCAGCGCGAGGACCTCAACGCCGCGTTGCGCGAGGTCACCCAGGCCAGCCGCGACGCCAGCACTGCGCTCGCCGAGGCCGCCCGCATGCTCGGCTCGGCCAACAGGCTGGTGGAGGTGCAGGGCACGCAGACCCTGGACAGCGCACGCGACGCGATGCGGGCCTTCGAGCGCGCGATGGGCACGGTCGACCGCCTGATCGCCGACAACCGCGCGCCGCTCGACGGCGGCATGCGCGGCCTGGCCGAGATCGGCCCCGCGGTGGCGGAGCTGCGCACCACGCTGGCTTCGCTGCGCATCATCACCCGCCAGCTCGAGAGCCGTCCCGCCGACTACCTGCTCGGCCTCGAACCGACCAAGGAGTTCACCCCGTGAGATCGTCGTCCTTCCTTCCGCGCCGCGGCGCCGGCCCCGCGCGCCCGCGTCGGGCGTTCGCCGCGGCGGCGCTGTGCGCGATCGCGCTGCT
>NZ_AMXD01000207.1 GCF_000310185.1 Thauera aminoaromatica S2 | reverse complement strand
GGGCGCCCCGGCGCCGGGCGGGGCTGCGGGGGCGGGGCCGGCCCCTGCCTGGGGCGGGCGCGCCTGGCCCTGGGCGAGTGCGGCCATCGGGATCAGCAGCGCATCCTTGGCCTGCGCGACCACGAAGAAGACCTGTGCGGTCATCTGCGTCATCAGCCGGCCGTCGGGATTGAGGACGTCGAAGAGCGCGTTGTAGAGCACCACGTTGTTGGTCACCGTGGGCGTGGGCTCGACCTTCTCGAGCTTGCCCTGCCAACGCTTGCCGCTTCCGCCCAGGGTGGTGAAGTAGGCTTCCATGCCCAGCTTCAGGCGGCCGATGTCGGCCTCCGATACCTGGGTCTGCACGGTCATCGTGGACAGGTCGGCGATGCGCATCACCACCGGTGCCTGCTGGTTGGTGTTGAGCGTCTGGCCCTGGCGCGCAGTGATCGACACCACGGTGCCGGCCATCGGCGACAGGATGCGGGCGTATTGCAGGTTGGCCTCGTCGGCGCGCAGGGTCGATTCGATCTGCTCGATCTGCGCGCGCAGCGCCTCGAGCTGAGCCTCCGCCGACATCGCCGAGGCTTCGGCGGTCTGCAGGCTCTCCTTGGTGGTGGCGTCCTCGGCCATCAGCGCGCGCTGGCGGCGCTGCTGGATCTGCGCGAGGGCGAGCTGGGCCTCGCGGTCCTTCAGCTGCGCACGCAGGTTCTTCAACTGGGCGCGTGAGGCGTCGACGCGGGCACGATAGACCGTGGGGTCGATCTCCGCGAGCAGCTGGCCGGCCTCGACCGTGTCGCCGACCTCGACGTGGATCTTGCGCAACTGACCGGAGACCTGCGCGCCCACGTCCACATAGTCGCGCGGCTGCAGGGTGCCGGTGGCGGTGACGACGTCCTCGACGTCGCCGCGCTGCACGGTGGTGAACTGGTAGTTGGTGGTGGGGTCGCGCTCACCGATGAAGGCGCTGCGACCGTACCAGGCGCCGGCGAGCAGCAGCGGCACCAGGATCAGCAGGGCGCGGCGTCCCCAGCGCGGGCGGGCGGTTCGGTTGGAGGGCTTGTCTTCGTTCATTGGGCTCAGGGCTTGCCGGCGGACCGCCGGGCGCTGCATCGATTCGTGGGCAAGAGCATAGCGGCCCGCGAGACCTGCGCTTGTATCGGATTGAAGCCGCGTCGTTTACGGCTGGAGAGACCGCCCGTGGGACGCATCGTTCCGGCGCGCGACTCCAAAACGTTGACCGTAGTCAAGAAATAGCTTGTTTAGACAGAGTCTAATTAGCGCGTCGGAACATCCTGCTCCGGGCAGGGTGGGAAACCAAGAAGCGACAATTCGCCGAACTGGCAAGGAGAAGCATCATGATGAAGTTGAAGGCAACGAGCGTGGCGGTGGCATTGGTGGTGGCTGGCAGCGCCTGGGCGGCCGTGGCGGTGCGGGACGAACCGATCAAGCCGATCGAGCCGGCGAAGGTGGAGAACGCCGCCAAGGTCGAGCTCGGCAAGAAGTTGTGGTTCGAGCCGCGCCTGTCGATGTCGGGCATCATCTCCTGCAATACCTGCCACAACCTGTCGATGGGGGGCACCGACAACCTCAAGACCTCGATCGGCCACGGCTGGAAAGCCGGTCCGGTGAACTCGCCGACCGTCTATAACTCCAGCCTGGCGATCGCCCAGTTCTGGGACGGCCGTGCGGCCGACCTCAAGGAGCAGGCCGGCGGCCCGATCCAGGCCGGCGTCGAGATGAACATGCCGCACACCCTGGCGGTCGGCATCCTGCAGTCGATCCCGGGCTACGTCGAAGAGTTCGAGTCGGTGTACGGCAAGAACAAGATCGACATCGACATGATCACCGACTCGATCGCCGAGTTCGAGAAGACCCTGGTCACGCCCGATTCGCGCTTCGACAAGTGGCTCAGGGGCGACGACAAGGCGCTGTCCGAGAAAGAGCTCGCCGGCTACACCCTATTCAAGGAAAGCGGCTGCGTGGCCTGCCACAACGGTCCGGCGGCCGGCGGCACGTCATTCCAGCGCATGGGCGTGGTCGAGCCGTACAAGAGCAGCTCGCCCGCCGAAGGCCGCTCGGCGGTCACCGGTGCCGATGCCGACCGCTTCAACTTCAAGGTGCCGACCCTGCGCAACGTCGCGCTGACCTACCCGTACTTCCACGACGGCGAGGCGGCGACGCTCGAGCAGGCGGTGGATACCATGGGGCGCCTGCAGCTCGGCCGCACCTACAGCAAGGATGAGATCGGACAGATCGTCGCCTTCCTGAAGACGCTGACCGGCGAACTGCCGCAGATCGCGATGCCGGTGCTGCCGCCGTCGAGCAACGCGACGCCGCGTCCCGATCCGTTCAAGTAATCCGAAAAGCCATCCGGCTTGTCGCAGGAATGCCGGGGCACGGACGCAGGTTCGTGCCCCGGTACTAGTTCTCATGGATTATTGACACGATCCGGGACCCGGTCCAGCATTCAGACAGGGTCCAATGCAAATCCGCACGGGGTGCGGATGCGCAACCAGAAGGTCGACTGCCATGATGAACACCTACGCATCCTCCGACGCCATCGCCTGCCTGCGCCAGGCCGGCATTCCGGTCACGCACCAGCGCATCGAGATTGCACGCGCCCTGTTTTCGGCGCCGGTGCATCTCTCGGCGGACCAGATCTGGGCGAAGGTGCTCGAGGCCTCGCCCGACGTCTCGCGCGCCACGGTGTACAACACCTTGCGGCTGTTCAGCGAGAAGAAGATGATCCGCGAGCTGTTCGTCGATCCCCAGCGCGTGGTGTACGACTCCACGACCGCGCCGCACCACCACCTCTACAACATCGACAGCGGCGAGGTGCGCGACATCTCGGACGACGAGTTGCGCGTGATCGGCCAGCCCCGCCTGCCCGCGGGCGTGGTGCTCGACGCAATCGACGTCATCGTCCGCGTGCGCAACCGCGCCGTCTGATCGCCTGCTCCCGGGAGCCGGGAGCGAGGGGGCCGCAATCGAAATAAGGGCGCCAGGGCGCGGAATCGCTCCGCATCCTGGCGCCTCCTTTCATTCCTTCCTCGACGTTCAGCGTTCCGGCACGGTCACAAAGCCCATCTTCTCGATGCCGGCGCTGCGCGCCTCGGCCATCACCTCCGCGATCACCTCGTAGCGCGTGTTGCGGTCGGCGCGCAGGTGAAGCTCCGGCTGGGGCTTTTGCGCCGCGGCGGCGCTCAGACGGGCGGGAAGGGCCACCTCGTCGACCGCCTCGTTGTTCCAGAACACGCGGCCGTCGCCGTCGATCGACAGTGCCACCGTCTCCGGCTTCTGTTCGGTCGGCGCGCTGGAGGCCTGCGGCAGGTCGATCTTGACCGAGTGGGTCAGCAGCGGCGCGGTGATCATGAACACGATCAGCAGCACCAGCATGACGTCGATCAGCGGCACCATGTTGATGTCGCTCTGCGGGGCGCGCGTCTCGCCCTGGCTGAATCCCCCGAAGGCCATCACGCCGCTCCGTGCGCGCCGGCCGGCGTGCCCGTGGCGACTTCGGCCGCGCGTGGCGCGGCGCCGGGCACTGCAGCGATGCGTGCGCCGGTGGCGAACCAGGCGTGCAGGTCGTGGGCGAAGGCGTCGAGTTCGGAGAGCTCGACGCGGTTGGCGCG
The DNA here is from genome assembly GCF_000310185.1 of Thauera aminoaromatica S2. GTDB lineage: Bacteria > Pseudomonadota > Gammaproteobacteria > Burkholderiales > Rhodocyclaceae > Thauera > Thauera aminoaromatica. The sequence continues at coordinate 975 of NZ_AMXD01000207.1, read as the reverse complement.
CGTGATGGCGTTGTAGGCCAGCACCGCCGGGATGGCGACGAAGAGGCCGAAGGCGGTCATGATCAGCGCCTCGCCGACCGGGCCCGCCACCTTGTCCAGCGTCGCCATGCCCGAAACGCTGATGTTCACCAGCGCGTGGTAGATGCCCCACACCGTGCCGAAGAGGCCGACGAAGGGGGCGGTCGAGCCGATCGAGGCGAGGACGGTGAGGCCGGACTCGAGCGCCGCGGTCGACAGCGCGATCGACTTGCGCAGCGCGCGGGTGATGACCTCGTCGGTGTCGAGCTTGCCGCCGAGGGTGTTGCTGTGGGTGTGCCGGCGCACGTGCTGGGCGGCGGCGGCGCCCTGCTGGGCAAGCGCCTCGAAGGGCGACTCCGGGGCGCGCTCGGCGAGCACGCGCAGACCGGCGTCGAGGTCGGGGGCGGCCCAGAAGGCCTCTACGGCGCCGCTGTGGCTGCGCGCACGCAGCTGACGCAGGGAGCGGCTGAGGATCAGGTACCAGCTGGTGATCGACATCACCAGCAGGATCAGCGCCACCGCGCGGATGATGTTGTCGGATTGCGCCCACAGGTGGGCGAGGCCGAAGGCCTGCGAACTGTCCATGCTCAGTTTCCTTGAAGTTTGAAGACGATGGGCACCAGGACCCAGGATTCGATCGCGCTGTCGCCGCGCCGTGCGGGCACGAAGCGCCAGCGCGCCACCGCCTCGCGCGCGGCGCGGTCGAGGCGCTCGGAGCCGGAGCTGGTGCGCAGCTCGACCTGGGCGGGCTGGCCGTCGGGCGACACCAACACGCGCAGCGTCACCTGGCCCTCCTCGCGCAGGCGGCGCGACAGCGCCGGGTAGGCCGGATGCGGGTTGTTCAGATAGGCGGCGTCGAAGCGCGCGGCGGTGACCGTGGCGGGCGCGGCCGTCGCTGCGGGTGCTGCGGCGGGTGGTGCCGGCGCGGGCGGCGGAGGGGCTGCGGGTTCTTCGGCC
>NZ_AMXD01000206.1 GCF_000310185.1 Thauera aminoaromatica S2 | reverse complement strand
CGCCTGCGCGCCACGCTCGGCAGCGCGGGGCCGTGGCGGGTGGCGATCACCTTCTCCATGTACTCCAGCCAGTGGCTGGCGGTGATCGGATTCCTGCCGTCGATCTACGCCCAGGCCGGACTGTCGGGCCAGGTGGCCGGGCTGCTGACCGCCTTCGCCTGCCTCGCGAACGTCACCGGCAACGTCGCCGCCGGCCGCCTGCTGCATCGCGGCGTGTGCGCGCGCCACCTGCTGTACGCCGGCTTCCTCGCCATGGCGGCGACCACCTTCGTCGCCTTCTCGCCGCTCACGGCCGAGTTGCCGGTCGCGCGTTACCTGGCCGTGGTGCTGTTCTCGGCGATCGGCGGGCTTATCCCGGCGACCCTGTTCGCGCTCGCGGTGCATGTGGCGCCCGACGACGATACGGTGTCGACCACCGTGGGCTGGATGCAGCAGTGCTCCTCGGCCGGCCAGTTCCTCGGCCCGCCGCTGGTGGCCTGGGTGGCGGGCGCTGTCGGCGGCTGGCAATGGACCTGGGTGATCACCGGGCTCGCCTCCCTTGTCGGCCTGGTGCTGTCGAGCCGGACGCGCTACCAGCGCGCCTGATGCGCGCGGCGCGTCAGCCCCGCCGCCAGGCGTGGTGGCGTTCCAGCCAGCGCAGCACGCGCTGCGGCGCGTGCGCGCGCTTCCATTCGCCGGCGACCGACTTGTTGGCCTCGGCGAAGGTCGGGTAGGCGTGGATCGTGCCGAGGAGCTTGTTCAGGCCCAGACCGTGCTTCATCGCCAGCACGAACTCGGCGAGCAACTCGCCGGCGTGCTCGCCGACGATGGTGGCGCCGAGGATGCGGTCCTTGCCGGGCACGGTCAGCACCTTGACGAAGCCGCGGTCGGCGCCATCGGTGATTGCGCGGTCGAGCTCGGCCAGATCGTAGCGGGTGAACTCGAACGCGATGCCGCGTGCGCGCGCCTCGGTCTCGTTGAGCCCGACGCGGGCGACCTCGGGGTCGGTGAAGGTGGTGTGGGGCACGCAGCGGTAGTCGACGCGGAAACGGCGCAGGTGGCCGAAGAGCGCATTGACCGCCGCGTGCCAGGCCTGGTGCGCGGCGACGTGGGTGAATTGCAGGGGCCCGGCGACGTCGCCGGCGGCGAGGATGTTGGGGTAGCGCGTCTGCAGGAAGTCGTCGGTCGCCACCGTCGCGCCGGTCGGGATGCCGAGCGCCTCCAGGCCGAAGCCCTCCAGGCGGGCGCTGCGGCCGACCGCGCACAGCAGGGTGTCGAAGGCGATGCGGCGCTCGCCGCCGCTGGCGGGGTCGGCGACGACAAGGAATTTGTCTGTGCCGCCCGCTGCCGTTTCCTGCTCGCAGCGCAATGCCGCGACTCCGGTCAGCACCTCCACACCGTCCGCCTCCAGCGCGGCGCGGGCGAAGGCGCCGACATCGGCGTCCTCGCGCGGCAGGAGCTGCGGCGCGCGCCCCACCAGCACCACCTGCGAGCCGAGGCGCGCGCACGCCTGCGCCAGCTCGCAGCCGATCGGCCCGCCGCCGAGCACCAGCAGCCGGCGCGGCGGCGCGTCGAGCGCGGCGAAGGCGTCCCATACCGTGTCGCTGGTGAGGTAGCCTACCGCCTCCAGCCCGGGCAGGTCGGGCACGGTCGGGCGGGCGCCGGTGGCGATCACGATGCTGCGGGTGCTGAGCCGGCGCGTGCCGCCCTCGTTCAGCGCCACCTCCACCGTCCATGGGTCGACGATGCGCGCGCGCCCCTGCAGCACCTCGACGCCGAGCGCGCTGTAGCGCTCCACGCTGTCGTGCGGCTCGATCTTGCGGATTACCGCGCGCACGCGCGCCATCAGCCTGCGGAAGTCGATCTCCGGCTCGCCGGGCTCCAGGCCGTAGCGGTCGGCGTGGCGGATCTGGTGGGCCAGCCTGGCGCTGCGGATCAGCGCCTTGCTCGGCACGCAGCCGGTGTTGAGGCAGTCGCCGCCCATGCGTCCGGCCTCGACCAGGGTCACCTTCGCCTTCACCGCCGCCGCGATGTAGGACGTCACCAGCCCGGCGGCGCCGGCGCCGATCACCACCAGGTTGCGCTCGAAGCGTGCCGGGCGCTGCCACCCCGCATACACCCGGCGCGCCTGCACGCGCTCGACCATCCAGCGTGCGAGCAGCGGGAAGAGGCCGAGCAGCACGAAGGAGGCGACGAGGCCCGGAGACAGCACGCCGGCCAGGCTGTCCACCGCGCCGAGCTCGGTGCCCGCGTTCACATACACCAGCGTGCCGGGCAGCATGCCGAGCTGGCTCACCCAGTAGAAGGTGCGCGTGCGGATCGGGGTGAGCCCCATCAGCAGGTTGATCAGGAAGAAGGGGAAGGCCGGCACCAGGCGCAGCGAGAACAGGTAGAACGCGCCGTCGCGCGCGATGCCCTCGTCGATCGCGCGCAGGCGCGCGCCGAAGCGCGCGTGCACGCTGTCGCGCAGCAGGTGGCGCGAGACCAGGAAGGCGAGCGTGGCGCCGATGGTCGACGCGAAGGACACGATCAGCAGCCCCCAGCCCAGCCCGAACAGTGCCCCGCCGGCCAGGGTCATCACCGCCGCGCCGGGCAGCGACAGCGCGGTCACCGCCACGTAGGCGGCGAAATAGAGGGCGGCGACCAGGACCGGCGAGGCCTCGCGCCAGGCAGCGAACCCGGCCATGCCGGCCTTGAGGGTGTCGAGGTCGAGCTGGCGGTGCAGCCCGCTGGCGAAGAAGCCGGCGACGAGCGCGAGCACGAGCAGCAGCAGAAGGCGTTTCTTCATCTTCGTCCCGGGAGCGGGTGAGCCGTGCGGAGCCGTCGTGGCCCGATCAGCAGCAGGATTTGCGCGCCGCGCTGCCGAGGGTCGCGGGGACCGGCGCCGGCATTGTCGTCGGCGCCGGGTTGTCCGTGACGGTGCCGCGCGCCGCCGTGTCGAAGGGCATCGCCGGGCCCTCTGCAATGAAGCGGCCGTAATGGCGCTCGAAGCTGCCGATGAAGTCGAAGTGCGGCCGCAGCCGGCTGTCATGCAGCATGCGCCAGGTGTTGCCGCTCACCGGTACGACCCGGCCGGCGTCGAAGCCGTGCCGCTTGTCGAGCACGAAGCGCGTGGCTTGCTCGGGCAGCGTGCCGCGATACACCACCGCCTGGCCGAAGTCCTCGCAGGCGCTCTCCAGTCCGTCTATCCGGAACAGCCGCCAGGTCGCCGAGAAGAAGCGGACGTCGCCCAGCTTCGCGGCCAGCGCGGGGTCGGTCGCCGCGAGCGGCCGGTCCTCCACGAGGCGCGGGTCGGCGAAGCCTGCGGCGCGGGCGAGCGCGAGGAAGTCGTTCCAGTACAGCGCGCCGCCCAGGCATTCGCCGTACAGCACCGGATCGTCGCGCACGGCGGCGGGCACGCGGCGGTCGGCATACACGTCCGAGAAGTAGAACTCGCCACCCCGGCGAAGCAGGCGGAAGACCTCGCGCAGCACCGCGGCCTTGTCCGGGCACAGGTTGATCACGCAGTTCGACACGATCACGTCGAAGCTGGCGTCCTCCAGGCCGAGCTCGTCGAGGCGCTCGATATAGCCCTCGAGGAAGCGCACGTTGCTGCGCGCGAAGCCGAAGGCCTCGCGGTGGTAGTCCTCGTGGCGGCGCGCGACGGCGAGCTGCTCCGCGGTCATGTCCACGCCGACGACCTCGCCACGCTCGCCAACGAGCTGGGCGAGCGCATACACGTCGCGCCCCGAACCGCAGCCGAGGTCGAGCACCCGGCAGCCTTCGAGCAGGGGCGGGCTCACCAGGCCGCAGCCGTAGTAGCGCGCGAGCACTTCGGGGTGGATGCGCCCGAGCACCGGCCTGAGCGCCGGCGGCGGGGCGCTGGCATCGCAGCAGGCCGAGGTCCTGAGGTCGGCGGAGGATTGCAGGGTGCGGCCGTAGTAGTCCTGGACGAGTTCATGCATGGTGGGGCCCCGGGGAATAAGGGAGTGAGAAGGGAGCTTCGGGCTTTGTCGCATGTGCTCCGCGGATTCTTACACCGGCACGATGGCTGCGCGCCGGTGACGTGCAATGAATCCTCGGTCGATGCGGTCCTTCCAGCGCCACACCCAGCGCCCCTCGGCGGACCAGCGTCCCCACGAGGCGATGGCGTGGCGCGGACCGCTTGCGATCAGGTGGAGCGAACGCGGGCGCGGCCGGTAGCTGCGCACCGGCGCGCTCGCCGGGCCGCCCGCCAGTGCGGCGAGCAGATTGGCGGCGAGCACCGGGCCGGCATGGACCGCGTGCACGCCCGAGCGCGCGAAGCCGGGATCCGCGCGGGTGCACACGTCGCCGGCGGCGTGGATGAAAGGATGCGAGACGCTGCGATGGCCGGCGTCGACCATGACCCAGCCCGCGGCGTCGCAGGCCAGGCCGCTGCTTTGCGTCCAGGGCGGGGCGTGTGCGCCGGTGGCGGCGATCACGCAGTCCGCGGGCAGCGTTGTCGGCGCGTCGCGCCCGGCGTCCACAAGCTCGAGCCCCGCAGGCGTGCCCCGTGCACGAGCCGGGTGGAGCGCGATGCCGGCCGCGGCCAGACGGCGCAGCACGCGCCACCGCGCACCTTCGGCATGGCCGGCGAGCAGCCCGCCGGGTGGCGCGACGAGCGCCAGCGCCACCGCGCAGCCGGCACGGCGAAAGGCCTCCGCGGCGGCGAGCACGAGCTCCA
>NZ_AMXD01000205.1 GCF_000310185.1 Thauera aminoaromatica S2 | reverse complement strand
GACGCCCGCCGCGACGACGCCCGCCGCGCCCGGCACGAGCGCGCCGAGCAGCAGCGCCCCCGCCAACCCGGGCGCGGCGAGCGCAGCCAGGGGCAGGAGCTGCGAATCCTTCGAGGCGGGAGCCTGGGGGGCTTGGGACACTTGAGGCTTCTCCACTTGTGCCGCACCCGCCTTGTGGCGCTGCGACGATTCCTGTTCCGTGCGGACTTCGCTCACGGAGCGCTCCGCGCGAAGATGGAACCCATCCGGGGAGTGCCGTTAAACTCCGCATCCGCCCGGGGTTTGCCGGCGGCATGCATTTCCGTCGCCTGCATGTTCCCGCTCCGGGGCGTCTAGGGACAATCGGTAAAATTCCGTGCATGCCCCTAGGGGATTGGACTAGTCGGAAAGCAGGAGCAGGCTCATCGAGACGGAGGGATTCGCGTGCTGATCCGCAGGCAGCAATGGGCGATCGCGATCGCGTCGCTGATCACCGTCGTGGTCGCCACGGGGCTGTGGATCGCGAACAACCTGGCCTTGCGCGCCGAACTGGAGCGCGGCCGCATGTCGGCGCAGATCGGGCCGGTGGGCGCCGCGCAGATGCGCTCGCGCATCTTCGAGTTCCTCGCCGAGCCCTCGCCGGCCGCGCGCGCGCGCTGGTACGAGAGCCACCAGGCGCTCGGCGCGCTGCTCGCGCCCGCGCTGATGGACGGCACCCCCGGCGAGCCGATCATCGCGGGCCTGCGCGCACGCCACGCGGAACTGCCGGCGCTGTTCGAGGCGCTCGCCGCCGATCGCCTGCGCGAGGCCGCGGGCAGCACGCCGACGCCCGAGTTGCTCGACGCGCAGCGCATGGCCTCGGTGCACTTCATGGAGGCGACGCAGCAGGTGGCCAGCGACACCTTGCGCCTGCTCGATCTCGGCCAGGCCCGGCTGGAACGGCTGCATGCCGATCAGGAGCGCCTGATCGCGGGCCTCATCCTCGCACTGGGCCTCGTGATCGGCCTGGAGCTCTTCCTGGTGCATCGCCGCATCCTCGATCCGCTGCAGGAACTGCACAAGGGCGCGCGGGCGATCGAGAAGGGTCACTACGAGCACCGCCTCGGCATGTCCGGCAAGGACGAGATCGCCCAGGTCGGTGCGCAGTTCGACCACATGGCCGACGCGCTCGGCGAGACCCTGCAGGCCCTGCACCAGCAGCGCAGCCAGCTCGAACTCGCCAACCGCGAGCTGGAGAGCTTCAGCTACTCGGTGTCGCACGACCTGCGCGCACCGCTGCGCGGCATCGGCGGCTGGGCGCAGGCGCTCGAGGAGGATCACGGCGCCGCCCTGCCCGTGGAAGCGCAGGAATACCTCGCACGCATCCGCGGCGAATGCGCGCGCATGAACCTGCTCATCGAGGACCTGCTGCAGCTGGCCCGCGTCACCCGCAGCGAGCCGTCCTTCGAGTGGCTGGAGCTCGACCTGCTCGCCCGCGAGGTGGCCGAGCGCGTGCGCGAGAGCTGGCCGGGGCGCGACATCGAGTTCGTGATCGCCCCCGGGCTGACGGTCTGGGGCGACCGCCGCCTGCTCGGGATCGCGCTCGCCAACCTGTGCGACAACGCCTGCAAGTTCACCGCGCGCGTGCCGCGGGCGCGCGTCGAACTCGGCTGCCGGGAAATCGTCGATCCCCTCGGCACGCGCGTGCTGCGGCAGTATTTCGTGCGCGACAACGGCGCGGGCTTCGACATGAAGCACGCCGCCCGGCTGTTCGTGCCCTTCCAGCGCATGCACTCGCAGCGCGAGTTTCCCGGCACGGGCATCGGGCTGGCGATCGTGCAGCGTATCATCCAGCGTCACGGTGGCACCCTGGAGGCCGAGGCGAGCCCTGGCGAGGGCGCCTGCTTCCGCTTCACCCTGCCGCTGCTGCCCGGGCCGCCGGCCCCTGCACGCAACGGAACGCCTGCCTGAGGCGAGCGCCTTGACCCCTCTCCCGAACTCCGCCTCCGCCCCCTCCCCGAGCTCGCCTGCGGAGTCTCGCACCGCTCCCGCGCCGCGCGCGCTCGCCGTGCTGATGGTGGAAGACTCCGAGAGCGATGCGCTGCTGGTGTTGCGCGCGCTGCGCCGAGCGGGCTTCGCGCCGCGCCATCGCCGCATCGAGGACGGCGCCGGAATGCGTGCGGCGCTCGTCGAGGAGACCTGGGACGTGGTGCTCTCCGACTTCAACCTGCCGGGGTTCGACGCGCGCAGCGCGCTCGCCGAGCTGCACGCGAGCGGGCTCGACCTGCCCTTCATCGTGGTCTCGGGCACCATCGGCGACGAGACCGCGATCGAACTGATGCGCCGCGGCGCCCACGACTACCTGATGAAGGACAACCTCGCCCGCCTCGCCCCCGCGATCGAGCGCGAGCTCGGCGAGGCGCGCGTCCGCGCCGAGCGCCGACGCGCGCTCGCCGCCCTGCACGACAGCGAGGCGGTGCTGCGCGAGGCGCAGCGCATCGGCGGGGTCGGGCAGTGGCGCAGGGACCTGCCGGGCGGCGCGCCATGGTGCTCGGACACCTTGTTCGCGCTCTTCGGCATGGCCCCTGTGGCGGGCGAGGATGCGCTCGACGCCCTGCTCACCCGCGTGCACCCGGACGACCTCGGCCGCCTGCTGCAGGCGCATCGCGAGCTCGCGGCCGGCAGCGAGCGCGTGGAACTGGAGTACCGCATCGTCCATGCCGACGGCAGCCTGCGCTACGTGCTCGAGTGCGCCGCCCGCAGCCGCGGCGTCGAGGCTGCGACGCCGCGCCTGATCGGCACGGTGCACGATGTCACCGCGCAGCGCGCCGCGGCCGAGGCCTTGCGCACCGCCAACGCGCGCCTGCGCCAGATGTCGCTGCGCGTGCTCGACGCCCAGGAGGCCGAGCGCCGTGCGGTGGCCTACGAGCTGCACGACCAGATCGGCCAGGCGCTGACCGCGGTCAAGCTCGACCTGCAGGCGATGACCCCGCATCTGGACGCCGGCCCGGCGGTGGCGCGCCTGGCCGCGGCCATCCACACCACCGAGGAGGCGCTCGCGCAGGTGCGCGGCCTGTCCCTGAACCTGCGCCCGCCGCAGCTCGACTACATGGGCCTGGAAGCCTCGCTGCGCTGGCACGCCGAGCGCGAATGCGCGCGCGCCGGGCTGGCGCTCGACTTCGCCGGCAGCGTGGGCGAGTTCAAGGCGGAAGAGCGCTGCGCGATCGTGTGCTTCCGCCTGCTGCAGGAGGCGCTCACCAACGTCGTCCGCCATGCGGCGGCGAAGCGGGTGCGCATCGCCCTGTCGGCCGCGGACGGCCGCCTGGACCTGGAGATCGCCGACGACGGCCGCGGCTTCGACCTCGCGCGCGCGCGCCGGCGCATGCTGGAGGGCGCCAGCGTGGGCCTGCTCGGCATGGAGGAGCGCGCCGCGCTCATCGGCGGCGAGGTCCACATCGACGCGGCGCCCGGCGCGGGCACCCGCATCCGGGTCAGCCTGCCCTGTACCGCACACGCCGCCGCGGCGTAGGATTCGGCCATGGAAGGAATGCGAGTTCTGCTGGTGGACGATCACAGCCTGGTGCGCGCGGGCATCCGCGCGCTGCTCGGCTCCATCGCGGGCGTGGCCGGCATCGAGGAGGCGAGCAGCGGCCGTCAGGCGGTCGAGCTGGCGGCGACGATGCAGCCCGACCTGGTGCTGATGGACATCGCGATGGACGACATGGACGGCCTCGCCGCCACACGCACGATCGCCGCGGCGCATCCGCACATCAAGGTGGTGATCCTGTCGATGCACGACACCGGCGACTTCTTCGAGCAGGCGCTGCGCTGCGGCGCGCGCGGCTACCTGCTCAAGGACGCCGCGGTGGCCGAGCTCGAGATGGCGATCGCGGCGGTGATGCGCGGCGACGTCTATCTGAGCCCGGCGGTGTCGCGCCACCTGGTGGGCAACATGCTCGCCCGTCCGCCCGAGGACGAACGCGCGGCGAGCGTGCTGACCCCGCGCCAGACCGAGATCCTCGAGCTCATCGGCAGCGGCCTCGGCACCAAGGAGATCGCCCGCCGGCTCGACCTCAGCGTCAAGACCGTGGAGGCGCACCGCGCGCAGATCATGGAGCGCCTGGGCGTGCGCGACATCGCCAACCTGCTGCTCGAGGCCGCGCGCCGCGGCCTCATCACGCTCGGCAAGCGCTCCACAACCCTAGACGCGCCTCGGTAATCCAAGGGATTGCCGCCACGGCCCGCCGGCTTATCATCGCCGCATGGACCGGAGTGCCGGAGTGCGCTTGCGGCCGCACCCCGCAATGGAAGGGCAAGCATGGGCGAGACCGTCAACCTGCTGATCGTCGAGGACAACGAATCCGATGCCGCGCTGGTCGTGCGCCAGCTCGAGCGCGCCGGCTACACGGTGGCGACGGCGCGCCGCGTCGATCGCGCCGCGGAACTCGGCGCCGCGCTCGAGGCCTGCGCGTGGTCCGCGGTGCTGTGCGACTACGCCCTGCCCGGGTTCAGCCCCGAGGAGGCCCTCGCCCAGGTGCAGGCGAGCGGCCTCGACCTGCCCTTCGTGGTCGTCTCGGCCTCGCTCGCCGACGAGGAGGCCGGCCGCCTGATGGCGCTCGGCGCACACGACTACGTGCACAAGCACGATCTCGCGCGCCTCGCCCCGGCGCTGGCGCGCGGCCTGGTCGAGGCGCGCGGGCGCCGGGCCCGCCGCCACGCTGAGGACGGCCTGCGT
>NZ_AMXD01000204.1 GCF_000310185.1 Thauera aminoaromatica S2 | reverse complement strand
GGTCGCTGCCGCACCCATGCCGGCCGCCGCGCCCGTGTCCCCGCCCGCGTCGCCGGCGCAGAGCGCAGCAGCGGCGCCTGCCGCGGCTGGCGACGATTTCCCCGCGCTGCCCGGCATCGACCGCGAGCGTGCGATGCAGCGCCTCGGCAAGGATCGCGACATGTTCATCGGCCTGCTCGGGCTCTTCATCGAGGACAACGCCGGGGTGGTGGCGGCGACCCGCGCCGATCTCGCACGCGGCGAGCGCGAATCGGCGGCGCGCCGCATGCACACGCTGCGCAGCAACGCCGGCTTCATCTGCGCGCTCGCGATCATGCAGGCGGCCGCAGCGCTGGAGAAGGCAATCGCGCAGGACGAGCCCGACGTGGCGGCGCGCCTGGACGAACTCGCGGCGGACATCGCCGGGCTGGTGGAGGCCGGCCGTGCGTTCTTGTGAACGCCGCCCGCGTTCAGCGCGCGGGTGAGCGGCTCCATGCGGCGAGGGCGAACAGCATGCCGGCCGCGACGGTGAGACCGAGCGCCGCGGTGCCGTGCTGCACGCCGTGCCCGACCAGCATGCCCGCCCCGGCGCCCAGGCCCATCTGCACGAAACCCATCAGCGAGGCCGCGGCACCGGCCATCTTGGGATAGCCGGCGAGTCCGAGCGCGGTGGCGTTGGGCAGGATCAGCCCGATCGCCGCGGTGACGCCCCACATCGGCAGCATCACCGCCGCCGGGTGCTGCGGGCTGGCGAAGGCGAGCGCGGCGAGCAGCACGCCGCACGCCGCGCCGATCCACACGCCGTAGCGGATCAGGCGCGCCGGGCCGAGGCGGCGCGAGTGCCGCGCCGACAGCGTCGAGCCGATCATGAAGCCGGTGACGTTGAGCCCGAAGGCCAGGCCCATCTGCTGCGGCGACATGCCGAAGTGCTCGATGAACACGAAGGGCGAGCCGGAGATGAAGGCGAACAGCGCGGCGAAGGCGCCGCAGCCGATCAGCAGCGCGCCGCGGTAGGCGGGGTCGGCGAGCAGCGTACGGTAGTTGGCCAGCATCCGGGCCGGGCGCATCGCATGGGCATCGGGGTGGCGGTTGGTCTCCTTCAGCAGCGCGGCCACGGCGAGCATCAGGACCATGGCGTAGATCGCGAGCGCGACGAAGGTCGCGCGCCAGCCCCAGGCGGCGGTGAGCCAGCCGCCGAACAGCGGCGCGAGCAGCGGTGCGAGCGCGGTGGCGGTGGACACGTGCGAGAGTACGCGCGCCGATTCGGCGGGGCCGTAGAGGTCGCGCACCACGGCACGGCCGAGCACCGGCCCTGCGCAGGCGCCGAGGGCCTGCACCAGGCGCGCGCCCACCAGCACGGCGAGCGATTCCGCGAACACGCACACCAGCGTGGAGAGCAGGAACACCAGCATGCCCCACAGCATCACCGGCCGCCGTCCGCAGCGATCCGAGAGCGGGCCGACGAGCAACTGCCCGGCGCCGAAGCCGAGCAGGTAGACCGACAGGGTGAGCTGCACGCCGGCGCTGTCGGTGTGCAGGGCACGCGCGATCGCGGGCAGGGCGGGCAGGTAGAAGTCGGTGGAGAGCGGCCCGAGCGAGGTCAGCGCCACCACCAGCACCGCCAGCGCTGCGGAGGGCATCACCGCCATGGGCCGCCCGCATCCGTCCGCAGCGAAGGGAGCAGGGCCGGTGGCGCGGGCGGGGTGGAGTGTTTCGTCATCGGCAATGAGGCGGTCCAGCGGAGCGTGATTGTATCCCGCCTCCGCGCCGTCGCCGCCGTTCATCCACCGCAGCGATCGCGACTCGCGTCGCTCCCACGATCAACCGGCACGGTATCCGCAGCGCCCCGGCGCGACGCGAGTCGCGAGCGGGCGGACGGATCGCACGGACGGTCCCGGCAAGGCGGCGTTCGCGCCCCGCCGTCAGTAGATCGTGCCGGTGAGCGGTGGCGGCTCGTCGCGCTGGATCGGCGCATCGCCGCGCGCCTCCATGCGCGCGGCGATGGCGATGCGTTCGCGGATGCGCTCGTCCTTCGAACGTGCGGCGATGTCGACCAGGGTGGTGCCGTTCTTCATCGTCGCCTGCGTGGAGGCGCCGGCGTCGAGCAGCGTGTTGACGATCTCCCAGTGTCCGTTGGCGACCGCCTTGAGCAGTGCCGTGGAGCCGTCCGCGGCGACGAGATTGACCTTGGCCTTGCGGTCGAGCAGCAGGCGCACGACGCCCAGGTGGCCGCGCGCCGCGGCCTGCAGCAGCGGCGTGATGCCGGCGTTGCTCGTGGCATTGACCTCGGCCTGGCGGCGCACGAGCACCTCGCCGACCTTCTGGTAGCCGTTCACCGAGGCCCAGTGCAGCGGCGTGTAGCCGTCGGCGTCCGTCGCATCCACGCTGGCGCCGAGCCGGATCAGCTCGAGGGCGAGCGCCTCGCGGCCATGGAAGCAGGCGATCATCAGCGGCGTCCACTGGCGCGCGTCGCGGCCGTCGATGTCGAAGCCGGCATGCAGGAAGAGCGAGCACAGGTGCTGGTCGCCAGCCTCCAGCGCGCGCACGAACTGCGCCATCGTGATCGGAATGTCGAGGCGCTCGAGCTCGGCGACCGCGCGCTCGTAGTCCCAGGCGTCGTCGCGCGCGGCCGTCGTGGGCTCGGGGGCCGCTTGCGGGGTGGGACGCACCGGGCCGTGGAGGTCGTAGGCCATGCTCAGATAAACGATCTCTGCGCCCACCTCGGGCGGGAAACCGCGCCGGTTCGGCCGTTTCGAGACCATGAGCTCGGTGAAGTATTCGCCCAGCTTGTCCTTGTCGTCCCAGAGCTCCGCGATGCGGCGGGCGACATGGGGAAAGCCCTCGACGAGCTTGCGCGGATAGCGGCTCGCGTACGGCGTGGTCAGCAGGAATGCCAGCGGTGATTCGATTTCGGCCATGTCCGTTCCGGATGCGCCCGCATCCGTCCTCCTCGACTTTCCGGTTCCGTCCGGGCGCGGCGCCCTGTCTCCTGTCCACCTTGCGTGGCGGACTCCCCGATTCTAGCAGTTCGATCGCAGCACAAAGGCATGGATCGGCGGTGTCGGCGCGGACAGGTCAGCTCGTGAAGAAACGCTCGGAAAGTTCTTCCAGACCGAGCATTCCGAGCAGCGCGGCGAGGCGTTCGGCCGCGCGCCGGCGCGGGCGCTCGGGCTGGCGGCGGGCGATGATCAGCTCGTTCTTCATCGAGTGCTCCCAGCCCACGAGCTCGGTGACCGTGACCTCGTAGCCGTGGGCCTCGAGCTGCAGGCAGCGCAGCACGTTGGTGACGTGGCTGCCGAACTCGCGGGTGTGGATGGGGTGGCGCCACAGCTCCGCGATCGGGCCGCGCAGCGCCTGCTGCTTGTTCCGGCGCAGCGCCGCGGCGACCTCGGCCTGGCAGCACGGCACCAGCACGATCGCGCGGGCATCCTTCTTCAGCGCGAAGCGGATGGCGTCGTCGGTGGCGGTGTTGCAGGCGTGCAGCGCGGTGACGAGGTCGATGCGTCCGGGCAGGCGGTCCGAGGTGATCGAGTCCGCCACGCTGAGGTTCTGGAAGCGCATCCCGGACGAGAAGCCGAGCTTGTCGGCGAGCCGGCGCGAGCTCGTCACCAGCTCGTCGCGCGTCTCGATGCCGTGGATGCGGCCGCCGGGGGCGTGCGCCTTGAAGAACAGGTCGTAGAGGATGAAGCCCAGGTAGGACTTGCCGGCGCCGTGGTCGACCAGCTCGATGTCGGGGCGCTCGGCCAGGGCCTCGGCGAGCAGCGGTTCGATGAACTGGTAGAGGTGGTAGACCTGCTTGAGCTTGCGCCGGCTGTCCTGGTTGAGCTTGCCGTCGCGGGTCAGGATGTGGAGCTGCTTGAGCAGCTCGACCGACTGGCCGGGGCGGATTTCGGGGTGCGGGGTGGTCATGGCGGGCGGGGCGCGCGGGCGCGGAAGCGGGGTGGGCGCAAATGTACACGGCGGGGGGCGGACCACCAAGCCGCGAACGCGGCGGGCTCGCCCGCGCGCACGCCGGCGCGATCGCGGCTATGCTCTCGTCGCCCATCGAGAGGCTGAGAGGAGACCATGAGCCGCACAGAAGCTTCCCGGAACATGGGCGGGCACGCGCCGTCCGCGGCTGCGGGCGTCCCGCCCGCCTTCGTCGTCATCATCGCCGGCATGGTCGCCGCGCTGCACATCGGCAAGATCCCGCCGGCGATCCCGGTGCTGCGCGATGCGCTCGGCGTGAGCCTGGTCGAGGCCGGCTTCCTGCTCTCCATGGTGCAGATGGCGGGCATGCTCGGCGGCGTCTTCATCGGCCTGGCCGCAGACGGCTTCGGCCTGCGCCGCAGCGTGCTGCTCGGCCAGGGCGTGCTCGCCTCCGCCAGCCTCGCCGGCGCGTGGGCGACCCAGCCCGGCGAGCTGCTGGTCTTGCGCGCGATCGAGGGGCTGGGCTTCCTGCTCGTGGTGCTGCCGGTGCCCAGCCTGATCCGCCAGCTCGTGCCCCCCAGCCGGCTGGCGCTGCACCTGGGCCTGTGGGGCACCTACATGGCCACGGGAACCTCGCTGGTGCTGGCCGGTGGGCCGGCGCTGATGGGGGTGATGGGCTGGCAGGGGCTGTGGGGGCTGCTGGCGATGGCCTCGGCTGCGGTGGCGGCGTGGCTGGCGGTGCGCGTGCCATCCGACCACGCGCGCCGTGCTGCGGCGGGCACCCCCGTCGGGGCGGCGGTCGCGGCACGTGCGCGCTGGGGCGCACGCCTGCGCGCCACGCTCGGCAGCGCGGGGCCGTGGCGGGGGGCGATCACCTTCTCCATGTACTCCAGCCAGGGGCT
>NZ_AMXD01000203.1 GCF_000310185.1 Thauera aminoaromatica S2 | reverse complement strand
GCGCCCTCGGCGCCGAGCAGCGCGGCGAGCGTGCGACGCCCGGCGCGCAGGTCGCCGGCGAGGTCGCGATAGTTGTTGACCAGCAGCACCGCGGCGGCGGGCGCACCCACCGCCAGCCCGGCGAGCAGGTCGAGGTGGCCGAGCGCGCGCGACTGCAGCCAGTGGCTGCCGAGCACCGCGAACACGCCGAAGAAGAGCAGCACGAAGAGCTCGCCGAGCGGCGAGTGCGAGATCGGCCGTGGCCCGCCGGAATAGGCCCAGCCGGCGATCAGCGAGGCCAGCCCGATCGCGAGGATCAGGGCGCCGCCGACGACACAGAGCCAGGCGCCGAGCAGGAGCGCGAGCAGCAGGCAGAGCAGGGCGCCGCGCTTGACCTCGGCGGCGCTCGCCCAGCCGGCGAGGGTGACCCGCAGCGGCCCGAGGCGCTCGGGGCGATCGGTGCCGCGCTCGAAGTCGATCGCGTCGTTGTAGAGGTTGGTGCCGATCTGGATCAGCAGCGCGCAGGACACGGTGGCGAACAGCACCGCCCACGCCAGCTCGGCGCCGTCGGCGACGGCGAGCGCGGTACCGAGCATGACCGGGGCGAGCGCCATGCCCAGCGTGCGCGGCCTGATCGCCGCCCACCAAACCGCGAGCGTGCCCGGGCGGGATGGCGCGGGATGCGGCGGCGTCACGCCCCGCCTCGACGGGCGGGAGCGGCGCCGATGGGGGCGAGCCGTGAGGACGGAAGGGCGTGCGGGGCGAAGGGCAGGGAAACGGACATGGCGGGACAAGCGGGAAGACCGCGGATTATCGCATAGCCGTCGCGCAGCTCCCGCGGATGCGCCGCGCTCGACTATGCTGGACACGAATCCACCCCCACGCCGCCTGCCGGAGGTCCGTCATGAGCAAGCGCCTGCACCCTCTTTCCTCCCTCCTCCGCGCCGCGGCCAGCCTCGCCGCGGCCGCCGTCGCCGCCATCGCCCTCGCCGCGCCCCCCGGAGCGCTGCCGGCGCTCAACATCGCCATCGAGGACACCTCGGTGTCGGGCATCTCTTCGGGCGGCTTCATGTCGGTGCAGATGCAGGTCGCCCACTCCGGGATCGTCCGCGGCGCGGGGGTGGTCGCCGGCGGGCCCTACTACTGTGCGCAGGACAGCGTGCTCAAGGCCACGACCGAATGCTCCTGCACCGGCGCGCCGACGCTGTCGTGCAAGGTCGGCGAGGCCAGCACGGCGGTGCCCGAGCTGGTCGCGGCCACGCGCGCCTTCCGGGCCGAGGGCCGCATCGACGACCCGGCGCAGATCGCCCGCCAGCGCGTGGTGACCGTGGTGGGCGGGAAGGATGCCCTGGTGCCGGCCGCGATCACCCGCCAGCTGCACGGCTACTACGACGCCTTCGGCCTGCCCGCGGCCGCACTCAAGCCGGTGACGCTCGACGCCGCCGGCCACACCATGCCCACCACCGCCTACGGCGGCGCCTGCGGCACGACCGACGAGCCCTACATCGGCAGCTGCGGCTTCGAGGCCGCGCACGCGATCCTCGAGTGGATCTACGGCCCCGACGTCGCCCCGCCGCGCACCACGCCCACGCCGGCGGGCCGCTTCGTCGAGTTCGACCAGCGCGCCTACATCCCCGCGACCGGCTTCTTCAGCCATCTGTGGGGCACCGGCCTGGACAAGACCGGCTGGGTCTACATCCCGCCCGCCTGCGCGGCGGGCGAGCGCTGTCGGCTGCACGTGGTGTTCCACGGCTGCAAGCAGGGGCAGAGCTTCCTGCCCTTGCGGCGGCCGCCCGATGGCGGGCTGTACAACGGCACCACCTTCGTGCGCAACACCGGCTACGACCGCTGGGCCGACACCAACCGCCTGGTGGTGCTGTTCCCGCAGGCGGTATCGATCCCCTGGAAGAACCCCAACGGTTGCTGGGACTGGTGGGGCTACACCGACGCGCACTACGCCACCCGCGACGGCATCCAGATCCGCAGCGTGCGCGCGATGATCGAGCGGCTGGCCTCGGGCCGCCACGACTGAGCGCCGCGGTGGCGCGGGCGCAGCCCGTGTGGCCCAGCCCCTTCGCGTGGACTATAAGGAAAGCAGGGGCCGCCGCCCGGCGGCCCACCCACGCGGGACGGGCTGCGGCGATGCACGGGCCCGCGCGAGGGAGTCCCCATGTCCTATGTCGGAGAGCCCTTCCGCCACGACCTCTTCGTGAGCTACAGCCACGGCGACGACGGTAGCGGCGGCGCCTGCCTCGCGCCGT
Source organism: Thauera aminoaromatica S2 (assembly GCF_000310185.1). Classification (GTDB taxonomy): domain Bacteria; phylum Pseudomonadota; class Gammaproteobacteria; order Burkholderiales; family Rhodocyclaceae; genus Thauera; species Thauera aminoaromatica. The sequence goes on along the minus strand of NZ_AMXD01000203.1, from coordinate 2,570 downwards.
GGTCGGCCGCGTTCGCGCACGAGCTCGAGCGCGAGCTGCGTGCCGACCGCCGCTTCCGCACCAGCCTGAGCGTGTTCCGCGACCAGGACCACCGCCCGGCGCAGAGCCTCGACCCGATGGCACCGCTCACCGCCCAGCTGCAGGAGCAGATCGCCGGCGCGGCGCTGCTGGTGGTGCTGATGTCGCCCGACTACCTCGCGTCGAAGTGGTGCGCCGACGAGCGCGACTGGTGGTTGCAGCGCCAGGCCGCGCTCGGCCTGCCGCACGGGGAGCGTATCGCGGTGGTGCGCATCTGGCCCACCGACACACCGTGGCCGGCGGCGTTGTGCGATGCGCGCGGCGAGCCGCTGGTCGGCTTCGCCTTCTACCCGGCCGACGGCGTGCCGCCGCGCCCGCTCGGCTGGACCGACCTGCCGGGCGCCTTCGGCAGCGAGTTCCGCAAGGCCCTGCTCGACATGGTCGGCCGGCTCTACCCCAAGCTCGAGGCGATGCGCGCGCGCACCGAGGAGCTGCGCCGCCAGCGCGAGGAGGCCGAGCGCCTGGTCCGCGACGGCGGCCAGCTGCTCTACCTGCACGGCCGCAGCGACCACGCCGCGGCTTGGGAAGAGGCGGCGCTCAAGCTGGTCGACAAGGGCTTCGCGGTGGTGCCGGGCGAGCCCGACCGTGTCGACAGCGATCCGCTGCGCCTGCAGGCCGTGCGCGAGCGCAGGGTGGAGACCCTGAGCGGCTGCGACGCCCTGCTGCTGCTCGGCACCGAGGACGGGCGCGCCCTCGATGCCGACCTCGTGGTGGTGGGCAAGCACGATCGCCAGTCGGCGCGCGCACGCTCTCACCGACTGCTGCCCTGCGGCCTGCTCGACACCGCCGGCGCCACCATCGCCACCAACGTGCGCCGCGCCACCGCGCGCATCGTGCAGGCGGACTGGATCGACGGCACCGACGCAGGCTGGCCGGTCGCGGTGCGCGACTGGCTGGGCGGCAAGGGCTTGCAGGCCGGGGGCGCACCATGAACCCCGGCGCGCCTGCCCCCGCCGACGACGCCTTCGACGCGGTCTTCGCGATCCGCCTGCCGCCCCGCCCCTATCCCGGCCTGCGTCCCTTCGAGCAACATGAGTGGCCGATCTTCTTCGGCCGCGAGCGCATGACCGACGAGATCGTCGACCGCCTGCTCGGCCATCGCCTGCTCGTGGTCCATGGCGACTCGGGCTGCGGCAAGAGCTCGCTGGTGCGCGCCGGCGTGCTGCCGCGGCTGGAGCAGGAGAGCGCGCGCGGCGGCGTGCGCTGGCGTACCTGCACCACACTGCCGCGCGCTGCGCCGCTGTGGAACCTCGCGCGTGCGCTCGCCGCGCTCGACACGCCCGGCGGCGACGGGCACGGGCTGGAGCTGCGCACGATCGCCTTCCGCCGCGCGCTCAACTTCGGCCGCGAAGCCCCGGCGGCGCTCGCCGAGCTGCTCGGCTGCGGCCCGCGCAGCCAGGTCTGCATCCTCATCGACCAGTTCGAAGAGCTCTTCGAGCACACCCGCCGCCATGGTGCGGAAGAAGCGACCCTGCTGGCCGCCTGCCTGGTCGGCCTGCTCGATGCGCCGCCGGCCGGGCTGTACGCGGTGCTGACCATGCGCTCGGAGTTTCTCGGCGCATGCTCGCGCTACGAGGGCTTCGCCGAGGCGGTCAATCGCACGCAATACCTGCTGCCGCGCATGGAGCACGACGACCTCATGCGGGCGATCCGCGAGCCGGCGGTGCTCTACGACGGCGAGGTGACGCGCGAGCTCGCCGAGCGCCTGATCGTGGACGGCGGCGGCGGACAGGACCAGCTGCCGCTGATCCAGCACGGGCTGATGCTGCTCCACGACGAGCGTGCGCGTGCCGCGGGCCTGGCCCTTGCCGGACCGACCCCGGGCGCGCCGGCGTGGCGGCTCGGGGTGGAGCATTACCACGCCGAGCACGGCCTCGCCGGCCTGCTCTCGGCACACGCCGACGCCGTGCAGGCGCGCGCCGAGCAGCAATGCCTCGGCGGCGAGGCGACGCGGGTGGTGGAAGACCTCTTCCGCGCGCTCACCGACATCAACGCCGAGGGCCAGGCCATCCGCCGGCCCTGCCCGCTCGCACGCCTGGTGGCGGTGACCGGCGCCGAGGAGTCCGTACTGCGCTGCGTGGTGGACACTTTCCGTGCCGACGGCGTGTCCTTCCTCGAGCCCTACGGGCACGAGGCGCTCCCCGCCGACGAGCTCATCGACATCAGCCATGAGGCCCTGATCCGCTGCTGGCGGCGCATCGCCGAGCCACGCGAGGGCTGGCTGGCCCGCGAGTTCCGCAACGGCCTGGTGTGGCGCGCGCTGCTGGTGCAGGCCGACAGCTTCGAGCGCGACCCGGGCAACGTGCTCGGCGCCACCACCACCGACGAGCGCGAACGCTGGCTGCGCCGGCGCAACGCCGCCTGGGCGGAACGCTACGGTGGCGGCTGGGAGCGCGTGCAGCGCCTGCTCGCCGCCAGCGTCGAGGCGCGCGCCCTGCGCGCGGCCGAGCGCGAGGTCGCCGAAAAGCAGCGCCAGGAGGCACGCCGCCTGC
>NZ_AMXD01000202.1 GCF_000310185.1 Thauera aminoaromatica S2 | reverse complement strand
CAGGGGGCGTCGAAACCGCCGCAGCCGCGGGCGCTGCGGCGCCCCCAGGGGCCGCCACCGCCGCCGGCTGCGCGCTCGCGATCCGGGCCGCCTCGGCCGCCATCTTCTGCAGCTCGACCGCCGAGGGCGGATCGCACACCTCGCGCCACATGCGCTCGTCCACCGTGTTGCGCGCCACCGCGATCGGCGCCTCGGCCGCCACCGGCTCCTCGCGCACGATGTTGTCGTCGGCATCGACATACACCCGCTTGACCGTGGCGAAGCTGCGGTTGCGGCAGTCGTAGCGGTTGAGCGCCTTGATCATGGCATAGCCGGAGCGCCGCGCCTCCTCCGAGGTCAGCACCACCCGCCCCCAGGAGATCTTGGTGCCGGCGTCCGAGCGGAGGACGCTCGCGCGATCGATCTCGATGCGGCGGTCGCGGTCGCTCAACACGAGCTGCCAGTCGGCGGCGCAGACCGCGCCGGCGACATGGGCGAGCAGCACGGCAAGAAGGAGAGGGCGCGGGTTTTTCATCGGCGTCGGCATGGGATGGCGTTCCATCCTGCTAAACGACCGCGAGGGCGGGATCTTGAGCGGCTTGCCACGCGAAAGTGCATACAGTATCTTCCCACGCTCTCGTTAGGGGTGCCCGCCGCGCACGGGCTGAGAAACACCCTTGGAACCTGATCCGGCTCGCACCGGCGTAGGGAAACGTCGTTCATGAGTTCGTCCGCAAGCTCCGCTGCCCCCGGCAGCGCGCCGTCCGCATCGTCCGGGCCGGCTTCCCGCATCCCGAACGTGGTGTCCATCGCCGGCGTCGACCCGTCCGGCGGCGCCGGCGTGTTCGCCGACCTCAAGACCTTTTCCGCGCTCGGCGCCTACGGCTGCGGCGTGGTCGCCGCACTTACCGCGCAGAACACCCGCACCGTCACCGGCGTGCATGTGCCGCCCACCGACTTCCTGCGCCTGCAGATCGACACCCTGTTCGAGGACGTCGCCATCCACGCCACCAAGATCGGCATGCTCGGCAGCGCCGAGGTCACCACCACGGTGGCCGAGCGCCTGGCGCACTGGCAGGCGGCCAGGGTGGTGCTCGACCCCGTCATGGTGGCCAAGAGCGGCGACAGCCTGCTGGCGAAGAGCGCGATCTCGGCGCTGCGCGAGGCGCTCTTCCCGCAGGCCTTCCTGATCACCCCCAACCTGCCCGAGGCCGGCGTGCTGCTCGAGCGGCGCGCACCCGACACGGTCAAGGAGATGTACCGCGCCGCCGAGCGCCTGCGCGAGCTCCTGCCGCTGTCCTCCGAGCGCTGGGTGCTGCTGAAGGGCGGCCACCTGCCCGGCAACGACCTGGTCGACCTGCTGTTCGACGGCGACCGCATGGTCGAGCTGCCGGCGCAACGCATCGAAACGAAGAACACCCACGGCACCGGGTGCACGCTCAGCTCCGCGATCGCCGCGCTGCTGCCGCAGGCCGAAGGCCAGTTCCGCCCGGTCGAGACCGCGGTGCGCCACGCCCGCCAGTGGTTGCTGGGCGCGATCGCGCGCTCCGGCGAACTCGCGGTCGGCAGCGGCCACGGGCCGGTGCATCACTTCCACGCGCTGTGGCGCAAGTAAGCCCCCAGGAGACAGCATGAACGCCAACGAAAAATTCATCGCCGCCAAGGCCCACGTCGACGAGGCCGCGATCGCCCCGCTGCCCAACTCGCGCAAGATCCACGTCGAGGGCTCGCGCCCCGACATCCGCGTGCCGATGCGCGAGATCACCCAGGCCGACACCCCGGCCTCCTTCGGCGCCGAGCAGAACCCGCCGATCTTCGTCTACGACTGTTCCGGCCCCTACTCCGACCCGGCGGCGAAGATCGACATCCGCTCCGGCCTGCCCGCGCTGCGCCAGCAGTGGATCGAGGAGCGTGGCGACACCGAGCTGCTGCCCGATCTTTCGTCCGAATTCGGCCGCCAGCGCGCCGCCGACAAGACCCTGGACGAGCTGCGCTTCCCCGGCCTGCACCGCAAGCCGCGCCGCGCCAAGGCCGGTGCGAATGTCACCCAGATGCACTACGCCCGCCGCGGCATCATCACGCCCGAGATGGAATTCGTCGCCATCCGCGAGAACCTGAACCGCGAGCAGTACATCGCCTCGCTGCGCGCCAGCGGCGGCCTCAAGGGCCAGAAGATGGCCGACATGATGCTGCGCCAGCACCCCGGGCAGAACTTCGGCGCCAGCCTGCCGGCGACGATCACCCCCGAGTTCGTGCGCGACGAGATCGCCCGCGGGCGCGCCATCATCCCCAACAACATCAACCACCCCGAGAGCGAGCCGATGATCATCGGCCGCAACTTCCTCACCAAGATCAACGCCAACATCGGCAACTCGGCGGTCACCTCCTCGATCGCCGAGGAAGTCGACAAGATGACCTGGTCGATCCGCTGGGGCGGCGACACGGTCATGGACCTGTCCACCGGCAAGAACATCCACGAAACCCGCGAGTGGATCATCCGCAACTCGCCGGTGCCGATCGGCACGGTGCCGATCTACCAGGCCCTGGAGAAGGTGAACGGCAAGGCCGAGGACCTGACCTGGGAGATCTTCCGCGACACCCTGATCGAACAGGCCGAGCAGGGCGTGGACTACTTCACCATCCACGCCGGCGTGCTGCTGCGCTACGTGCCGCTCACCGCCAACCGCATGACCGGCATCGTCAGCCGCGGCGGCTCGATCATGGCCAAGTGGTGCCTGGCGCACCACAAGGAGAGTTTCCTCTACGAGCACTTCGAGGACATCTGCGAGATCATGAAGGCCTACGACGTGGCCTTCAGCCTCGGTGACGGCCTGCGCCCGGGCTCGATCTACGATGCCAACGACGAGGCCCAGCTCGGCGAGCTGAAGACCCTGGGCGAGCTCACGGACATCGCCTGGAAGCACGACGTGCAGGTCATGATCGAGGGCCCCGGCCACGTGCCGCTGCAGCTCATCAAGGAGAACATGGACCTGCAGCTCGAGTGGTGCAAGGAGGCGCCCTTCTACACCCTGGGGCCGCTCACCACCGACATCGCGCCCGGCTACGACCACATCACCAGCGGCATCGGCGCGGCGACCATCGGCTGGTACGGCACCGCCATGCTGTGCTACGTCACGCCCAAGGAGCACCTCGGTCTGCCCAACAAGCAGGACGTCAAGGAAGGCATCATCACCTACAAGCTCGCCGCGCACGCCGCCGACCTGGCCAAGGGCCACCCGGGCGCGCAGATCCGCGACAACGCGCTCTCCAAGGCGCGCTTCGAGTTCCGCTGGGAGGACCAGTTCAACCTCGGCCTCGACCCCGACAAGGCGAAGGAATTCCACGACGAGACCCTGCCCAAGGACTCGGCCAAGGTGGCGCACTTCTGCTCGATGTGCGGCCCGCACTTCTGCTCGATGAAGATCACCCAGGACGTGCGCGACTTCGCCGCCCAGCAGGGTGTGGACGAGGCCGAAGCGCTGCAGAAGGGCATGGAGGTGAAGGCGGTGGAGTTCGTGAAGAGCGGGGCCGAGGTGTATCGGAACGTGTGATGCGCGCTCCGCTGACGTAAGCATCGACGGGCCGCCATCGCGGCCCGTTTGCATTGTGCACGCGCATTTTTCCGGCCCGCCGCACACGTGCGCTGCAGGCTGGCGTATAAACTGTCGGGTTCTCCCGTTTATGCCCGCCCCGGGCCTGCCGCGCGCCGATGAACCTGCTCGAAGCTTTCACCCAGGATGACCTGATCGCCGCACTCGGCGTGGAAACCGTGGCCAAGGGCCTGGGCTACGTCAGCCGGGTCAGCGCGCTGTCCGCCGAGGGCGACACGGTGTCGGCCCTGGTCAAGGGTCGCCAGCGCACGCCCTACACCGTCGAGGCCGAGGTGGAAGAGGCGTTCGGCCTTGAAGACGGCGCCTCGATCCTGACCAGCTCGTGCACCTGCCCGATGGGCTACGGCTGCAAGCACGTCGCGGCGATGATGCTGGTGTGGCTGCACCAGCGCCGCCGCCCCGACCGCCCGCGCGAGCAGGTACTAGCCTGGGTGAAGGGCTTTCGCGAGACCGCGGCCAGCCTCGCGAAAGACGAAACGCGCAAGCGCAAGCCCGCCTCGGTCGCGTACGCGCTGCGCTATGTGATCGAACCCAGCCAGTGCGGCGGCGACTTCAGCGTCACCTGCCACAAGGTCCGCCTAGACCAGCATGGAGACATCCGTCAGCGCGAGCCGTGGAGCAACATCGAGCGCGCGCTGCAGACCCCGCCCGCGTTCGTCGACGAAACCGACCTGGACCTGCTGCGCCTGCTGTGGGCGCATCGCCCGCGCGGTCATTTCGACACGGACGACGGCCTGCCGCTCGAGGGGCGCCACAGCGACGAGCTGATGCGACGGCTGATTTCCAGCGGCCGCGCGCATTTCGGCAGTCTCGGCGGCCGCGTACTCGGGCTGGGCGAGGCGCGCTCCGGCACACCCGACTGGACGATCACTTCCGAAGGCTTGCGTGCCCCGGTGCTGCGGGTGGAGCCCTCCGCCGACCGCGTGCTGCCGCTGCTGCCGCCCTGGTACATCGACACCGCCAAGGCCGAGTGCGGCCCGATCACGCTCGAGGTTCCGCCCGAGCTGGTGCAGCGCCTGCTCTGGCTGCCGCCGCTCAGCCAGGCCGAATCCGAGCTGGTTGCCGAGACCCTGGCCGAGGTGGCGCCCAGCCTGCCCGCGCCCACGCAACGCGGCGAGCCGCCGGTCGAACTCGGCGGCACGCCGGTGCCGGTGTTGCGCCTGGAGACGCGTCCCACCTACCACGCGCGCTTTCGCCAGTACGCGCCCCACGGCACCTACCAGTTCGACTTCGCCCTGGTCGCTTTCCGCTACGGCACGGTCACCGTGGATGCCGGCGACGCCCGCCTCTTCCACCCCCTGCCCGACGGCCGCAGCGCGCGCCTGACC
>NZ_AMXD01000201.1 GCF_000310185.1 Thauera aminoaromatica S2 | reverse complement strand
CAGCTCGCCGCCGAGTGGCTCGGGCAGCGTGGCGGCGAGCGCGCCGATGCTGCGCAGGCCGTCCGCCTCGCGATACACCGCGCTCATCGCGCGGTCGTGCGCGCTCCAGGTGTCGTTGGCGAGAAAGGCCAGCACCAGGCCGAAGAGCACGCCGAGCGCGTTCATGAACGGGGGCGCCACCCCCTGCAGGGACTGCATCCATCCCGCCCAGCGCGAGCGCATCATCACCCACTGGATCAGGAACACGGCGGCGAGGGTGCCGAAGAAGGCGACGAAGGCGAGGCCGTAGTGGTCGTAGCTGTGCCAGTCGGAGAAAAGCATGGAGATCCAGGAGGGGCGTTCGGGAGGTCCTCGCAGTCTACCCGTCCGATCGCGCCCCGCCCATGCTCGGGGGCGGTCGCAGCAGCGCGTGCAGGGCTTCGATCGAAGGCCGGGCGCTGGTAGAAGCCGAGCAGCGGGTCGAGTCCCGCGGCGTGCGTGCTCAATCAGTCCGCACTTGCGCGCAGGGCGACATCAGCGAAATCGTCTTGCGGCCGAGGCGTCGGTAGATGCCGAAATTTCTGCCGAGAGTCAGGATGCTGCAGGGCTCGAAGAGCTCGGACATGCGCAAGAGACAGGCGTCGGCCAGCGAGGCTGGCACATTGTCGTCGCGTTCGAACAGCGTGCGCACGGGAGCGGTCTGCGACTCCAGTGACAAGGCGATGTGCACGGCGCTCCGTTCGAGCAGCATGAGTGCCCGGGCGGGGTCGAAGCCGGCACGAGCGAGGAGGAGACAGGCCTCCGCGACCACCGCCTCACAAGTCGGGAAAGGTCCTGGGTATTGCGCAAACTGCGCCTTGGCTCATTCATGGTGCGTGTCATCACGGCAAAGCAGGGCGACCCAGGGGCCGGCATCGAGAATCAGCCGGTAACGAGTGCGGCGAGGGAAAGCAGGCGGAGAGGGGCGATCTTGTGACGCATGGGGCGTTGCCTCGGGGTGGACTGGACCCCGGGGATTCTCCCGATGTCATCGTGCGGTGGGGCGAACGGCAAGCTTGCGGTGCCTCTGGCAGGCTTGCGCTGCGCGAATGCCGGCAGGGGGTTGCGCCCGATCGCTTCCATTGGGGGCGCGCCAAAGAAAAACGGCGCCCCGAAGGGCGCCGCGAGGGGATGGGAACCGGAGGAGCACGGTTCCGCAAGCCGGCTCAGTAGCGGTAGGCGGTCTCGCCGTGCGCCGTGGTGTCGAGGCCCTGACGCTCCTCGTCTTCCGGCACGCGCAGCCCGACCAGCAGGTCCGCGACCTTGTAGGCGACGAAGGCGACCACGGCCGACCACACGATGGTCACGAGCACGCTCCAGGTCTGGATCCACACCTGCGAGGCGATCGAGAAGTCCTCGGCGCCGGTGCCGCCCAGACTGGGCGCGGCGAACACGCCGGTGAGGATCGCGCCGACGATGCCGCCCACGCCGTGCACTCCGAACACGTCGAGCGCGTCGTCCGCACCGAGCATGTGCTTGAGCCCATTCACGCCCCACAGGCAGATGAAGCCGGAGAGGGTGCCGATCACGATCGCGCCCATCGGGCCGACCGAGCCGCAGGCCGGGGTGATCGCCACCAGGCCGGCGACCGCACCCGAGGCCGCGCCCAGCATCGAGGGCTTGCCCTTGATGAGCGCCTCGCCGAGCGACCAGGCGAGCACCGCGGCGGCGGTGGCGACCAGGGTGTTGATGAAGGCGAGCGCAGCGCCGGCGGTGGCTTCGAGGTTGGATCCGGCGTTGAAGCCGAACCAGCCCACCCACAGCAGCGAGGCGCCGACCATGGTCAGGGTCAGGCTGTGCGGTGCGAGCGCCTCACGGCCGTAGCCGATGCGCTTGCCCACCATCCAGGCGCCCACCAGACCGGCGATGCCGGCGTTGATGTGCACCACGGTGCCGCCGGCGAAGTCGAGCGCGCCGTCTTCGAGCAGGTAGCCGCCCGGGCCCCACACCATGTGGCAGATCGGCAGGTAGCACAGCGTGAACCAGATCACCGAGAAGATCAGCACCGCGGAGAACTTCATGCGCTCGGCGAAGGCACCGACGATGAGCGCACCGGTGATGCCGGCGAAGGTGGCCTGGAAGGCGATGAAGGCGAACTCGGGCAGCTTCACGGTCTCGGTGAAGGTGTCGGCGAGCGTCTCGATCGTCACCCCGGACAGGAAGACCTTGTCGAGCGAGCCGATGAAGGGGCTGGCTTCGGTGAAGGTCAGGCTGTAGCCGTAGATCGCGAACAGCAGGGCGTTGAGCGAGAACACGGTCATGACCTGCATGAGCACCGAGAGCATGTTCTTGGCGCGCACCATGCCGCCGTAGAACAGCGCCAGGCCGGGCAGGGCCATCATCAGCACGAGCAGCGTGGAGGTCATGATCCAGGCCACGTCGCCCTTGTGCACCTCGGCCACGGCGGCCGCGGCCTCCTGGGCGAAGGCGCCGCCGGAGACGCCGGCGAGCAGGGCTGCCGCCGGCAGGTATGCGAGGAGTTTTCTCATTTTGCGTTGCTCCCTTACAGCGCGTCCGGGCCGGTCTCGCCGGTGCGGATGCGGATGGCCTGCTCGAGTTCGAAGACGAAGATCTTGCCGTCGCCGATCTTGCCGGTGGCGGCGGACTTCTCGATCGCTTCGATCGCCTGGTCGAGGATGTCGTCGGGGATGGCGGCCTCGACCTTGACCTTGGGCAGGAAGTCGACGACGTACTCGGCGCCGCGATAGAGCTCGGTGTGGCCCTTCTGGCGGCCGAAGCCCTTGACCTCGGTCACGGTGATGCCCTGCACGCCGATGGCCGAGAGCGCCTCGCGGACCTCGTCGAGCTTGAAGGGCTTGATGATTGCAGCGATGAATTTCATGTCTTTCTCCGGTTCCGGATGGGCGATGCTCAGAAGCTCTTGGCGATCGACAGGATCACGCGCTCGTCGGCGAGGTCGGCGTTGTCCACGTCGGTGTCGACGTAGTGCAGGCCGAAGTTGAAGCCGCCGAACTCCTTGGTGACGCCCAGCTTCCAGTCGGTGTAGTCGTCCTGGCCCTTGATGTCGCTGTAACCGACGTGGGCGGCGAGGGTGAAGCCGCCGCCGACATCGACCGCGGCGCCGAGGTCGTAGTACTGGCTGCCGTCCGACTTGTCGTAGCCGAACAGGTCGGTGAAGGCGTACGAGTACTTGAAGGACAGGAACTCCCACGACAGGCCGACATAGCCCTCGAGCGTGTTCGGGCTGTTGTAGGGCTTGGGGTAGCTGCCGGGGTAGTAGTACTGCAGCAGGCCGACGTCGTAGCCGATGGCGCCGACCGTCCCCTTGTAACCGCCGTAGAGGTCGAGCTCGAGGCTGTTGCTGACGTCCGTGTTGGCGTCCGACAGCCACGATACGTTCGAGCCCCACACGCCGGCGTACAGGCCGCTGTCGTGGGCGTAGTCGAAGCCGCCCTGCAGCGCGGGACGCTCGTCGGTCTGGCTCCAGCCGCGGTAGGCGTAGTCGGACACCAGGCCGACGTTGGCGGTGAAGGGGCCGTCGCCGGCATGGGCGGTGCCGGCGGTGGCGATCGTGGCGAGGATGGCGAGCGCGGTGGCGAGCGGTTTCGTGTGCATGGTCATCTCCTGACGAGGTTTGGAAAGTTCGCGACGAGACTCGCTAAGCACGTGGCGTGCCAGGGTGCGGAAAGCCTGGTGATTCCTAGGTTTCCGCTTGTCGGCGGGCGGATCTTGCTGCGCTGCGGCAGGGATGGGCGCGCGATTTCGGGGCGTTGCGCACCAATGTGGTGCGCCATTCGTGTTGTGCGAGCGATGGTTGACGGTTCTTGGCGCCAGATCGCGACTTGCGTCGCTCCTACGAAAACCTTCGCCCACCCCTGCGTCGCCCGGGCCCCTGCCGGAACGACGCAAGTCGTGATCACGGCAATGTCGCGCGCACCGCGCCTGCGCCGATCGTGTGCGGCGGGCCGCCGGCGCTCCAGTCGGCAGGGGCGTGCGTGCTAGACTCCGACGCCTCTGCAACCCGGAATCCACGCCATCATGAGCACGCCCCGCATCCTCGACGAAATCGGTGCCCGCCTCTCCGAACTCGCCGCCAACAGCCCCGTCCGCGACATCGAGAAGAACGCCAAGGCCATGCTCGGCTCGGCCTTCGGCAAGCTCGACCTGGTCACCCGCGAGGAATTCGAGGTGCAGCGCGAGGTGCTCGCGCAGGCGCGGCGCAAGCTCGCCGAGCTCGAGGCGCGCGTCGCCGAACTGGAAGCGAAGCTGGCCGGCGGCGACAAGGCCTGATCCAGCTGCGTTTCCACACGCTGCATTCGCGTCTGGCGGCGCTCCTGCGGAAACCGGCAAGGTTCCCGGAAACCTCGTAGGAGCGGCGCCAGCCGCGAACGGACGGTGGGTGGCGATGGGCGTCGCGACACGCTGGATGCTGCGTTCGCGTCTGCATGAAACACCGTATGCGTCTCGTGACCGAATGCCCCCGGTCCCGCGTTCCGCATATTTCTTTGTCATCGACCGCGGCTCCGCTAGACTGACGATTCCTTTCCGTCCGGAGTCGCAGATGTCGCTCGCCCTCGTTCATGCGCGCGCGCTCGACGGGATCGAGGCGCCCCCGGTCACGGTCGAGGTCCACCTGGGCAACGGCCTGCCGCAGTTCCATCTCGTCGGCCTCGCCGACACCGAGGTGCGCGAGGCGCGCGACCGCGTGCGTGCGGCGATCCAGTCGGCGCAGTTCGAGTTTCCCCAGCGCCGCATCACCGTCAACCTGGCGCCTGCAGACCTGCCCAAGGAGGGCGGGCGCTTCGATCTCGCGATCGCGATTGGCATCCTCGCCGCCTCCGGCCAGGTGGCCGAGCGGCTGCTCCCGCGCCTGGAGCTGTGCGGCGAGCTTTCGCTGAACGGCGGATTGCGCCCGGTGCGCGGGGTGCTCTCGGCAGCGCTCGCCGCCGCGCGCGCCGGACGCGCGCTGGTGCTGGCGCCCGCCAATGCGGCCGAGGCCGCG
>NZ_AMXD01000200.1 GCF_000310185.1 Thauera aminoaromatica S2 | reverse complement strand
GGCGGGCGCCGCCTGCACTCGCGGCCCTGCGCTTCGCTGCGGGCTGCCCTCGGCGCTCCTGAAGTTGGCGCCCGCCACTCCGGCCCCGCGGCCTTGCGCTTGTCCGGACTGCGGCGGCACGGTGGCGGATGCGTCATAATTGCGCATCTTTGTCCTGGACAAAAAAATGCCCTCCGCCCTCGTCTGGTTCCGCCGCGACCTGCGCAGCTTCGATCACGCTGCGCTCCACCACGCCCTGCGCTTCGCCGAGCGCGTGCATTGCGCCTTCGTCTTCGATACCGCCATCCTTGACGCGCTGCCCGCGCGCGCCGACCGCCGCGTCGAGTTCATCCACGCCAGCCTGGCCGAGCTGGATGCGGCGCTCGACGCCCTGGCGCGTGCCGCGGGTGGCACGGGAGGCGGGCTGATCGTGCGCCATGGCCGCGCCGAGGACGAGATCCCGCGCCTGGCCGCCGAGCTTGGCGTCGACAAGGTCTTCGCCAACCGCGACTACGAACCCGACGCGATCCTGCGCGACAGCCGGGTCGCGCAGCGACTCGCCGAGGACGGCATCGGTTACGAGGACTTCAAGGACCAGGTGGTCTTCGAGCGTGACGAGGTGCTCACCCAGACGGGCAAGCCCTACAGCGTGTTCACGCCTTACAAGAACGCCTGGCTGAAGGCGGTGGACGATTTCCAGGTCAGCTCGTATGCGGTGGAGAAGTACGCCGCGCACCTGGCGCCGAAGCCCGCCGGCGAGACCCTGCCCGGGCTGGCCGAAATCGGCTTCGCGCCCACCAACCTCGCCGAGCTGAGCCTGCCTGTGGGCATGAGCGGCGGCAAGCGCCTGTTCGACGACTTCGCCGCGCGCATCGAGCGCTACAAGCGCGCGCGCGACTTCCCGGCGGTGAAGGGCGTCAGCTATCTGTCCACCCACCTGCGCTTCGGCACCGTGTCGATCCGCCAGCTCGCCGCCCACGCCCGCGCGCGCGCCGGCGAGGGGGCGGAGACCTGGCTGTCGGAGCTGATCTGGCGCGACTTCTACCACCAGATCCTGTGGCACCACCCGCAGGTGGTGGACCGTGCCTTCCGTCCCGAGTACGACGCCGTGCAGTGGGACGACGCGCCCGAGCTCTTCGCCGCCTGGTGCGAGGCGCGCACCGGCTATCCGATCGTCGATGCGGCGATGCGCCAGCTCGACCAGACCGGCTGGATGCACAACCGCCTGCGCATGATCGTCGCCTCCTTCCTCACCAAGGACCTCGGCGTCGACTGGCGCCTGGGCGAGCGTTACTTCGCCGTCCGGCTCAACGATTACGACCTCGCCGCCAACAACGGCGGCTGGCAGTGGGCGGCCTCGACCGGCTGCGACGCCCAGCCCTGGTTCCGCATCTTCAACCCGGTCACTCAGTCCGAGAAGTTCGACCCCGAGGGCCGCTTCATCCGCCGCTACCTGCCCGAACTCGCGCGCGTGCCCGACAAGTTCATCCACGCCCCCTGGACCATGGGCGGCATCGACCAGACCGCGTGCCGGACGAAGATCGGCGTCGATTACCCCGGACCGATCGTGGATCACGCCGCTGCGCGTGAGCGCACGCTGCAACGTTTCGGCGTGGTGAAGAACGACGCGCAAGGCACATAGGCGTCAGCCCGGGGATTCGGTGCGCCGTCCGGGCGCCGGATCGCGACTTGCGTCGCTCCTACGGGGCAGCGAGCGCTCGGGGGAATGCGGGACAATGACGCCCCGTCACCCTTCACCGGACGCCCCGTCATGACCGCCCCCGCCTTCGACTTCGACCGCCTCATCGACCGCCGCAGCCTGCCGAGCGAAAAATGGGGCCGCTACGCCGGCCGCGACGTGCTGCCGCTGTGGGTCGCCGACATGGACTTCGCCGCGCCGCCGGCGGTCATCGAGGCCCTGCACCGGCGCATCGACCATGGTGTGTTCGGCTACACGGATGCCTGGCCCGCGCTCGAGCAGGCCGTGGTCGAAGGCCTGCGGCGGGATCACGGATGGACGATCCAGCCCGACTGGCTGGTGTGGCTGCCGGGCGTGGTCGCCGGCTTCAACCTCGCCTGCACCATCGCCGGCGAAGCGGGCGACGGCGTGCTCACCGCCACCCCGGTGTATCCGCCTTTCCTTACCGCCCCGGCCAACACCGGCCGCGTGCTGCAGCGCGCCGAACTGGTGCTGGGCGACGGCCGCTGGCAATGGGACTGGGACGCGCTCGAGGCCGCCTGCACGCCCACGACCCGGCTGCTGCTGCTGTGCAGCCCGCACAACCCGGTCGGCCGGGTGTTCGACGAAGCCGAACTGCGCCGGCTCGCCGACTTCGCCGCGCGCCACGACCTGCTGGTGTGCTCGGACGAGATCCACTGCGGCCTGGTTCTCGACGCCGATCGCACGCACCGCCCGCTCGCCGCGCTCGACGAGGCTATCGCGCGGCGCACGATCACCCTGATGGCGCCGTCCAAGACCTGGAACATCCCGGCGCTGTACTGCGCCTTCGCGATCATTCCCGATCCCGCGCTGCGCCGGCGCTACCGCCACGCCATGCGCGGCATCGTGCCGCATGTGAACGTGCTCGGCATGGTCGCGGCGGAGGCCGCCTACCGCGACGGCGATGCCTGGCGGCGGGCGCTGCTGGATTACCTGCGCGGCAACCGTGAGCGCGTGCTGGAGGCCGTCGCGGCGATGCCCGGCCTGACGACGACGCGCCCCGAAGCGACCTACCTGGCCTGGGTCGACTGCCGCGCGATGATGGCGGCGCGCGGGGTCTCCGACCCGGCGGCCTTCTTCGAGGCCGCCGGCGTCGGACTCTCGGATGGCGCGGCCTTCGGCGCGCCGGGCTTCGTGCGGCTCAACTTCGGCTGCCCGCGCGCGACGCTGGACGAAGCGCTCGCGCGCATGGCGCGCGCGCTGGGCGCGTAGACGCCGGGACGGAGCGGTCTACCACTGCAATATCTTGACTTGCGTCGCTCCTGCAGCGTGCTTCCACGCCGGGGGCGCAGGAGCGACGCAAGTCGAGATCGGCGGCGGCTCGGAGGGCGTCGAGGCGCATCCGTTGCCGCATCCCGGCTGGCACCGCAGAAAGAGCGAGGCCCCCCCTCAGCCCTTGCCCGCCTGTGCGTAGCGCGCCACCAGCGCGAGCAGCTCCTCTTCCTGGTAGGGCTTGCCGAGGTAGTGGTCGGCGCCGACCTCCAGGGCGTAACGGCGGTGCTTCTCCGCCAGGCGCGAGGTGATCACCACCACCGGCAGGTCGTGCAGGCGCGCGTCGGCGCGGATGTTGCGGACGAGGTCGAAGCCGTCCATGCGCGGCATCTCGATGTCGGTGAGCACCACGTCGGGCTTCAGGTCGATGAGCTGCTCGAGCGCGTCCACGCCGTCCTTGGCGGTGAGCACGCGATAGCCCTCGCGTTCGAGCAGGCGACCGGTGATCTTGCGCACGGTCAGCGAGTCGTCCACCACCATCACCGTGGGCAGGTGCAGCGGCGGTGGCGCCTCGGCGGCGGGACCGAACAACCCCGCGTGCGCCTCGTCCGTGGTGGTGGCGGCGCGCGCGCCGAGCGCGACCGGGTTGAGGATCAGCACGATCTCGCCGTCGCCAAGCACGGTCGCGCCGCTCATGCCGACGACGCGGGTGAGCTGCGGGCCGGCGTTCTTGACGATGACTTCCTGGTTGCCGCGCAGCCCGTCGACATGCAGCGCGAGCGTCTGCGCGCCGGCGCGCAGCAGCAGCACCCAGCTGTAGCGCGCCTCGGCGGGGCGCGCCTCGCGATCGCCGAGCAGGCGCGGCAGATAGCGGTAGGGATAATGCTCGCCCTGCCATTCGATGCCGTGCGCCCGCTGCATGGCCTGCAGCGCGTCGGGCTTGAGCTCCATGGCCTGCACGATCATGTTGGCGGGAACGGCCCAGCTGCGGCCGAGCGCCTCCACCAGCAAGGTCTGGGTTACCGCGAGGGTGAGCGGCAGGCGGATCGAGAAGCGGGTGCCGGCGCCGGGCCGGCTGGCGACCTCGACGCGGCCACCGGCGGCGGCGGTTTGCGCCTTCACCACGTCCATGCCGACGCCGCGGCCGGAGACCGCGGAGACCTCGCGCGCGGTGCTGAAGCCGGAGACGAAGATCAGGTTCACCAGGCGGCGCTCGTCGACGCGCTCGTCGGCGCCGAGCAGACCGCGCGCGCGCGCCTGCGCCGCGATGCGCTCGAGGTCGAGCCCGGCGCCGTCGTCGGCGATCTCGATGGCGATCTCGTTGCCCTCCTGGCGCACCGTCAGCTCGATGTTGCCGGTCTCGGCCTTGCCGGCGGCCAGGCGCGCGGCCGGGGCCTCGATGCCGTGCGCGACCGCGTTGCGCAGCAGGTGTTCGAGCGGCGCGGCCATCTGCTCGAGCACACTGCGGTCGACCTCGATGCGTCCGCCGCGCAGGTCGAGCGCGGCACGCTTGCCGAGCTCGCGCGCGCTCTGCCGCACCACCCGGTAGAGCCGGCTGGCAAGGTTGTCGAAGGGCAGCATGCGCACCTGCATCAGCCCTTGCTGCAGCTCGCGCGCCATGCGCGCCTGGCTGCCGAGGGCGAGCTCCGCGCCGTCCAGGTTGTGCAGCAGGCCCTGCTGCACGGTGGTCACGTCGTTGACGCTCTCGGCCATCATCCGCGTGAGCTCCTGCAGGCGGGTGTAGCGGTCGAGCTCGAGCGGATCGAAATCGGTGTGCTGGGTGCCGGCCTGCGCGATGCGCGATTGCATCTGCACCTCGGCCTGGATCTCGACCTCCCGCAGCTGGTTGCGCAGGCGGATCACGTTCTCGGTGAGGTCGAGCAGCGAGCGCCGCAGGCTGCGCAGCTCGCCCTCGACCCGGCTGCGCGCGACGCCGATCTCGCCGGCCTGGTTGACGAAGCGGTCGATCCGCTCGGCGCGCACACGCAGGGTCGGGGAGGCGAGCGGCTCGACCTCGGGCGCCGCCTCCGCGCCGGCGCCGGCTTCCTCGGCGCGGATCGGGGCGGCCGGCGCCTGGAGGGCCG
>NZ_AMXD01000199.1 GCF_000310185.1 Thauera aminoaromatica S2 | reverse complement strand
GACCTGCCGCTCGGGCTCGCCGTCGTGCGCAAGCTGCGCGACCTGCCGGCGCAGGCCGGGCTCGACCGCGAGGCCCGCCTGCGCAGCCCGCGCGGCGCCTTCGAGTGCGTGGAGGACCTGAGCGGGCGCAGGGTGATCGTGGTCGACGACGTGATGACCACCGGCGCCACGCTCGACGAGCTTGCGCGCTGCCTCAAGGGGCGAGGGGCGAGCTGGGTCGGCAACCTGGTCGTGGCGCGCACGCCTTCGCCCTCTTGAGCCCGCGGTGGTGGCGGCCTGCTAGACTCGCCGGCCGGCGGCTCCGCTGCACTCGCTTCGGCTTGCGGAGCGGTCTTGCCGCAGCCGATTTCCGCCCGGCCATGCACCTGCACCCGGCCAACCTTGGCTATCCAGCGATGTTCGAGATCGTCCTCTACCAGCCCGAGATCCCGCCCAACACCGGCAACGTGATCCGCCTCGCCGCCAACACCGGCTGCCGCCTCCATCTGGTGGCGCCGCTCGGCTTCGACCTGTCGGACAAGCAGCTCGCCCGCGCCGGCCTGGACTACCACGATCTCACCTGCCTGACCGTGCATCCCGACTGGGCGCACTGCCGCGAGGTGCTCGCCGGGCGGCGCATGTTCGCCATGAGCACGCGTGCGAGCCGGCGTCACGACCGTGTGGATTTCCAGCCTGGCGATGCGCTGCTCTTCGGTCCCGAGAGCCGCGGCCTGCCCGAGGAGATCCTGCGCGAGTTCGCGCCCGAGCGGCGGGTGCGCATCCCGATGCGCCCGACCAACCGCAGCGTCAATCTGTCGAACGCGGTGGCGGTGGTGGTGTACGAGGGCTGGCGCCAGCACGACTTTGCCGGCGCCGTCGCGCAGGGCGACTGAGCCGAGCCGCGCCGCGCGCGCTCACTCCGCGCGCGGGTCGCGTGCGAGCAGGCGCTCCACGGCGCCGCGCGCGTCGAGTCCGTGATGGAGGAGAGCGTCGATGGCTTCGCAGATCGGCATCTCGACGCCATGGCGGCGGGCGAGGCCGACCACCTCGCGTGCGGTCGACACGCCCTCGGCAACGTGGCCGAGCTGGCGCAGGATGTCGGCGAGGCCCTTGCCCTCGGCCAGCGCCAGGCCGACGCGGCGGTTGCGCGAGAGGTCGCCGGTGCAGGTGAGAATCAGGTCGCCCATGCCGGCCAGGCCCATCAGGGTCTCGCCGCGCGCGCCGAGCGCACGCGCGAGGCGGGCGATCTCGGCCAAGCCGCGGGTGATCAGGGCGGCGCGCGCATTGAGTCCGAAGCCCATGCCGTCGGAGACGCCGGCGGCGATCGCCATGACGTTCTTGACCGCGCCGCCGACCTCGCAGCCCACCAGATCGGTGTTGGCGTAGATGCGCAGGCGGGGCTGGTGCAGCACGCCCACCCAGTGGCGGGCGAAATCGGCGTCGTGTGCCGCCAGCGCGATCGCCGCGGGCAGGCCGCGCGCGACCTCGGCGGCGAAGCTCGGGCCGGTGAGTACGCCACTCGCGGACCCGGCGCCGCACTCCTCGGCGACGATCTCGTGCGGCAGCTTGCCGGTGCCGGCCTCGAAGCCCTTGCAGGCCCACAGCAGCGCACGCCCGGGAGCGAGCCGACGCAGCTCGCGCACCGTGGTGCGCAGGCCGGCGAGGGGGGTGACGACCAGATGCAGCTCGGCCTGCGCTGCGGCGCGCGCGAAGTCGGCCTCGACCGCGAGCGTGTCGCGCAGGCGGACACCGCGCAGGTAGCGGGTGTTCTCGTGGATGCGGGCGATCTCTTCGAGCTGGCCGCGGTCGCGGCCCCACAGGACCACCTCGTGGCTGGCGGAAAAGGCTTGGGCGAGCGCGGTGCCCCAGGCGCCCGCGCCGAACACGGCGATGCGGCGGCGGCTCACAGTCCCCATACCTCGCTGGCGTGCACGTAGCCTTCGAAGCCCTCGACGTGGCGCACGCGCGCCCAGCCCTCGCTGGCGGGTTCGAGCAGTTCGAGGACGACGTTGCGCGTGGCTTCGAAGGCGGGCGCGGCGGTCTCCTGCGCGGCGCGGCGCACGATCGCGCGCTCCGCGGTGACGATGACCGTCCGGCGCGTGACGAGGGCGCCGCCCTCGACCCAGCCGAACCCGCCGGCAGGGTCGCGCACGCGCATCCAGCCGTCCTCGCGCACGACGATCTCGACCGGTGTGCCCGGGCGCAGGCGGAACAGCGCCTCGGCATCCGGCGCCGGCTGCTCGCGCAGCAGGGTCGAAGCCGCGACCGAGCGGTATTCGATCGCCTGCGCGGCGACCGGCAAGGCCGCGCCGCTCAGGGGGGCGGACACGGCGAGCATCAGGAGCGCGCGGCCGAGCGGCGCCGAAGGTATCTGCGGGGACGGACGGCGCGCGCGCTTCATGCGGGACGCCTCACTGGATGGGAACTTCGCCGTTCGCCTGCTCGATGGCCTGCTGGCGTTGCGCCTGGTAGAGCGATTCGAAATTGACCGGCGAAAGCAGCACCGGCTGGAAACCGGCACGGGTGACCGCGTCCGACACCGCCTCGCGGGCGTAGGGGAAGAGGATGTTGGGGCAGCCGATCATCATCACCGGCTCCAGCTCACCCTCGGGGAGGTTGCGGATCTGGAAGATGCCGGCCTGCGCGACCTCGACCAGGAAGAGGTTGCGTTCCTCGCCGATGCGGGCGTTGACGGTGACGGTCAGGGTGACTTCGTACACGCCTTCCTCGACCACCTGGCCTTCGGTACGCAGTTGCACGTTCACCTGCGGGGTCTCGCGCTCGAGGAAGATCTGCGGGGCACCCGGCACCTCGACCGAGAGGTCCTTGACGTAGAGTTTTTCGATCGAGAAGACGGGTTGGGTGTTTTCGCTCATGAATCGGGTTCCGGTTTGGGTGGGTACGGCCGCGCCTGCGGCCGCGGGGAAAAAGGATGCTCGGCGGGGAGCGTCGGAGATGGGGGGGCGGGGGCGTCTCGCGTGCCGCGGGTACGAACCCGCGCTCAGGCGCTCTCGCCGCGCAGCAGCGCAGCGAGCCTGCCGCCGCGCTCGAGGGCGAGGAGATCGTCGCAGCCGCCCACATGGTAGTCGCCGATGAAGATCTGCGGAACGGTGCGGCGTCCGCTCAGCTTCATCATCTCCTCGCGACGCGAGGGGTCGAGATCGACGCGGATCTTGTCCAGCCCGACCACGCCCTTGTCGAGCAGCAATTGCTCGGCGCGGATGCAGTAGGGGCAGGTGGCGGTCGCGTACATGCGGATCGGAGGCTGCATGCTCACTTCCTCTTGCGGCTGACGGGCTGCCCCGCCTTCTGCCACTCCATCATGCCGCCGCGCAGGTTGTAGATGCGGTTGAATCCGGCCTTGCGCAGCGCGCCTGCGGCGCTGTTCGAGCGCGCGCCGGTGGTGCAGCAAAGGATGACCGGGTGGTCCTTCCACTTTTCCATCTCCTTGCCGCGGCGCTCGATCTCGCCGGCGGGGATGTGGCGCGCGTTGGGGATGTGGCCCTGGGCGTACTCGCCCTGCTCGCGCACGTCGATGACGATCGCGTCCTCGCGGTTGACGAGGAGGGTCGCCTCCACGGGCGAGAGCTGGGTGTCGTCGCCGCGGCTGCGCACGAGTTCGACCATCAGCCAGGTGCCCGAGGCGGCGGCGAGCGCCGCCCAGTACCAGTTGTGTTGCAGGAATTCCACGAAGGGGATGCTCCGGTTGCGGGGTTGGGGGGTCAGCGTTCGGCGTCGTCGTCGGCGCAGAAGACCTCGCGCATCAGCACGATCAGCTGCAGGGTGCGCTCGTCGCCGACGCGGTAATAGACGCGGTTGGCGTCCTTGCGCGTCTGCAGCACACCCTTGTCGCGCAGGATGGCGAGATGCTGGGAGATGTTGCTCTGCGAGGTTCCCACCGCGTCGACGATGTCCTGCACGCATTCTTCGCCGCTGCCGAGCACACAGAGGATCTTCAGGCGCAGGGGATGCGCGATCGCCTTGAGCGCGCGGGCGGCGGTCTCGATGTGTTCGTGCTTGTCGATCAGGGTGGTGATTGCGTCTTTGTCCACGATGGGGCCGGCAGAACCAAAGCGCTAGTATAAAATAACGCGTTGTCCCGATGCATGAGAGATCTCGCGTCCGAGCGGCCGCGTGCCGGTCACGAGCCGCCGCCTCGCGCACCCTTCACCGCATCGGGTCCCTTGTCCGACTGCCCTCCGTCCTCGCCCCCGTCCAGCATTGCTCGCCCCTCGCAACTCTCCGCGGATCCCACCCCGTTGTCGCCCAGAAGCCTGAAGTCGCCGATCGCAGGCGCGTGCATCGCCGCGCTCGCCGCCCTCCTTGTCGTGCCCGGCCCGGCCTTCGCCCAGGCCGGCGGCGAGATCGCCGAGCGGCGCTCCGACCTCGACGAGCTCAAGCAGCGTATCCGCGAGTTGCAGGAGGAGATGGCGAAGGCGGAGGCCGATCGCACCAGCGCGCAGAAGGCGCTGGTCGACTCCGAGCGTTCGGTGTCGCGCGCCGTACGCGAGCTCGCCCGCATCGAGGGCGAGCGCAGGAACGCCGAGAAGCGGCTCGCGGTGCTCGAAGGCGAGCAGCGCGAGACCGCCGCGCGCATCGACGCCCGCCGCGGTGAGCTCGCCGACTGGGTGCGTCGCCACTACGTGCATGGCGCGGCCGACGGTGTGGCGCCGCTGCTGTCGGCACGCGACCCCAACCAGCTCGCGCGCGACGCGCACTACCTGGAGCACCTTGGTCGCGCCCGCCTGGAGCTCATCGAAGGCCTGCGCACCGACCTCTCCGAGACCCGGCGCCGCGCCGACGAGATCAGCGCCCGCCGCGATCGTCTCGCCACGCTCGAGAGCGAGCAGCGCGACCGCCAGCAGCAGCTGCAGACCGAGCAGTCGCGGCGCAAGGCCGCGCTCGCCGAGGTGAGCCGCGAGCTGCAGGCGAAGAAGAGCGAGGTCGATGCGCTGCAGCAGGACGAACAGCGTCTCGGCAAGCTCATCGAGACCCTCGCTCGCCGCGCCCGCCTCGCCGCCGCGCGCGAGGCCGCACGCCGTGAAGCGGAGCAGCGCGAGGCCGAACGCCGCGC
>NZ_AMXD01000198.1 GCF_000310185.1 Thauera aminoaromatica S2 | reverse complement strand
CGCGCGTGCGGAGCGGCGGGCCTGAGCGTGGCGGGGGTCGGGGCGAGCAGGCCGCGCCGGATGGCGGGGCCCGGTGCGGGAGCGGGGCGATGAGGCTCGCCGAACGCCTGCGCGGCTCGGTACGCGCCAAGCTGCTCGCCCTCGTGCTCGCGCCGCTGATGCTGGGCTTCCCGCTGATCATGGGCGTGCTGTGGTACTGGGGCGAGGTCTACTACCACCGCCTGATGGTGTCGCGGGTCGCCAGCGACCTGGCGACCGCGCACGGTTACTTCGAGCGCGTGATCGACGGCGTCGGCAACGGCGTGCAGGGGCTCGCCGGCTCGCATGCGCTCGCGCAGACCCTGGCGCACGAGACTCCGGAAGCAGTGGCCGCGCTGCTCGGTGCGCGCAAGGGCGGACTCGCGCTCGACTTCCTCAACCTGCTCGACGTCAAGGGCCGCGTGCTGCATGCGTCGACCGCGCTGGCGGCGGGGAGCGCGCGTGGTGGATGGCCCGTCGTGCAGCAGGCGATCCGCGCCCGCGGCGGCAGCGTCGTCGAGCGCTTTGCACCCGCCGAGCTCGCGGCGATCGACGCCGGCATGCGTGAGCGTGCCCGCCTTGCCCTGGTGACCACGGCGCGCGCGCGGCCGGATTCGCGCGGCGAGGAGGAGCGCGGCCTGGTGGTGCACGCGGCGGCCCCGGTGCTCGACGCCGCGGGCAACCTGGTCGCGGTGCTCGAAGGCGGCGTGCTGCTCAATGGCAACCTCGACTTCGTCGATACCCTCAACGCCATCGTCTACCGCGAGGGCAGCCTGCCCGAGGGCAGTGAGGGCACCGCCACGCTCTTCGTCGACGATGTGCGCATCGCCACCAACGTGCGCCTGTTCGAGGGCGCGCGTGCGCTCGGCACGCGCGCCTCGGACGAGGTCCGCACGCATGTGCTCGACCACGGGCGCACCTGGCTGGAGACCGCCTTCGTGGTCAACGACTGGTACGTGTCGGCTTACGAGCCGGTGGTGGACAGCCGCGGCGAACGCGTCGGCATGCTCTACGTCGGCTTCCTCGAGGCGCCCTTCCGCGCCGCCAAGCGCATGGCCCTGCTGGTGGTCGGCGCGCTCGCGCTGCTGGTCAGCGCCGCCGGCGCGCTGCTGACGCTGTATTGGGCGCGCGGCATCTTCCGGCCGATCGAGCGCATGCACGCCACCATCGGCCGCATCGACGCCGGCGACGAGCAGGCGCGCGTGGGTGACGTCGCCAGCCGCGACGAGCTCGGCCGCCTGGCTACCGCCTTCGACCACCTGCTCGACGACCAGGCCGCGCGCCGCGCCGAGCTGCAGGCGCTCAACGCCTCGCTCGACCGCAAGGTCGCCGAGCGCACCGCCGACCTCGCCGACGCCAACGCCGAGCTGCGCGCCGCACAGCACCGTCTGGTGATGAGCGAGAAGCTCGCCGCGATCGGCGAGCTCACCGCCGGCGTCGCGCACGAGATCAGCAATCCCACCGCGGTGATCCAGGGCAATCTCGACCTGCTGCGCGAGGAGCTCGGCCCCGCGGCGCAGCCGGTGGCCAACGAGATCCGCCTGATCCACGAGCAGGTCGGGCGCATCCGCCTGATCGTCACCAAGCTGCTGCAGTTCGCCCGTCCGGGCGAGTTCGCCGGCTACGTCGAGGACGTCGACGTGAACGCCGCGCTCGCCGACTGCCTGGTGCTGACGCGCCAGCATCTGGCGCGCGCCGAGGTGAAGGTGGTGCAGCGCCTGGCCGCCACCGCGCGGGTGCAGATCAACCTGCAGGAGCTGCAGCAGGTGCTGATCAACCTCATCGTCAACGCCGTGCAGGCCATGCCGGCCGGCGGTACGCTGACGCTGGAGACGGTCGACCGCGACCCGCGGCAGGATGCGCGCGGCGTGCGCATCACGGTGCGCGACACCGGCGGCGGCATCCGTGCCGAGGACCTGGCGCGCATCTTCGATCCCTTCTTTACCACCAAGAAGCGCCAAGGCACCGGGCTGGGGCTGTCGATCAGCCACACCCTGGTCGAGCGCTACGGCGGCCGCATCGAGGTGGACAGCGCGCCCGGGCGGGGCGCGGCCTTCACGGTGAGCCTGCTCGCCGAGCCGGTGTATCGCAAGGACCCCGCGCCGCCGCCCGGCGGACGGGAGAACGGAACAGGACAAACGGAAGCGACATGAAAGTGATGGGTTTCGCCGGCTGGTCCGGCAGCGGCAAGACGACGCTGGTGGAGCAGGTGATCGCGGCGCTGAGCGCGCGCGGCCTCGTGGTGTCGCTGGTCAAGCACGCCCACCACAGCTTCGACATCGACCATGCCGGCAAGGATTCCTGGCGCCATCGCCAGGCCGGCTGCCGCGAGGTCATGGTGAGCTCGGACCAGCGCTGGTCGCTGACACGCGAGCTGCGCGGCGGGCCCGAGGCGACGCTCGACGAGCTGCTTGCCCACCTCGGACCGTGCGATCTGGTGTTGGTCGAGGGCTTCAAGCGCGCGGCGATCCCCAAGATCGAGGTGCATCGCCGGGGGCTCGCCGAGCCGCTGCTGTATCCGCACGATCCGCACATCGTCGCCATCGCGACCGACGCCGAGCTGCCTGCGACGCTGCCGCGGCTGGACCTCAACGACCCGGTGCAGGTGGCCGACTTCATCGCGGACCATCTGCACCTGTAGTGCGGGCGAGGTCGGTCCAGTCTGTTGCATCCATGCGAACGCCCGGTATGGCAGGGCGAATGCTCTGTTAGGATTCTCGAGATTAAGAATTTTCTCGAGAGAAGGTAATGAGGATCGAAAAGACCACGGCGGGGACGCCCCACCGCATCGTCATCGTCGGCGGGGGCGCCGGCGGACTGGAGCTGGCGACACGCCTAGGGCGCAAGTTCGGCCGCGGCGGGCGGGTCGAGGTCACCCTCGTCGACAGCAAGCGCACCCACGTGTGGAAGCCCAAACTCCACGAGATCGCTGCCGGCAGCATGGACATCGGCGATCACGAGGTGCCCTACCTGGCGCAGGCGCACTGGCATGGCTTCCGCTTCCGCATCGGGCAGATGATCGGGCTCGACCGCAGCCGGCGCGAGATCCACGTCGCCCCCTTCGTCGATGAAGACGGCAAGGAGGTCACGCCCGCGCGTTCCTTCCCCTACGACACGCTGGTGATCGCGGTCGGCAGCCGCAGCAACGACTTCGGCACGCCGGGGGTGCGCGAGCATGCGCTCAAGCTCGAGACCGTCGCCGATGCGCGGCGTTTCCATGTGCGCATGGTGAATGCGTGCGTGCGCGCCCACGCCCAGCGTTCGCCGCTGCGCCCCGAGCAGTTGCATGTGGCGATCATCGGTGCCGGCGCTACCGGCGTCGAGCTTGCCGCCGAGTTGCACCACACCACGCGCGAGGTGGTGGCGTACGGGCTGGACCGCGTCGATGCCGAAAAGGACGTCCGGCTCACCCTGATCGAAGCCGCGCCGCGCGTGCTGCCGGCCTTGCCCGAGCGCCTGTCGCGATCGACCGAGCGCTTGCTGCGCAAGCTGGGTGTGGAAGTGAATACCGACGCACGCGTGGCCGAGGTGCTGCCCGATGGCGTGCGCCTGGCCGACGGCCGCGTCCTGCCCGCCGAGCTGGTGGTGTGGGCGGCCGGGGTGAAGGCGCCCGATTTCCTCACCCGGCTCGACGGGCTGGAGACCAATCGCATCAACCAGCTCGTGGTGCGGCAGACCCTGCAGAGTTCGGTAGACGACGACATCTTCGCGATGGGCGACTGCGCCGCCTGCCCGTGGCCGGAAAAGGACGGCTTCGTGCCCCCGCGCGCGCAGGCCGCGCACCAGCAGGCCTCGCACCTGTACACGCAGTTGCAGCGCCGCCTCGCCGGCAAGCCGGTGCAGGACTACCGCTACCGGGACTTCGGTTCGCTGGTGTCGCTGGGCGATTTCAGCACGGTGGGCAACATGATGGGCGGGCTCGCCAGGGGCGACCTGTTCATCGAGGGCTGGTTCGCGCGCCTGATGTATGCCTCCTTGTACAAGATGCACGAACTGGCGCTGCACGGCTGGGTGAAGGTGACGCTCGACACCTTGGCGCGCATGATCACGCGCCGCACCGAGCCCCACGTCAAGCTGCACTGAGGCCGCGCGTGCCGCGCCCTCAGTCGAGGCCGAGCACGCGCCCGAGCGGGCCGAGGTCGTAGCCGCCGAGCCGGTGCGCCAGCGCCTGAGAGCGCGCGTCGCCGTGCGCGGCGAGCAGATCCTGGAAGAGGCGGCGGAACATCACGTCGCGCGGCAGCGCGAGGTCGAAGGCCTCCCAGCCCAAGGGCAGGAAGCCGAGGCCGAACTCGGTCGCTGCGGCGCGCGTGCCGGGCGCGCAGTCGGCGTCCTCGCGTGCGACCAGGGCCGCGGCCTCGCGCTCGCTGCGGGCGGTGGCGACCACGCTGCAGTCGGCCGCCGAGAAACCGCGGCTGGCGAGCACGGACTCGAGGAAGTGCGCCGAACCCGCGCCGGCCTGGCGCATCGCCCAGCGATAGTCGAAGGCGGCGAGCGTCTCGATGCCGTCGACCGCCAGGCCGCGGCGCAGGATTACGCCCTGCTCGCGCAGCGCCAGGCGCACCAGCGCCCAATGGCGATGCGGGGCGAAGCGGCGCAGCAGCATGGCGTGCTGCTGCAGGCTGTGCTCCACCCCGCCCCAGTGCAGCGCACACACGCTGGCGCGGCGGCGCGCGAGCAGCTCGAGCCCGGGCAGGGTGCCGGTGGGGCTATAGGCGACGAAGGCATCGCCCCCCAGCACGGGAGCGAGCGCGCCCACCGTGGCGGCCAGCAGTGGGTCGTCGCTGCCGGTGATCAACAGCCGGTCGCTGAGTGCGCCGCCATGCGCCTGCTCGAGCAGCCACTCCTCGAGCAGTGCGCGCGGGAACAGCCACTTGCCGCCCACGCGGGCGGCGGGAATCTCGCGGCTGTTGGCGAGTTCGTAGAGCTTCTTCTCGTTGAGCTGCAGGAAGGCCGCGGCCTCGCGTGCGTTGAGGCAGGTCGCGGATGCCGCGTCGGTGCCTGCCGGCTGCGCGGGGCGCGCGCTCATCCGCGCGGCGCGCCCGCGGCGGCGGCGGGC
>NZ_AMXD01000197.1 GCF_000310185.1 Thauera aminoaromatica S2 | reverse complement strand
CGGCGGCGGCCGTGACTGCCCCCGAGCGCGCAGCGCCCGCGACGGCCCGCGCGCGCGCGCTCGACGGCCCGGTGC
The DNA here is from genome assembly GCF_000310185.1 of Thauera aminoaromatica S2. Classification (GTDB taxonomy): domain Bacteria; phylum Pseudomonadota; class Gammaproteobacteria; order Burkholderiales; family Rhodocyclaceae; genus Thauera; species Thauera aminoaromatica. The sequence goes on along the minus strand of NZ_AMXD01000197.1, from coordinate 5,004 downwards.
TGCTGGTGGAGGACGAGCCCGAGGTGCGCAAGGTGGTGCGCATGCAGCTCACCAGCCTGGGCCACGTCGTGATCGAGGCCGCCGACGGCGTCGAGGCGCTCGGGCTGCTGCAGAACGTCGACGACATCGCGCTGCTGGTGAGCGACACGGTGATGCCGGGCGGCATCGGCGGCCGCGAGCTCGCCCGCCGCGCGCGCACGCTGCGCCCGCAGCTGCCGATCCTGCTGGTGACCGGCTACGCCAGCGAGGCGACGCCGACCGACGAGCTCCCCGCCGACGTGCCGACGCTGCGCAAGCCCTTCGATCAGGCCGCGCTGGCGGGCGCGCTGGCGGCCCTGCTCGGGCCCGAACCGGGGGCGGCGGCAGGGGTCGAAGACGCGTCGCCGACTGCGCCGGCCGCCGACGGAGAAGCACGATCCCGCATCATGAACACCACCACGGAGCCTCGCCCCCAATGACCCAGAGCCCGATCGACCCCTCCCAGGCCCGGATCTTCGTGCTCGAGGACGACCCCGAGGTCGCCCGCCTGATCTGCATGAGCCTGGCCGAATACGGCTTCCGCTGCGAACAGATGCGCGCCGGCCGTCAGCTGCTCGAGCGCGCGCGCCAGCTCACCCCCGACCTCTGCATCGTGGACCTCGGCCTGCCCGACATGGACGGCATGCAGGTGGTGCGCGAGCTACAGGACGGCAGCCCGTGCGCAGTGCTGATCCTGACCGGCCGCAACGACGTGACCGACCGCGTGCTCGGTCTCGAGCTCGGCGCCGACGACTACATCGTCAAGCCCTTCGAGCCGCGCGAGCTGGTCGCTCGCGTACGCTCCATCCTGCGCCGCTACCAGCGCTCCGCCAGCGCCGACAGCGCCGGCGAACGCAGCACGGCGCGCTTCGCCGGCTGGACCTTCGACGCCAACCGCCACGCCCTCCTCGCCCCCGACGGCCGCGAGGTCCCGCTTTCCGCAGCCGAGGCCGGCCTCCTCGCCACCCTGCTGCGTCGCCCCAACAAGATCCTGTCGCGCGAACAGCTCCTCGGCGAACGCGACGTCGATCCCTTCGACCGCAGCATCGACGTCCGCATCTCGCGCCTGCGCCGCAAGCTCGACGACGACCCGCAGAACCCCCGCCTGATCAAGACGGTGTATGGCGCGGGGTATCTGTTTGCGGTGCAGGTGGAGTGGGTGTGAGAGGCCAAGGGGCAGGCCGGGACCACCACAGCTTCAGGAGCCGCGCTGGCGCCTGGCCTCGAACAGGCAGATGCCGCTGGCGACGGACACGTTGAGGCTCTCGACGCTGCCGTGCATCGGGATGCGCGCGAGCTCGTCGCAGGTCTCGCGGGTGAGGCGGCGCAGGCCGTCGCCCTCGGCGCCGAGCACCCAGGCGACGGGGACCTTCTGGTCGACCCCGTAGAGGGTCTTCTCGGCCTCGCCGGCGGCGCCGACGACCCACACGCCGGCGTCCTGCATCTCGCGCAGCGCGCGCGCGAGATTGGTGACGGTAATGTAGGGCACGGTGTCGGCGGCGCCGCTGGCGACCTTGACGGCGGTGGCGTTGAGACCCACCGCGCGATCCTTGGGCGCGACCACGGCGTGGGCGCCGGCAGCATCGGCCACGCGCAGGCAGGCGCCGAGGTTGTGCGGATCCTGCACGCCGTCGAGGACGAGGATGAGCGCGTTCTCGTCGAGGCTGTCGAGCACGTCGGCGAGCTTGATCTCGCGCCGGGTGGCGTCGACCTTGGCGACCACCCCCTGGTGGCGGCGGGTCCCGACGAGGGCGTCGAGCTTGTCGCCCTCGCTCTGGGTGATGCGTACGCCGGCACTCTCGGCCTGGGCGAGGAACTTGCGCACGCGCGCGTCCTTGCGATCGGCGGTGAGGAAGATCTCGAGCACCGAGTCGGGCGCGTGGCGCAGCTTGGCGGAGACGGCGTGGAAGCCGTAGATCAGCCGGGTGGGTGTGTTTTCGGGTGCTTTAGCCACGGTCGGAGCCCTTTGTGGTGGTCTTGCGGCCGGCACGTCGGGCCGGTACCGGGGGCGCGGATTCTAGCGCCTCGGCGGCGGACGCGGCGGGGACTTCGGTCGCGGTGCCGGCGACGGCCTTCTTCGCGCGCTTGCCGCGTGTCTTGGGCGCGGCGGGCGGAGCCGCATCCGGCGTAACCTCGAGCACCGGTGCGACGACGACCTCGGCGACCGTTGCGATCGCAGCCTTCTTCGCACGCTTGCCGCGCGCCTTGGGCGCGACAGGTTCCGCGGCGGCGGGCACAGGCTCGATCGCCGGCGCAGCCACGACCTCGGCCACCTGCCCGGCGACCACCTTCTTCGCGCGCTTGCCGCGCGCCTTGGGCGTCGCCGACGCCTCGGCAGCAGTCACAGACTCGCCCACCGGTGCGACGAGCACCTCCGCGACCACTTCGGGCGCAGCCTTCTTCGCCCGCTTGCCGCGCGCCTTGGGCGCGGCGGGCTCCGCTGCGGCAGCCGTGGACTCGACCGCCGGCGCGACGGGCACCTCCGCAAGCGCTTCGGGTGCGGCCTTCTTCGTCCGCTTGCCGCGCACCTTGGGCGCGGCGGGCTCCGCTGCGGCAGGCACAGCCTCGACCACCGGCGCAGGTGTGGCCTCGACCCTCTCCTCCACCTCAGCCTTCTTGCTGCGCGGCTTGCGCGCCCTCTTCCCTTCCACGGGCACGACCTCCGCGGCCACCACTTCGGCGACCTTCGGCGGGGCTTTGGCCTCGACCGGGAGCGGCCCCTCGATGAGGCGGAAGTCGATCTTGTTGGTGGCCATATCCACCCGCACGAGCTGCACCTTGACCCGGTCGGACAGGCGGAACTGCTTGCCGGTGCGCTCACCCATGAGCGCATGGCGGGTCTCGTCGTAGTGGAAGTAATCGCTGCCGAGGTCGGAGATGTGCAGCAGCCCCTCGATGAAGATGTCGTCGAGCGCCACGAAGAGACCGAAAGGCACCACCGCCGACACGCTGCCAACGAACTCCTCGCCGACGCGGTCCTGCATGAAGTAGCACTTGAGGAAGGCGACCACGTCGCGGGTGGCGTCGTCGGCGCGGCGCTCGGTCATCGAGCAGTGCAGGCCGATCTGCTCCCAGTCGCCGGGGCGGTACTGCTCGCCGGCGAGCGCGGCCTTGATGCCGCGGTGGATCAGCAGGTCGGGATAGCGCCGGATCGGTGAGGTGAAGTGGGTATAGGACTCGTAGGCGAGGCCGAAGTGGCCGACGTTGTCCGGGCTGTACATCGCCTGCTTGAGCGAACGCAGCATGACGGTCTGCAACAATTGGGCGTCGGGGCGGTCCTTGACCTGCTCGAGCAGCCTGGCGAAGTCGGCGGCGCGCGGCTCGTCGCCGCCGCCGAGGCCGAGGCCGAACTCCTTGAGGAACTCGCGCAGCTTGGCGAGCTTGTCCTCGGAGGGCGAGTCGTGGACGCGGTACAACGCCGGGTGCTCGCGCGTGGCGAGGAAGTCGGAGGCGCACACGTTGGCGGCGAGCATGCACTCCTCGATCAGGCGGTGGGCATCGTTGCGCACCTCGGGGACGATCTGCGCGATCTTGCCGTTATCGTCGAAGATCATGCGCGTCTCGGTGGTCTCGAAGTCAATCGCGCCGCGCTTCGCGCGCGCCTTGAGCAGCACGCGGAAGAGCTGGTCGAGCTGCTCGAGGTGGGGGAGCAGCGCGGCGAGTTCGGCGCGCACGGCCGGGTCCTTGTCGTACAGGGCCGCCGCAACCTTCGTGTAGGTCAGGCGCGCGTGCGACCAGATCACCGCGGGGTAGAAGCGGTAGTTCCTGATCTCGCCGGTGGCCGCGATGTTCATGTCGGCGACCATGGCCAGGCGCTCGACCTGCGGGTTGAGCGAGCACAGGCCGTTGGAGAGCTTCTCGGGCAGCATCGGGATGACGCGGCGCGGGAAGTACACCGAGTTGCCGCGATCGAAGGCATCCTTGTCGAGCGCGCTGGCGGCATCGACGTAGTGCGAGACGTCGGCGATGGCGACGATGAGGCGGTAACCCTTGCCCTGGCGCTCGCAATACACCGCGTCGTCGAAGTCCTTGGCGGTCTCGCCGTCGATGGTGACCAACGGCAACTTGGTGAGGTCCTCGCGGCCGGCCCAGTCCTTCTTGCGCACCACGTCGGGCAGCTTGCGCGTCTGCGCCTTGGCCTCGGAGGAGAACTCGAAGGGCAGGTCGTGCTTGCGCAGCGCGATCTCGATCTCCATGCCGGGGTCGGCGTAGTTGCCCAGCACCTCGACGATGCGCCCGATCGGCTGGGCGAACTTGGTGGGCTGCTCGACCAGCTCGACGGTGACGATCTGGCCTGGCTCGGGCTTCTTGCGCCCGCCCGGGGCGACCAGGATGTCCTGCGCCAGGCGGCGGTTCTCGGGCACGACGATCATCACGCCGTGCTCGTTGATGACACGACCGACGACGCGGGAGTTGGCGCGCTCGAGCACCTCGACCAGCTTGCCCTCGGGACGGCCGCGGCGGTCCGTGCCGGAGATGCGCACCATGACGCGGTCGCCGTGCAGCACCTCGCGCATCTCCTTGGGACCGAGAAAGACGTCGGGCTCGCCGTCGTCGCGGCGCAGGAAGCCGAAGCCGTCGGGGTGGCCCTCGACGCGCCCCTTGATGAGGTCGGCCTTGGCCGGCAGCAGGTAGGCGTCGCGGCGGTTGCGCACGACCTGGCCGTCGCGCTCCATCGCGCGCAGGCGACGGTCGAAGAAGTCGAGCTCGTGCGGGGCGATGTCGAGCGCGCCGGCGAGCTCGGCGAGGGGCATCGGCACGCCGCGCTCGGCGAGGATCTGCAGCACGTATTCGCGGCTGGGGAGCGGGTTGTCGTACTGCTGCGTCTCACGCTCGTAGAAGGGGTCGGCGAGACGGACGGCGCTGGCCTGCACGGCTGCCGCCTTGCGCGCGGCCCGACTGCGGCCAGGGCCGCGCGCCGGGGAGCCGGTGTGCCGAGTGCTGCCTTGGGCGGCGGGTTCGGGCGCGGCGTGCACGGCAAGTGTG
>NZ_AMXD01000196.1 GCF_000310185.1 Thauera aminoaromatica S2 | reverse complement strand
GGGCGGCCTGCTCGCCGGCGGCGAACTGCGCGCCCGCGCCCACGCGCTCGCCCACGCGCGCAGCGTCGAGGTGCTCGCCACCGCACGCGCCGCGCTGATCGGCTACGCGATCAGCTACGCCGAGACCCACCCCGGAGAGGGCTACGGTTTCCTGCCCTGTCCGGATGCCGGCAACACCGGCTCCACCCCGATCGGTGCCTGCGGTGCGCGCGGCACCGCCGCGATCGGGCGCCTGCCCTGGCGCACCCTCGGCCTGCCCGAGCTGCGCGACGGCTGGGGCGAATGCCTGTGGTACGCGGTCGCCGGCAGCGTCAAGCACAACCCCAAGCCGGCGGCGTTGAACTGGGACAGCCCGGGCCAGTTCGGCCTGCTCGATCCCGCCGGGCGCAGCCTTCAGGCAGCGTCCGGCGACGGCATGGCGGTGGCGATCGTGTTCAGCCCCGGGCCGCCACGCAGCAGCCAGATCCGTCCGCCCACCCGGGGCACGAGCTGCACAGGCAGCGACTCGGCCGCAGCCGACCTTTCGCACTACCTCGACCCCGGCCATGCGCGCGCAGGCAGCGGGGTGATCGAGATCACCCTCCACCCGGCCACCCTCGACGACGAGGCGCCCAACGACCTCGCCACCTGGATCGGAATCGACGACGTCTTCGACGCACTGCGTCGGCGCCGCGACCACGCCAGCCATCTCGATGCGCTCCTCGCCCGCAGCGCGAACGCGCTTGCCGGCCGGCTTGCGGCGAGCCGCACCGAATGGCTCGCACGCCACGCCCGCCCGCTCGGCACGCTCGCGGTGGGTATGCTGCCCACGGCGGAGACTCTGGGCATCGCCGCCGCACAACGTCCGCTCATCGACGACTGGCACGAGCAGATCCGCTTCGCCGCCTGCCCCGACGGCAGCGCCTGCATCGGTGTGACGCGGCCCGCGGCACCCGGCGAGCGCTGCCGGGCGGTGCTGGCATTCGGGGGCGAGCGCATCCGCAGCGGCCCCGAGCGCCAACTGCGAACCACCGCTGCCGAGCGCGCCGATCCGGCGGCCTGGTTCGAGGGCCGGAACGTCGCCGCGCTACGCCTGGGCAATCCCGAGTTCGAGGGTGCCGCGCACTTCCGCGTCACCGCGCCCGATCGCCCCGCCAGCGAGGACGTTGTCCGATGCCTGCCCTGACCCCGCCTCCCGCTCGCATGCACAAGCCCGCGCATTCGAGCGCTCCCGCGCGCGGCTTCACGCTGGTCGAGCTCGCCATGGTGCTGGTGATCCTCGCCCTGCTTGGCGGCAGCCTGCTGGTCCCGGTGGCGAGCCGGCTGGAAGCGCGCGACCGCAACGCCACGCTCGAGCGTCTGCACGACATCCAGCTCGCGCTTACCGGCTTCGCCATCATCCACGGCCGCCTGCCCTGCCCGAGCACCGAAACCGATCCCGCCAGCCCTGGCTACGGGCTCGAGGACGGCCCGCCCTGCAACCTCGCGCGCGAGGGCGTGCTGCCCTGGCGCAGCCTGGCGATGCCGGCGACCGACGCCTGGGGCCGCGACCGCCACTCCGCCGCCGACGACTGGACGGGGTACTGGCGCTACCGCGTCGACCCCGCCTTCAGCGTGGCGCCGATCGGCGCCGCCACCACACCCGGCGCGCGCCTGCAGATCCGCGATCACGACGGCCGGCGCATCACCACGACCGACTCGCAGGCGGTCGCGATCGTGTGGTCGACCGGCGCCAACCTGCACGCCGACGGCGACAACACCAGCCACGCCAGCGCCACCCCGAGCTACCAGGCCGGCGAACCGGGCGCCGATTTCGACGATCTGCTCGCCTGGCTCGGGCGCCCGCTGCTGATCGCCCGTCTCGCCCAGGCCGGGCGGCTGTGATCCCGGCCGCGCATCCGCACATAGCCCTTTCCATCACCACTGCCACATCACCCGGGAGACAAACCATGCAAAAGAAACCGCAAACCGGATTCACCCTCGTCGAGATCGCGATCGTGCTGCTCGTCGTCGGCCTGCTGCTCGGCGGGGTCATGAAGGGGCAGGCGCTGATCGACAGTGCCCGTGTCAAGAACCTCGCCCAGGACCTGCGCAGCGTGCCGGCGATGGTCCATGCCTATCAGGACCGCTTCCGCGCCCTCCCCGGCGACGACCCCGCCGCCGTCCGCCATCTCTGCTCCGGCGGCAGCAGCTGCACCGTGGCCGGCAACGGCAACGGCGTGATCGACGGCACCTGGGATGCGGGCGCCGACACCGAGTCCGTCCGCCTCTGGCAGCACCTGCGCCTGGCCGGCATCGCCACCGGCAGCACCGACACCGCCGACGCCGGCTTCCTGCCGCGCAACGCACTCGGTGGCCGGCTCGGCGTGCAGCGCGGTGGCAGCGTGCTCGGCCTGCCGGGCAGCCTGGTGGTGTGCTCGGACAACGTGCCCGGCAAGCTGGTCACACAGATCGACATCGCGCTCGACGACGGCGACCCCGCGGCCGGCTCGCTGCGTGCCGGCACACCCGGCGACACCGGGCTGGTGGCGATCTCCGCGGCCAACCGGCTGCTCGAAGCGAACGCGCACACGGTGTGTTCGAATCTGTGAGGCGTGAGGCGTGCGGAGCGCGGGCGGCTCAGCCACCCAGCAGGCGCTCCTCGGCGGCTTCCAGGCCGCCGGGGACGCCGAGCAGCACGATCACGTCACCGCTCTGGATGCGTGTCTCGGCACCCGGCGAGAGCGCGCGGATGCCGCGCCGACGCACTGCCGACACCGCCACGCCGAACTCCTCCAGCCCGAGTTCGCCGATGCTGCGCCCGACTCCCGCCGCGCCCTCCGGGACGATCACCGAGCGCAGGCGCGCCTCCGCGCCGGCGCCCGCATCGCCCGCATCGCTGCTGCCCTGGAAGAAGCCGCGCATCAGCGCATAGCGCTGGCTGCGGATCTCGCGGATGCGCCGCACCACGCGACTGAGCGGCACCCCGGTGAGCGCGAGCGCGTGCGAGGCGAGCATGATGCTGGCCTCGAAGGCCTCGGGCACCACCTCGGCCGCCCCCGCCTGGGCAAGCTTCTCCAGGTCGGCCTCGTCGCCGGCGCGCACCACCACCGGCAGGCCGGGACGCAGCGCGTGGGTGTGATGGATCACCCGCAGCGCCGCCTCCAGCGCGTCGAAGGACACCACCAGCGCGCTCGCGCGCTGGATGCCGGCGGCGACCAGGGTCTCGCGCCGCGCGGCGTCGCCGTACACCACGGTGTCCCCGGCCGCGCCCGCCTCGCGCACGCGCTCCGGGTCGAGGTCGAGCGCGACGTAGGCGACGTTCTCCTGCTCGAGGAAGCGCGCCAGGTACTGGCCGCTGCGTCCGTAGCCGCACACGATGATGTGGCGCTCGGTGTTGAGCGACTGCGCCGCCACCCGGGTGAGCTCCATCGAGCGCAGCAACCATTCCGAGGCGACGAAGCGCATGACCAGGCGGTCGCTCACCTGCACGATCAGCGGCGCGACCAGCATCGACAGCACCAGCGCGGCCACCGCGGCCTGGGCGAGGCCGTAGGGCATCAGCCCGAGGTCGAGGATCTGCGACAGCAGGACGAAACCGAACTCGCCGCCCGCGCACAACCACAGCCCGGAGCGCATCGCCGTGCCCGCCGGCGAACCGAACACGCGCGAGGCCGCGAACACCAGCCCGAACTTGAGCACCAGCAGCGCGCCGAGCAGGCCGAGCACCGCCGGCAGGTTGCGCACGATCTCGGCGACGTCGAGCAACATGCCGACGGTGACGAAGAAGAGCCCGAGCAGCACGTCGCGGAAGGGCTTGATGTCCTCTTCCACCTGGTAGCGGTACTCGGTCTCCGAGATCAGCATGCCGGCAAGGAAGGCGCCGAGCGCGAGCGACAGCCCGACCCGCTCGGACAGCCAGGCCAGCCCGAGCGTGATCAGCAGCACGTTGAGCATGAAGAGCTCGCCCGAGCGCCGCCGCGCCATCACGGTGAACCACCAGCGCATCAGGCGCTGGCCGAAGACCAGCACGAGCGAGAGCAGGAAGACGACCTTGAAGGCCGCCAGGCCGAGGGTGAACATCATCTCCTCGGCCGGACGCGACAGCGCCGGCAGCAGGATCAGCAGCGGCACCACCGCGATGTCCTGGAACAGCAGCACGCCGATCACCTCGCGGCCATGACGGCTGTCGAGCTCCATGCGGTCGGCGAGCAGCTTGGAGAGGATCGCGGTGGACGACATCGCCAGCGTGCCGCCGAGCGCGAAGCTGGTGATCCAGCCCAGCCCGCCGAGGCGACCGAGCAGGGTGGCGAGCGCGATCGTCGTCAGCACCTGGGCGAGTCCGAGCCCGAACACGATGCGCTTCATCGCCATCAGGCGCCCGAGCGAGAACTCCAGCCCGATCGAGAACATCAGGAACACCACGCCGAACTCGGCGAGGTGGCGCGCGCCGGCGGACTCCTGCATCAGGTCGAGCGCATGCGGCCCGCCGAGCGCGCCGACGAGCAGGTAGGCGAGCACCGGCGGCAGGTTCATGCTGCGGAAGAGGGCCACCATCACCACGGCGGCGGCCAGCAGCAGGACCACGAATTCGAGGGTATTCAGCATGGAAGCCCGGCCGCGTGTGGCGCCAGCGCTGCCGGGCGGCGGCGCGGGTGTTTGGTATACAATCCGCTCGATCGGGAGCTTGCCGGCAACGGCGCGCCGTCATCCCGTCGAGCCACCGGTCTCCCTTCCGCGCCAGTTTAAAGCATCGAATCCATGGACCCAATTTCCGCTTCGGGCGAAAGCCGAGCCGTCGCCCTCGCCCGCCGCGTGCTGCGCATCGAGGCCGACGCCGTGGCCGCGCTCGGGGCGCGCATCGGCGAGGAATTCGAGCGCGCGGTCGAGATCATCCTCGCGCGCCATGGCCGGGTGATCGTCACCGGCGTTGGCAAGTCGGGCCACATCGGCCGCAAGCTCGCCGCCACGCTCGCCAGCACCGGCACCCCGGCCTACTTCGTGCATGCCGCCGAGGCCGCACACGGCGATCTCGGCATGATCACCCCGGAAGACGTGGTGATCGCACTGTCGAACTCCGGCTCCAGCGAGGAGCTGCTCACCATCGTGCCCCTGGTCAAGCGCCAGGGCGCCCGCCTGATCGCGATGACCGGCAAGCCGGACTCGCCGCTCGCACGCGAGGCCGACGCGCATCTGGACGCCGGCGTGGCC
>NZ_AMXD01000195.1 GCF_000310185.1 Thauera aminoaromatica S2 | reverse complement strand
CGAGCGCCGCGCCCGCCGCGAGCACGCCCGCGGCGGAGAACCCCGCCCCGCGTCCGCGCCGCGCGCGCAAGCCGAAGGCCGCGTCGGCCGAATGAGCGTGCCCTGGCCGTATCCGTTCTGGATCGCCCATCGCGGCGCCGGCAAGCTGGCGCCGGAGAACACGCTCGCCGCGTTCGCGCTCGGCCATGCGCACGGCTACCGCATGTTCGAGTGCGATGCCCGCCTGAGCGCGGACGGCGAGGTCTTCCTGCTCCACGACGACCGCCTCGAGCGCACCACCGACGGCCGTGGCGACGCGGTGGAGCAGCCGTGGGGCACGCTCGCGCGCCTCGACGCGGGCGCCTGGCACGGCCCCCGCCACGCCGGCGAGCGCCTGCCCACGCTCGCGCAGGTGCTGGCCTTCTGCGGCGAGCGCGGCTGCCTGCTGAACATCGAGATCAAGCCCGCACCCGGCGACGAGATCCGCACCGGACGCCGGGTGGCCGAGGTCCTGGCCGCGGCGTCCGTCGTCCCGCCGCCGCTGCTGAGCTCCTTTTCTCCCACCGCGCTCGCCGCTGCGGCCGCGGTGGCGCCGGCCACGCCGCACGGGCTGTTGCTCGAGACCTTCCGTGCCGGCTGGCTCGACGAAGCGCGTGCGCTCGGCTGCGTCGCGGTGATCGCGGAGTGCGCGGCGTGGACGCCGGAGACCGCGGCGCAGGCCGCCGCGGCCGGCCTGCGCCGCCTGGCCTACACCGTGAACGATGACGCCGAGGCGGAACGCCTGCGCGCGCTCGGCCTCGACGGGCTGATCACCGACCGCGTCGACCACTTCGTCCCCTGAGCGGTCCGGCGCGGGAGCGGAACTCGCGTGCGCGCGCGGGCTCTACTTGACGTTTCTTCTCCCGAGTCCACGATCATGTCCTCTTCCTCCTGGCTGCGCGCGTGCGCGCTCACGAGCGGTCTCCTGTGCACGCTGCCGACGCTGGCGAACCCGGCGCAGAGCCAGGCCCCGTCCGCCGCGCCCGCCTGCCTCGCGCCCGCGAGCTGGGCGCGCACCGACGGGGTGACGCCGCAGGTGGTGGACGCGGGCGGGCTGCTGACCGCGATGGCCGGGCGTGCGGTCGTGCTGCTCGGCGAGCAGCACGACGACATGGACCACCACCGCTGGCAGCTGCAGACCCTCTCCACGCTGCATGCGCTGCGCCCACGGATGGTGATCGGTTTCGAGATGTTCCCGCGCCGGGCGCAGCCGGTGCTCGACCGCTGGGTGGCGGGCGAGCTGACCGAGGCGGAGTTCCTGCAGCAGTCGGAATGGGGCAAGGTGTGGAGCATGCCGGCGGAGCTCTACCTGCCGCTCTTCCACTTCGCGCGCATGAACCGTATCCCGATGCTCGCGCTCAACATCGACGCGGAGCTCACCCGGCGGATCGCCGACAAGGGCTGGGACGGCGTGCCCGAGGGCGAGCGCGAGGGCGTCGGTCGGCCGGCCGCGGCGGTGTCGGCTTACGAGGACTTCCTCTTCGAGATCCACAGCCAGCACGCCCAGATGCGCCAGCACGGCAAGGACCAGGGCAAGCCGGCGCGCGGCGATGCCGCTTTCCGCAACTTCGTGGATTCCCAGCTCGCCTGGGACCGTGCGATGGCCGAAGCCTTGCTCGCCGGCCGCGCGCGCCACGCCGCCGCGGACGGCAGCCTGCCGTTCGCAGTGGGCATCATGGGGAGCGGGCATGTGCGCCACGGCCACGGCGTGGCCCATCAGCTCGCCGCGCTCGGCGAGCCGAGCATCGGCCAGCTGATGCCGGTCGAGGCGGCGACGCCTTGCGTGGAGCTCCCCGCCGGCCTCGCCGACGCGGTGTTCGCCGTACCGGCGCTGCGCCAGCCGCCGCCTCCGCCGCCGCGGCTCGGGGTGGGGCTCGACGACACCGACGGCGGCATCCGCATCGCCGAGCTCACGCCGGGCAGCCTCGCCGAGCGCAGCGGCCTGCGCCGCGGCGACCTGATCACCGAGGCGGCGGGTGCGCCGGTGCGGCGCTCCGCGCAGCTGATCGGCCTGATCCGCCGCCAGCCGGCGGGCACCTGGTTGCCGCTGCAGGTGATGCGCGAAGGCAAGGCGGTCGAGGTGGTGGTGCGCTTCCCGCGCGAGGCGCGCTGAGATGCTGCGCGGGCTGTTCGGGTGGCTGCTGCTTGCCGGCTGGCTGGGCGGGCTTCCTTCCGCCCTGGCCGCGGCCGGGCCGGCCAGGCTGCATCTGGCGGTCGAGCTCGATCCGGCGCGCGGCGAGCTTCAGGTCGAGGCCGTGCTGCGTGCGCCCGAAGCCGGCTACCGCTTCGTGCTGCACGAATCCCTGCAGCCGCAGGCCGCGAGCGCCGACGGGCATGCGCTGCCGCTGCGTGCCGCGGGCAGCCGCGGTACGTTGCGCGCCTGGCGGGTGGATGCGCCGGCCGGCGCCGAGCTGCGCCTGCGCTACGGCGGCAAGCTGCCCGCGCTCGAGCAGGCACGCGACCACCGCGAGGTGCTGCAGGCCATGCCGCCGATGGCCTCGCCAGCGGGCAGCTTCCTCGCCAGTGGCAGCGGCTGGTATCCGCGTCCGGCCGACCTCTTCGCCTACGAGGTGGACCTCGTGGTCCGTGGCGGCCAGCCGGCGCTGGTCGCCGGACGACTGGCGCACGAGCAGCGCCCCGCCGCGGCAGGCGAGCCCTACCGCGCGCGCTTCGTCTTCGAACATCCGGCAGACGGCATCGACCTGATGGCCGGGCCCTGGGTGGTGCGCGAACGCCTCGCCACCCAGGCCGACGGCCGGCCGCTGCGCCTGCGCACCTACTTTCCCGCCGCGCTCGACGGCGAGGCCGGGCTGGCCGAGGCCTACCTCGCCGACAGCCAGCGCTACATCGAGCGCTACTCGGCACAGATCGGCGCCTACCCCTTCACCGAGTTCTCGGTGGTGGCGAGCCCGCTGCCGACCGGCTTCGGCATGCCCACGCTGACCTACATCGGCGAGCAGGTGCTGCGCCTGCCCTTCATCCGCGCGAGCTCGCTCGGTCACGAGGTGCTGCACAACTGGTGGGGCAACGGCGTGCTGGTCGACTACGCGCGTGGCAACTGGTCGGAGGGACTGACCACCTTCATGGCCGACTACGCCTACAAGGCCGAGGCGTCGGCCGCCGCAGCGCGCGAGATGCGCCTGGGCTGGCTGCGCGACTTCGCCGCGCTGCCGGCGGATTCGCACGCACCGCTCGCCGATTTCCGCTCGCGCACCCACGGCGCCGCGGCCGCGGTGGGCTACGGCAAGGCGGCGATGGTCTTCGTGATGCTGCAGGACGAAATCGGCGAGGACGCGTTCGCGCGCGGCATCCGCCTTTTCTGGGAACGCCAGCGCTTCCGTATCGCCACTTGGGACGAACTGCGCGCCGCCTTCGAGGAGGCGGCCGGGCGCCCGCTGCAGGGCTTCTTCCGCCAGTGGCTGGAGCTGCCCGGCGGGCCGGCGCCGCGCATCGAACGGGCACGCTTGATGGAGCCGGCCGGGCAGGGCGCGCGCGTGCGCGTGAGCCTGGCGCAACCGGGACCGGTGCACGCCTTGCGGCTGCCACTGCAGCTCGTGGCGGGGGATCGGGTAGAGACCCGGGTCGTCGAGTTCGCCGCGGGCCGCACCGATGTGGAGCTGACCGCCGGCTTCGTGCCCGAGGGCGTGGCCCTCGACCCGGAGCTGCGCCTGTGGCGCCTGCCCGAGGCCGCGCAACTGCCGCCCATCCTGCGCCAGTGGATCGTCGCCGCCGCGCCGCGGCTGGTGCTTGCCGACGCAAAGGCGGAGGCGGGCGGGGCGGGGAGCGGCGCAGTGAGTGGCGCAGGGAGTGGCGGAGGGAGTGGCGCAGGGAGTGGCGCAGGGAGTGGCGCAAGCGGTGGCACGCCGAGAGGGGCGGACAGTGCATTCGCCGAGGCGGCGCAGGCGCTCGCCGCCCGCCTGTTCGAGCGCACGCCGACGCTGGCAGGTCTCCCAGCCTTGGGCGCAGAGGGCGGGCCGGTGCTGCTGGTGGGCAGCGAGCCCGCGGTGGCCGCGGTGCTCGTCGGTGCCGGCCTGGCGGCACAGCCCCGGGGCATGCCCGCAGGCGGCAGCGCCAGGGTGTGGACCGTGCAGCGTGAGCGCGGCCCGGCGCTCGCCGTGATCGCCGCCGCCGACCCCGCCGCGCTGCGCGCGCTGCAGCGCGCGTTGCCACACTACGGCAGCCAGAGCTGGCTGGTCTTCGACGGCACGCGGGCAAGCGCCCGCGGCGTATGGGACGCGCCTGGCAATGTGGTGAAGGTGGAGCCTTGAGCAGCCCTCGCGAAGCTCGCAGTCCCGCTTCCACGCCCGAGGAGCGGCGTAGGAGCGACGCAAGTCGCGATCAGTGCGCCCGCGGTTTGCGCAGGCGCAGTTCGACCGCAGCTATCGCGACTTGCGTCGCTCCTACGGGAGGGGGCACGACGCTGCGGGCGCCTGCAGCCGTCGCGCGGCGATCCGCCTCCTCGCGGTGCTAGACTGCGGCGCCCATCCGCAATCGCATAACAGGCCTTGTCCATGTCTTCCCGTCCTCTCCTGCTCGCCGCCGCGCTCGCGGCGCTCTCGCTGCCCCTGTCTGCCGCTGCCGACGAGGCCGCGTTCGCGTCCTGCCTCGCCAAGCTGCGCGGCGAGGCCGCGGCCAAGGGCGTGCATGGCGAGACCTTCGACACCCACACGGCCGCGCTCGCGCCCGACATGGCGGTGATCGGCTTCCTCGACGCGCAGCCCGAGTTCGTCACCCCGATCTGGGACTACCTCGCCGCGCTGGTGGACGAGGAGCGCGTCGCCGACGGGCGCGCGATGCTGACGCAGTGGAATGAGGTGCTCGCCGAGGTCGAGCGCCGCTACGGCGTGGATGCCGAGACCGTGGTTGCGGTGTGGGGCGTGGAGAGCAACTACGGGCGCAACTTCGGCAGCCGGCCGCTGCTGACTTCGCTGTCCACGCTGTCCTGCTTCGGGCGCCGGCAGGCCTTCTTCCGCGGCGAATTCTTCACCACGCTGAAGATCCTGCAGGAGGGCCACGTCGCGCCCGAGCGTCTCACCGGCTCCTGGGCGGGCGCCTTCGGCCACACCCAGTTCATGCCCTCGACCTTCATGCGCCTGGCGGTGGACTTCGACGGCGACGGTCGCCGCGACCTCATCGACAGCGTACCCGACGCGCTCGCCTCGACCGCCAACTTCCTCGCGCGCGCCGGCTGGCGCAGTGACCTGCGCTGGGGCTTCGAGGTCCGCCTGCCGCGCGGCATGGACACCGCCGACGCCGGCCGGCGCAACAAGCAGCCGATGGCCGAATGGGCCGCGCGCGGCGTGCGGCGGGCCGACGGCAGCGCCTTGCCCGCGGCCG
>NZ_AMXD01000194.1 GCF_000310185.1 Thauera aminoaromatica S2 | reverse complement strand
CCAGGCGCAGCGCTGCCGCTGGTGGTGCCGCGGGGGCGGTCTGCGGCCGGCGCGAGCCGCCGAGCCCCGCGGCCGGGCTGGCGAGCGCCATCGAGCGCAGCACCGCCCGTCGGTACAAGGCGAGCAGCGTCAGGCACACCGGCAAGGTCAGCGCCGCGGCGATCAGGATCAACGCGGGAAGCGCGCCGGTGGCGACGAGGACGGCCTGGCTGTTCTCCTGCATCGCTGCGCGTCTCCTGTGCCCGTGACCGCAGCGCGGTCACGGTTCAGTCTGGGAGGCCCGCGGCAGCGGGCGCCTCAGCCGTTGCGTCCCAGGCGGTACACCGCCACGCTGGCGAGGAAGTTGGCCTCGTCGAGTACCAGCTTGCCTTCGTCGAAGGCGAGGCGCTCGCGCACCGCGATGCCGTTCATCTCGCACAGCGCGTCGAAGTCGGCGATGGTGAAGAAGCGCACGTTGGGGGTGTTGAACCACTGGTGCGGGAGGCTCTCCGACACCGGCATGCGGCCGTTGAGGATGCTCTGGCGGTGGCGCCAGTAGCCGAAGTTGGGAAAGCTCACCACGGCCTCGCGGCCCACGCGCAGCATCTCGGCGAGAATGCCCAGCGTGTTGTGCATGGCCTGCAGCGACAGGCTCATGATCACATGGTCGAAGAAGCCGTCCTCCAGGCCGACGAGGCCCTTTTCGAGGTCCATCTGGATCACGTTGACGCCGTTATTTACGCTGGCGAGCAGCTTGTCGGGGTCGTTCTCGACGCCGTAGCCCTGCACCTGGCGCACGTCCATCAGGTGGCGCAGCAGTTCGCCGTCGCCGCAGCCCAGGTCGAGCACCTTCTCGCCGGGCTCGATCCACTGGGTGATCACGTCGTAGTCGTAGCGATAGGAAGTCATGTCAGTGTGCGCCGAGCCGTCTCAAGCGTACTGACGCCCCCTCGGGGGGCAGCGAACGCAGTGAGCTTGGGGGTTGTATCAATTTAAACCTCGATGCGGTCGAACCATGCCGACAGCAGCTTGTGGTAGCGCGTCTCGTCGAGCAGGAAGGAGTCGTGGCCGGCCGGGCAGTCGATCTCGGCGTAGCTGACGTTGCGCTTGTTGTGCAGCAGCGCGTAGACGATCTCGCGCGAACGCTCGGGCGAGAAGCGCCAGTCGGTGGTGAAGGAAATCACCAGGAAGTCGGCGCTGGCGCGGGCAAGCGCCGCGGGCAGGTGGCCGCCATACTCGAAGGCGGGGTCGAAGTAGTCGAGCGCCTTGGTGGTCAGCAGGTAGGTGTTGGCGTCGAAGTAGCCGGCGAACTTGTCGCCCTGGTAGCGCAGGTAGGACTCGATCTCGAATTCGACGTCGTAGCTGTAGGTGTTGCGGCCGTGGCGCAGGCTGCGGCCGAATTTTTCCGCCATCGAGTCGTCGGACAGGTAGGTGATGTGACCCACCATGCGCGCCAGCTTGAGGCCACGCGTCGGCACCACGCCATGCGCATAGTAGTGGCCGCCGTGGAACTCGGGGTCGCTCAGGATGGCCTGGCGGGCGACCTCGTTGAAGGCGATGTTCTGCGCGGTGAGCTTGGGCGCGGCGGCGATCACCGCGACGTGGCCGACGCGGTCCGGGTACTGCAGCGCCCACGACATCGCCTGCATGCCGCCGAGCGAGCCGCCGACCACCGCGGCGAAGCGCTCGATGCCGAGCCGGTCGGCCAGGCGCGCCTGCGATTCGACCCAGTCTTCCACCGTGACGAAGGGGAAGTCCGCCCCCCACAGCTTGCCGGTGGCGGGGTTGATCTGGTTGGGGCCAGAGGAGCCGTAGCAGCCGCCGAGGTTGTTCACCCCGATCACGAAGAACTTGCGCGTGTCGAGCGGCTTGCCCGGCCCGATCAGGTTGTCCCACCAGCCGACGTTGTGCGGCGCGTCGGCGTAGGTGCCGGCGACGTGGTGCGAGCCCGACAGCGCATGGCACACCAGCACCGCGTTGCTGCGGTCCGCATTGAGCGTGCCGTAGGTTTCGTAGACGAGGTGGTAGTTGTTCAGCGTGCCGCCGCTGCGCAGCGCGAGCGGCGTGGTGAACTCCGCCCGCTGCGGCACGACCACGCCGACCGATTGGGGTGCGATCATTTTCGTCATCTGCAAAACAAAAAACCCAGCCGGCTGCAAACGCGGACTGGGTGCCCTCGCTTTAGCCGTATTTGTTGAGCGCCCGCAAGCTGTTGATCAAATCGGCGCTAGGTGGCTGGAACTTAGCGCCCGCGAAGGGAAAAGTCAAACGGCTGGCGTGATAAGATTTTCGGCTCCCGAACAGCCTCGAACGCCATGATCCAGGTCCTCCTCAACGGTCAGCCCGAATCGCTCCAGCCCGACCTCTCGGTGCTTGCCCTGCTCGAGGCGCGCGGCCTCGTCGGCAAGCGCCTCGCGGTCGAGCGCAACGGCGAGATCGTGCCCAAGGCCCGCCACGCCGAGGTGAAGCTCGCCGACGGCGACAAGCTCGAAATCGTCGTCGCGGTCGGCGGCGGCTGAAGCCCCCGACCTGCGTGTCCCGTAGGAGCGGCGCAAGCCGCGATTACGGCCGGGCGGCGGCGACCGCGCTCCCTCAGCACCGCGCCGAGGTCCGGCGCCCCGATCGCGGCTTGCGCCGCTCCTGCAGGGTCCTGCACCGTGCGGCGGTGCCTCGACTGGCTCCCATTCCTCAGACAAACCCTTACAGGCTCCCAACATGAACGACCCCCTGGTCATCGCCGGCAAGGCCTACCACTCCCGCCTGCTTGTCGGCACCGGCAAGTACAAGGACTTCGCCGAGACGCGCGAGGCCATCGACGCCAGCGGCGCTGCCATCGTCACCGTGGCCATCCGCCGCACCAACATCGGCCAGAACCCGGGCGAACCCAACCTGCTCGACGTGCTGCCGCCGGAGAAATTCACCATCCTGCCCAACACCGCCGGCTGCTACACCGCCGACGACGCGGTGCGCACGCTGCGCCTTGCGCGTGAGCTGCTCGATGGCCACGCGCTGGTCAAGCTGGAGGTGCTCGGCGACCCCAAGAGCCTGTTCCCCAACATGCCCGAGACGCTCAAGGCCGCCGAGACCCTGGTCAAGGACGGCTTCGACGTCATGGTCTACTGCGCCGACGACCCCATCCAGGCGAAGATGCTGGAAGACATCGGCTGCGTCGCGATCATGCCGCTGGCCTCGCTGATCGGCTCCGGCATGGGCATCCTCAACCCGTGGAACCTGCGCCTGATCATCGACAACGCCAAGGTGCCAGTGCTGGTCGACGCCGGCGTCGGTACCGCATCGGATGCCGCGATCGCGATGGAGCTGGGCTGCGACGGCGTGCTGATGAACACCGCGATCGCCGCCGCCGGCAAGCCGGTGCTGATGGCGAGCGCGATGCGCAAGGCGGTCGAGGCCGGCCGCGAGGCCTTCCTCGCCGGGCGCATGCCGCGCAAGTTCTACACCGCCGACCCGAGCTCGCCGACCCAGGGGTTGATCGGTTCATGAGCGAAGTGCCTGACGAACCCGTCGCCGGTGTCGAGATCATCGGCCGCGACAGCCCCGAGCACCGCTTCTCCAGCCGCAGCATCCGCAGCTTCGTGCTGCGCCAGGGGCGCATGTCCGAGGCGCAGCAGCGCTATCTCGACGACATGCTGCCGAAGGTCGGCATCGACTACCGCGCCGCGCCGCTCGATCTGGACGAGGCCTTCGGCCGCAAGGCGCCGAAGATCCTCGAGATCGGCTTCGGCATGGGCGAGACCACGGCGAAGATCGCCGCGGCGATGCCGGATCGCGACTTCCTCGGCATCGAGGTGCATACGCCCGGCGTCGGCGCGCTGTGCAAGCTGATCGCGGAAGGCCATCTGGGCAACCTGCGCATCATGCAGCACGACGCGGTCGAGGTGATGCGCGACATGATCGGCGACGGCGCGCTCGCCGGCGTGCATCTGTTTTTCCCCGACCCCTGGCGCAAGAAGCGCCACTTCAAGCGCCGCATCGTGCAGCCCGACTTCGTCGCCCTGATCGCGCGCAAGCTCGCGCCCGGCGGCTACTTCCACTGCGCCACCGACTGGGAGGACTACGCGCACTGGATGCTCGGGATCCTCTCCGCCGAGCCGGCGCTGGAGAATACCGCCCACGGCTTCGCCCCGCGTCCCGAGCATCGTCCGCTGACGAAATTCGAAAACCGTGGTCTGAAGCTGGGACACGGGGTATGGGACCTCGTCTTCCGCCGCCGCGCGGGCTGAACCATCCGTCACGAGGACAAGCAGCATGATCCGGGGCCTGTTCCGCTTCCTATTGAACGTGCTGCGCATGTTCGTGCGCGCGCTCGACCTCGTCGTGCGCGGCGTCTTCTACGCCCTGCTGATCTTCGGCCTCGGTGTGCTGGTGTCCTTCTTCTTCCACCCCGAGCCCGAGGTGCAAGCCGGGTCCGCGCTGGTGCTGCGACCGGTGGGCACGATCGTCGAGCAGGCCGAGCTCGAGTCACCGCTGGCGCTGCTGCGCGCCGGGGGCGCACCGGCCGGCCAGCTGCGTCTGGCGGATCTGGTGGACGCGGTGCGCAAGGCGCGCGACGACGCGCGCATCGCCGCGCTGGTGATCGAGACCGACGAGCTGGTCGGCGGCGGTTTCTCCAAGCTTGCCGAGCTGCGCGCCGCGATCGCCGATTTCAAGGCCTCGGGCAAGCCGGTGCTGGCGCGCGGCGAGCGCTTCACCCAGTCGCAGTACTACCTCGCCTCGGTGGCCGACGAACTCCACCTGTCGCCGGACGGCTTCGTGCTGCTGCGCGGCCTGGCGCGCTACGGCACCTACTTCCGCGACGCGCTCGACAAGCTCGGGGTCAAGGTGCACGTGTTCCGCGTCGGCGAGTACAAGTCCTTCTCCGAGCCCTTCACCCGCAGCGACATGTCCGACGAGGACCGCGAGGCCACCCGCGACCTGCTCGACGGGCTGTGGCGCTTCATGCGCGACGACATCGCCGCCAGCCGCAAGCTCGCGCCCGCGGCGATCGACGCGCATGTGAACGACATCCGCGGCGCGCTCGCCGCCGCCGGGGGCGATGCCGCCAAGGCCGCGCTCGCCGCCGGCCTGGTGGACCGCTTCAGCACCCGCGATGAATGGCGCGCCCGCCTGATCGAGGCCGTCGGCACCGACCACGAGGGCAAGGACGTGCGCACCATCGAGGCCGAGGCCTATCTCGCGCTCGCTGCGGACGACACCCGTCACGCCGCCGGCAGCGTGGCGGTGATCGTCGCCCAGGGAACCATCGTCGATGGCGCCGAGCCGGCCGGCGTGGTCGCCGGCGACACCTTCGCCCGCCTGATCCGCGAGGCGCGCGAGGACGAGGACATCAAGGCGCTGGTGCTGCGCATCGACAGCCCGGGCGGCAGCGCCTGGGCCTCGGAGCTCATCCGTCGCGAACTCGAACTCACCCGCCAGGCCGGCAAGCCGGTGATCGCGTCGATGAGCTCGGTGGCGGCCTCGGGCGGCTACTGGATCGCCACCGGTGCCGA